>DASRCF010000001.1:0-5310 GCA_035653255.1 Chloroflexota bacterium
CGCTTCACGACCACCTCCACCACCTCTCGTTTGTAGGCTTCGAGGTCGGCCGTCGAGGGCAGCACGGCCTGCTATCCGGACCCGGCGTGTTCGCTGTCGAAGGGGAGCGGATCCGCCTCCGGAGGCATAGAGCGTGAGCCGATGGGCAGTGGACCTGCCTTGACAGCTTCCAGACCCTTCGTCACCACTCGGGTCGGCAGGGCCGGTGGATGTTTCTCGAGATACTGCTCGAACGCCTCGTCGAAGGTGATGGCTCGGCCTCGCGTCCGGCTGCGCTCGCGCTGGAGCTCGAGAATCTCGAAGAAGATATCGCCCACCGTCTGTCGCCTCAGCACCCGGCGCAGATGTGACCTGCGGATGCTTGCCGCCTTGGGAACGTAGACCTCCCGAAACCAGACCTTGCCCGCCTCCAATGCATCCACCTCACGGCCAAGCTGGGTGGAGAGGAGGACCGAGTACGCGCGGATGATGTCGAGCAAGACGCCGTAGCGGCCCAGTTGTTTGAGGATGATACGCGTCAGGCCGGTCTGCTCTTCGAAGTGTTTGCGCTCGTAATAGAGCAGGTTCTCCTCTCCCTCGGCCTTGGGAAGCGCCTCCGAGACGTAGGCGTCGATCCAGATCTGGCCCAACTCCTTTGCCGCGGCCACACGATTGTGGCCATCCTCCACGTAGTAGAAGTCGTGCAGCTTGTAGACGGAGATGGGCTGGAACTCATAGCCCGCCTTCGCCGCACGGAGCACCCCCTGAAAGCGGTGCTGAGCCCATCCGGGCAGAAGCGGCTTGAAGTCCTCATCCAGCTGCTCAGGCTTCCCGGCGCTGCCGATTACCCGGTTGACCGGGATCGGGTGCAGTCCGAGCGAGTGGCGCCGCTGGACCTTCAGCCGCTTGGCATCCTCTTCGTAGGACCGTGGATGGCGTGTCCTTGACCGCTTGGGGCTCATCTCGCGGGGGCTCTCCTGGTACAGTTCGATAGTATATCCCGCCTTTTAAGGACGGGCGAGACCGGCTAGACCGGAACCGCGTTCCAGAGGTTTCTAAAGCTTCCTTGAGGATTCTCGCCATCTCGGACCGGATCGCTCCGGCGCTCTACGACCACTTCGACCGTGGCCGCTGGGCGGGAGTCGACCTGGTGATCTCCTGCGGAGACCTTCCGCCCGAGTACCTTGATTTTTTGGGGACATCGCTCGGCCGGCCGGTGCTCTTCGTGCGCGGCAACCACGACGGCCGGCGCGACACCTACGCCGGGTTCCACGATCTCTCCCGGAAGGCATGGACTGGAGGCGGGTTGACGATCGTCGGATTCGAAGGGTGCAGACGCTACAACCGTGGTGAGGTGCAGTACAGCGAACGGGAGATGGCGCGCGAGGTGCGCAGGGCAACGCGGGGCTTGAGCACCCTTGACGTCATCGTCTCCCATGCCCCTCCGCTGGGCTGCAATGACCATGACGATCCCTGTCACCAGGGCTTTCTCGCCCTCCGCAGTGCCGTCGACCGGTATCAGCCCCGCGTGGTCCTCCACGGCCATAGCCATCTCTATTGTGGACAGCGACGCGAGACGATGCTGGGGCGGACCCGCATCCTGAATTGTTACGAGTACGCCCTGCTGGATCTCGCTCCGCTGGAGCCCGCCGGCATGCGGCGCCATTCCTCCCGAGCCATCGGCTTCATCCCCGGTCTGACCACGCGCACCTAAGAAGCGATGGTCTGGGACGCCAGACTCTTCCGAGCTGCTCGACAAGGGAGCAACTCTGTCTTGTCACGTGAGACGCGCGGTCCAGTGGACCTCGGTTACATATGGTAGGTCCACCTCCTGCCGTCCACGCGTCGCAGGATCATGGTCCAGCATCGCACGGACTTCGGCGTCGACCTGCCGCTGCTCGTCGGGCGGTAGCGCCGCGAAGACACTGGAGCTGAGCACCCGCTCGACCAGAGCATCTAGAGACAGGCGGTGAAGGTGCCTGAAGCGAACCGCCTCCAATGGCTTCCAGCTGGAATCCTCGGCAAACGGCCGGCGCCAGCTCCCTTCAACGTGGCTCGGTGATTTGAGCCTCGCTCGGGTCCGGAGCGCGGAAAGCTCCCTCACCCACTCGATGCTCTCGTCATGCTCGTTCCAGAGCAGTGCCAGGCGGCCTCGGGGAACGAGCACGCGAGCGGCCTCGCGGGCGGCAGGATAGGGCTCGAACCAGTGCCATGCCTGACCGGAGACGGCGATGTCGAAGGAGTGATCGGGCAGAGGAATGGATTCGGCCGTTCCGGGCAGAATGGGGACACCCGGCAGAATGGTCGAGAAATGGCGTCGCATCTCGTCCAGGGGTTCGACCGCCGTGACGGCGGCGCCGGTCTCGACCAGCTGCCGCGTCAGCTTCCCCGTCCCGGCGCCGATGTCGAGCACCCTGACACCGGGGCCGATGCCGAGCGTCGACTGGAGGAACTCGACCGCCTCCGCCGCATACCCCGGGCGCGAGCGCTCGTAGCGGCGGGCCGACTCGTCGGTGCTCCATGCCTTGCGGTATAAGTCCATGCAGGCCCTTGGTCACCCCCCTTTTCTGCGACGCCACGATCCCCAAGCCCCGAGGTGCAAACACGAGACGGTCAGAGATCAATCGAATTATCAGGGACGCCGCCGAGTTTTTCGATCGACGGGGATTCATGCTGCCACCCTTCGCCGGTTGGTCGCCCGCCGATTGGGAACGGCGGCTGGACGCCTCCTCGCAGATTGTTGAACTGGGCATGGGCTGGGACGTCACCGACTTCGGCTCGGGTCGTTATCGGGAGCGTGGGCTGCTGCTCTTTACTCTGAGGAACGGCACAGCTGGCGAGCTGGCCCAGGGTCGCGGAAAGCTGTATGCCGAGAAGGCCATGATCGTCGATCCGGGACAGGTCACGCCCCTGCATTTCCATTGGACCAAGACGGAGGATATTATCAACCGCGGAGGCGGGAATTTGGCGGTGCAGGTGTATTCCTCGACCCCCGACGGGGAAAGGGGGTCCGATTCAGTGACGGTTGAGATCGACGGCCGGTGGGAGGTGGTCGATCCCGGCTCGACACTACTCCTCACCCCCGGCGAGAGCATCACCCTCAGGCCGCGGTGCTATCACTCGTTTTGGGGTGAGAGGGAGCGAGTGCTGGTCGGCGAGGTGTCGCTGGTCAACGACGACCAGAGCGACAACCGCTTCTTTGAGCCGGTGGGCCGGTTCCCGTCAATTGACGAGGACGAAGCGCCATTTCGCCTCCTCGTCGGCGACTACGAGGGGTTGAGTCGTCAGGGGAAGTCGTGAATAGTGGGGATACAAGGAGTCACCTTCCTATGAAGTGGCCGCTGATCCAGCTGGTGCGCTACTCGTCTTGGCTCCTCCGGGCGGTCAGCATCCGCAGCCGCCACGCGAGGCGAGTCAAGTCCATATGGCCACCATTCAGGGACCGGTCAACCTCAGCTCCGGTCCGAGCATAACTGTGATCATCTCTGAGCTATGCCCGATCATGACTCGACATCAGAGGCTGCAGACGTTCCACCGGGCCACGTGTCGGTCCCCTGGCAAGACCTAGCCACGCAGGCGGAGGTGAACGTCGAAGCCCTGGTGACGTTCGCGACGACGAACCGGGCCTCGCAGGCCCTTCTTGCTCCCCCGTCAAATAGAGGTTGCCCGAATCACGAAGAGTGCCACCAACGCCGGCAGGATCTCTTTGCTTAGCCGGACTGGCGCCACATCCACGTTGAACATTGAACGTTGAACATTAGCCACCCTTCGTCGTGGGCGTGAGCAGGAGGGAGTGGAGGTGCTTCGACGACCCGGACCCGGCCTGGTAGCCCTCGGCCACGATCTGATCGGCGGTGTTGATTCCGCGGACGCTCACGACCCTCCATCCGCTCGACGGATCGAGCAGGCTGTCGAGGTCAACCTCGCCGTATCCAGGCCGCCAGAGGAAGGCGCGCTTGGCGCCGTCTGACTGCTTGACGTCGCCGACGATCCAATCGCTCGAATTGAGACCCATGCCGGCACTCGAGCCCGTGGACGGGGCGGGCCCGACGGCCGTAGGCACCGAGATGTGAAAGGAGTGACCTGAGATCGAAATCTGCCATTCACAGGCCTGCATCATGCCGTTATCCGAAACGGAACGGCCGGTGACGGTCAGCAGCCGATTCTTTCCCTTGATCTGAACCTGCAGAGCGTTGGGGCTTCCCAGCTCGTCCCCCCCGGCGAGCGGCGGCAGGCGGTAGGCCTTGCCCCACGGCGCCCAGTATACGGCATAGATCTGGCCGCGCAGCGTCTCGGTGCCGATGGCGTCGCCCTGAGTATCGCTGTGATAGACCTTGGGATTGGCGAAGTACCGGTTGGCGTACAGCAACCGGGTCCAGTAACCCCTGCCCTGGTGCACCCACACGGCTCCGACGGAGGTGCGGGAGTGCTTCGTCTGGGCAAACCATCCAGCCACGTCACCACGGGAGTTGATTCCTGCAGTCATCGGCACCTCGAAGCCCTCCGGCTTCGGCAGCTGGTGCCAGGCCGTGCCGCCGATGCTGGTGAGCGTAAACGCGGCATGGTTGTAGCGACCGTAGGCGACCGACACCGGCATCGCGCCGCTGTTGTTTATGCCGTTGACCACCGCGCCGGTCGCGTCCCGCCTCGGATTGGCGACCACGTCGAGCCGGCCTTGATGATAGAGGAAGGGTTTCGGGCTGCTGGAGATTCGCTCGATGCTCTGCCGGGTGACGCCGCCGACCGTGGCGGAGTCGTTGAGACCGCTGGCCGACGCCTCCGGACCGAGGTCGGTGACTGCGTACTCAAGTCCCGCCTGTCCCGAGGATGACTGGGCCAGCTCCAGCCAGTCGACGTGGGTGTAGTAGAAGATTCCGCCGCCGTAGTTGGGATCGCCGTACGTCTCTCTCCAGTTAGAGACCTCGATCTCGTCCCAGCCGTTGGAATTGCCATTCTCCTCCATCAGCTGAATGGAGCCGTCGCCGTTACCGTCGACGTCGACCGATGTCACGACGGCGGTATGCCCGTATTGGTTGGCCTTGCTGCCACCCCAGAGGCTGACGATATCTCCGGGGGCAGGCAGCGAGCCGGGAGCGGGCGAGCCGACTGGGATGTTCAATTCGGAGTGGCCCAGGCTGACGAAGTCGCGGCCATCGGGAACGAAGGGTACCACCTGACCGTTGACGACCCACATGAAGCGCTCGCTCAGCTCGACACACTGGAATCCGGCTGTATCAAACGGGTCGGCGGGACCGGTGGGTGGCCCGCAGGCATAGACGTCGTGGAAGCTGGCGCCGAGCCGGTATCCACCGTTCTCAGAGCACCAGCTGG
>DASRCF010000002.1:0-12430 GCA_035653255.1 Chloroflexota bacterium
CTACTTGACAACGCTCCATCCCCGTAGTACAGGCCTTCAGGCCGTTGGCCTCCCGCTTACACAGAAGCAGGTTTGGGGTCGGAGGTCGGCATAATGCCGGAGACGTTGAACGCTGGATGGGCGTCCTGACGATTCTGTGAAGCGGAGTCAAAGTGGGAAGCCCAGCCTCGATCGAGGCTGGGCTTCCCTTAAGCCTTGGTCAGTCTGGAAGCCTAACGGTGATGATGATGGTGGCCCCGCCAGCCCATCGGCGGCCAGCTAAGTGCCGGATTGGCGTTCTGAGCCAATTGAAGCGCCTGTTGCGAGAACCAGTCTCCGGCCGCAGGATCGACCATCCCCCACAACGGATCAAACTGGGCCTGGGCAGCAGTGGTGGTAGGCCAGCCGGGCTCCGTGTAGATGCTATAGTCCCATGCGCGAGCACCGCCGGCGGCGTCGCACTGACCGTCTGACTCGCCCGGCGTTTTGACCCAGAGATACGCGTCCAGAAGATTAACTCCGGTGTTGGCCGTCGGAGGCAATCCAAGGCCGGCTCCCGGAGGATTGCACCAGTTGCCGGACGCCAGCGTGCTGACGACGGCAGAGGGTTGATCGTACGGCGAATTGCCATACGCCTGCATGCTGTTGGGACCCTGACCGTTACGGCTGGTGTCTATGACAAAGTGGGTAGTCGGATTGGTGGTGCCCAACATTTGGGCATAGCGGGCATCCTCGCCCGAGGTATTGAGGTCGGCCTCGGTGGCCGTATCGCTCCACTGTCCATAGGGGCTCAACGAAACGCCGGACCAGCTTGGTGGCCCGCCATTCCAGTACTGGTCCGGGCAGGAGTAATTTCCGGGCGACACCACCGTCGCGTAGGTGATGCAGTCGGAGATCCATGTCCCGTACTTGATCAGGTTGGGCGTGTACTGATAGTTGGACACGTTGAGGAAGAAGCCCTGAGCGTTCTGGACGCCCGCCGTGACCAGCCGCTGAGCGATCGTGCCGACGTTGAGCCACGCGCTGTGCGTGCCGTCGAGGTAGACACTGGCTTGAGGATCTTGCTCAAGAGCGTTGACGGCGTAGTTGAGCTCGGCGTACCGGTCAGTGTCGGTGAACGGATAGTTGGTGCTCGGGCCGCCGCAGCTCGACGGAAGAAGGCCAAGAGTGTCAGGTTCGAGGATGACAACTGCCTTGCCCTTGCCGATGCCCGCGGCAAACGCGCTGACCCAGGCCTCGTAGTCCGTCAGGGTTAGCGCTCCGCCGGCTGAGTACTGGGCGCAGTCCCGTCCTGGGATGTCATATGCCACCAAGACCGGAACGGAACGCTCGAAGAAGGCCTCGGCCATCGTCTTCCGGACTGATGCCCGCACCTGCTGAGGAGTTCCACCAGTGAACCAGACGGCTCGTGGCGTTGCTTCCATCGAGGCCAGGAGTTTGGCATCCTTCACATCACGGGCGCGCAAGAGTTGAAACATTTGTTGGATCGCCCCAGAATCGGGCGGCGGGATGAAGAACCGGGTTGAAGTATCCAACGTCCGTGACGTCGGAGCCTTCATGCCCGCTCGTGGCGCAGCTGCGGCCGCGGCGAATGCCGGCGTGAGGACCATGACGGTTGCCATCAGACCGAGGGCGCACGCCGTTCGTACCAGGGATTGTGCTGGCAAAACAAACTCCTTTTCGACTGATGTCGGTGGCATTGAGATAGAGAGAGATTATGGGCGTCTCAGGCACGTCCCGGTGCAGCCTACGGATTGAGGTCTTTTCCTGCAGCACCTCCCTTCACTAGGATGTCAAATGTAACCGATACCGGTACTTGTTCCAGCGACTAGGACAGCTTAACAGACGCGCATACTCGGGGAGTGTAAGTGTCCCGAGAGGGGAGGGGATGATCTGTATGGGCCGCACGAAGGGTAGTTACAGAGCCTGCTCATAGCCCCGACGCGGTGGTCGGAGCAGCACCGGGGTCAGACCTTGCAATATCAGCGAGGTCTCGTGGCACAGAACTGCTTCTGACCTCGATCTCGCCGCACCGTCCGAATTAACCCGAATCCTGAAACCGGTTACAAATCGATCGAAGTCGATGTGTTGTCGCCGCCTATGACCCTCTAGTCACGATCCGGCATGCAGAGTTCCGCTACCACTCTTCGAAAGGAATATCGCCGACGACGCGGGGGCGCCCGCTATCGAAACGGATGCGGATCACCTCCTCGAGGTCGATCTTTCCGTGCTTCGTCTGGCCCTTGAGGTCGCCGGATGCCAGGATCTGATTTGCGCCACGAGCGGTTAGAAGCAGAGTGGTTGCCGGTTGGAGTGACCGCAAACCTCGAGAGCGGAGCCGGCGGCCATAGGCGATGATCCGCCTAGCGACCACGGGCGACGTCACGAGGCGGTGCACAGCAGCGTCATTCCCGGTCGCTTCGTCCAAAGTCAGCCGTCGGAAGAGCGAGTATGACTCCGTGCAGAGCCTGTCACCATGGGATGGAATCGACGTCGTCCAGCCACACGTGGGAACCGATCCCGACGACGGCAGCAGAGAGCAGGATGCCAGAAACGACAGCGCGAAGAGTGGGATGAGGACTGTAGAGAGGGTGTGATGTCGAGCCATGGCGATTCATTCTGTCGGTTAGTCTTTCACCCTTCGCTGTCATGAGAGCATGAATCAAGAGCGGCGACAGTGGCCGGCGATCGTCGGGGGTGATACCGCGATCACGGTACGTCTCTTTCGAGGCACCATCGACCGTTCATCTGATGCTGGGAGTCGCCGGTGAGTCAGCAGCCCCCGACGCAGCTCGTTGCACCACGAATCAAGGCCAGCCCCTGGATCGTCCTGCTGGTGCTACGCTGGGGTTCTTCATGATCCTGCTCGACACCACCATCGTCAACATCGCTGTTCCCTCGATGGAGAAAGGGCTGAGCGCCAGTTTCGACCAGATTCTGTGGATCCTCAACGCCTACATCCTGGTCTATGCGGTACTGCTTATCACGACCGGACGCCTCGGGGACATGCTCGGGCCCAAGCGGCTTTTTATCGTCGGGCTGGTGCTCTTCACGCTGTCTTCGGCAGCCTGCGGCTTCGCCCAGAGCTCCACCCAGCTCATCATTTTTCGGATCATTCAGGGGGTGGGGGGCGCCATGCTGACTCCACAGACCCTGGCCGTCATCACCAGCATCTTTCCTCCGGAACGCAGGGGCGCGGCCTTCGGGGTTTGGGGTGCGGTCGGAGGGTTCGCGGCCGTTGTCGGACCGACGCTTGGCGGTTTCCTGGTGACCACGGCGTCTTGGAGGGCGATCTTTTACATCAACGTGCCCATCGGCGTGATCGCGGTCGGGGCCGCGATATTGCTCATGCCGGAGGTCCAATCCCATCGCCGGCACGAGCTGGATATCACCGGCGTGGCACTGGCTTCTATCGGACTCTTCCTGGGCGTCTTCGCTCTGATAGAAAGCCAGAGATTCAACTGGGGGCCGATCGCCACGTTTGGCAGCTTCTCGATCGGCTCCACGCGCTGGAGCGTGATCAGCATCTATAGTCTGCTGGTGTACTCGCTCGTTCTCCTGGTCACGTTTGTGGCTTTGGAACGGGGCAAGCGCGAGCCGCTGCTGCCGCTCGCTCTCTTCTCCGACCGCAATTTCTCCGTCGCGAACGTGGTATCCGCGTCCGTGTCATACGCGATTTTGGGCGTCTTTCTGCCGTTGACGATCTTCCTGCAGTCCGTGCTGGGCTTCACCGCGGTCCACGCCGGGCTCACGCTGATTCCGATGTCGGCAACGTCTCTCTTCACGGCAGGATTCGCCGGCCGGCTGTCCGACAAGATCAACGGGAAGTACATTCTGATGTTCGGCAGTACGTGTTTTGCGCTGGGCATGGCACTGGTAGTCCGTGCTCTTTCTCTGTCGGACACGTCGTGGGACCTCACCATCCCACTGGTGGTCTCCGGCCTGGGTATGGGATGCACCTTTGCCCCCATGGTGACTCTGGCAATGCGAGATGTACGCCCCCAGATGGCGGGGTCAGCCTCGGGCTTCCTCAACACCATCAGGCAGGTGGGTCAGGCCCTAGGAGGAGCGGTCGGAGGAGCGATTCTCGGAAACGCCGTGGCCTCCAACCTCGTGGTGCAAGCCAGGGCCGTTGCCGTCCATGTGCCGGCGGCATATCGTGCCCGGTTCCTGGCCGGATTCGAGGCCGCCAGTCGAGGCGGTCAGCGATTTGGGTCGGGACAAACACCCGCGGCCCACCTTCCGGCCGGCACTCCGCCTCAGGCAGCCCGGCTCATCGCCCACTTGTTCCGGCAGGCCTTCGACCAGGCGTTTCTGAACGGCATGCGGCCGGCGATGCTGGTCGCCGTGGGCTGCCTGCTGGCCGCCGGCATTGCAGCCGGCTTCATGCGGGGCGGGCGCACGGCACAGGCCGCTCAACGAGAGGTCCCGGCTGAGCGACGTCAGGCGGCGAGCTGAGGCGTGCCACTCGAATCCTGTGTCCAGGTGGGAGTCATGCCCGGCCCGGTCACACCACTTTAAGCCGGGCGTCGCTTAAGCTCCACCACCACCCGGTTGGACGCGATTCCGCTGTAGTTGAGCTCCTTCCACATGAGAGCGCCACTGAATACGGCTAGGAGAAACCACAGGAATGCCAGGGCTGCATCCTTGTGCGTTCCGATGAAGGGAGTGCGCACTCCCAGCCACCAGAGGTTGTAGTTGTTGATCTCGTAGTTGTTGTTTGGATTGCTCAGGTCCATGTGCATCCCGGCCGGGATGGGGGTGGCCGTCAGGTCGTACTGCTGCTGCCCAAATAGTCTGAGAGCCGTGATCTGATAGAGGTTTTCGTAGCCCTCGAGGATGGGGTTCCGGTTCAGGTCCCAGTAGTAGTAGTACCAGAAGTGGCCGTACTTCGGACCCCAGTTGAAACCTTGATGAGCAGCGAGCTGGGCATGAATCTCCCGATACCAAAACCGGTACTGAGGTGAGACCACGCCCACGAGCTGCACGGAAAAGCTGAGAGCCACCAAGCCCACGAACGACCACCTGGCGAGACGCTGGAGCTGGCTCCATCGTTCGAGGATGATCCCCAGCGGAAAGACCAGGAAGGGGGTGGCCGAGTAAATATATCGGGGTCCCCAGGCGGGGTCACCGTGCCAGTAGATCACCGTGCTGAACAGCAGCAGCTCGACGA
Organism: Chloroflexota bacterium; assembly: GCA_035653255.1. Lineage (GTDB taxonomy): Bacteria > Chloroflexota > UBA5177 > UBA5177 > JAJPKF01 > DASRCF01. The sequence continues at coordinate 5,153 of DASRCF010000002.1, forward strand.
GCACGATCGCTCCGAAGAACCCGGTGATGAGCTTGTGCTGACGGTAGAACTGTCGCACCACGAAGGGCAGGGCAAAGATGATGGGCATGTACCACAGGATGCCCTTGCCGGGACTGAGCACGAGACCCGACAGGCCTCGGAGAATGGGCTCTCCGAAGGTTGCCGGAATGCCGGTCTTGGTGAACGACTGGAACCGGGCATAGTTCCATGCCGCGGCGCCCACGAAGGCGGGTATGACGCCGCCGACATAGGCGATCCAGTCCTCCAGGATCGACCTGACCAGCGTCCGGTCACGCCACGACCGTCGAAGGATCGACCACGGAGTGTCGGCCGGCTGACTCGGATAGCGCGGGTCCACGGGATGCAGAATCGGCTGCCGCAGCGCCATCCTGGTCGCTGCCGCGTACAGCGGGATGAGCGGCAACAGCACCCCGGTGTCATACCGGGTGAGGAAGGCGCAGCCGATGGAGAGGCCCGACAGCCCGAGCCATCGACGCTTCCGGTGACCCGTCTGGACAAACTTTAGGGTCAGGAGCACCGCCAGCAGGAGGAAGAAGGTGACCTCCGTGTGCTCGAGCATGCTCTCGGCATCGGGCCAGGCGACCGAGGCGAAGGCGTATATGAGAGCCAGAATTACCGACACCCGTCTGGAGTACCCGAGGCGTACGGCGATAAAGAAGAACAGCACCGTGGCCAGCGCACCGAAGATGTCGTCGAGCATATGGGTGGTGTAGATCGGCGTGTAGCGGTAGTCTCCGGTCACGTGATGCGCCAGGACTTTGCCGACGATGTAGAGCGGGATCATGGCGAAGATCTGGCCGGGATCGTAGATGGTAACGGGAGGGCGGTGGTAGGCACTGACCATGCGCTCGTCGTACCACTCCGGATGATGCACGAACACCGAGCCGGTGGTCATGATGGCCTGGGTGGTCTGGAAGCGCAGGAGAGTGTCTCCGTTGCCTTGCAGGTCGTTCCCGAAGGTGAAGATGTACAGCGCGAAGACAAAGATCCCGAGCAGCGTCGGGAGCACCAAGGCACGGTGGCGGCTCAGCATGGTCGAATCCAGTGGCTCAGATGGTAGGCCTCAGCGCTCAGTTGCACCGGCCCAGGCACATCAAGGAAATCAACGGTCACCAATAGACTGCTACATTATCTTGAACTTTGAGCCGAGGCAGGCGCCGGCGGCGCAGGAGTCGAAGCGTCGGACATAGCGGGGGGGACAGCGGCCAACGTGCGAAAAATCCTGGTGGCAAACCGAGGCGAGATTGCCCGGCGCATCATTCGGACACTGAGAGAGATGGGCATCACCTCGGTAGCGGTTTACTCGGACGTCGACCGGGAAGCGCCACATGTGTGGGAGTCCGACGTGGCCTACCGCATCGGTCCACCACCAGCTCCGGAGAGTTATCTGAACGTGGAAGAGCTGATTCGTGTCGGTCTCGACTCGGGCTCTGACGGCATCCATCCGGGGTACGGGTTTCTGGCTGAGAACGCTGCCTTCGCAGAGAGGGTGGCTTCGGCAGGCCTCACGTTCATTGGCCCATCTCCCGAAGCTATTCGACGCATGGGAAACAAGATCGAGGCTCGTGAGACGGCTGCAAGCGTGGAGGTTCCGGTGGTACCCGGCACCTCCCGAGCGGTGACCTCCCTCAGTGAGGCGGAGCGCTTTGCGCGAGAGCACGGACTACCGGTCCTGATCAAGGCGGGAGGCGGTGGAGGTGGCCGCGGGATTCGTTTGGTCGAGTCAGCGGAGCAGGTGGCTGAATCACTGGACCGTGCCGCGCGGGAGGCGGAGACCTATTTTCACAACGCCGAGGTCTATCTGGAGCGCTACTTTCCGCGTGCGCGCCATATCGAGGTTCAGGTGTCCGGCGACATCGAGGGCACCGTCGTCGCGTGGGGTGAACGCGACTGCTCCGTACAGCGGCGGAGGCAGAAGCTGATCGAAGAGACACCCGCGCCCGGACTTCCACCGTCGGACCGCGGCCATCTGCTCGAGGCTGCGCGGGCCTGTGCCGCGTCCATCGGATACGTCGGGGTCGGCACAGTAGAGTTCCTCTACATCGAACCGGGTCAGTTCTACTTTCTGGAGATGAACACTCGCATTCAGGTCGAGCATACGGTGACAGAGCAGGTAACCGGGCTCGACCTGGTGCGCGAGAGCATCAGACTGGCGTCGGGTGGACCTGCCGAAACTCGGATCGAAGCACGAGGACACGCCATCGAGGCCCGCATTAATGCCGAGGATCCGGCCCGGAACTTTGCCCCCGGACCCGGACTGATCACCCGCTACGTCGAGCCCGGCGGGCCAGGGGTGCGGGTAGACAGTGGCGTCTATCAAGGGTTCGTGATGCCGGGCAGCTACGACTCGCTCATGTCCAAGGTCATTGCCTGGGACGTCGACCGGGAACGGACACGGCTCCGATTGCTTCGAGCTTTGCGCGAGTACCGGATCGAAGGCGTGCCTACGACGATTCCCTTAATCGAGACCGTTCTGAGGTCCGACGCGCTCCGGGAAGCTAAAGTGACTACCACCTGGCTCGACGATCATCTCCAGGGGATGGTTGGGTCCCCACAGCCTGAGCCTGAGGCTGCCGATGGGTTGACGGAGGCTCGCCGGTTCGACGTCGAGGTCAACGGGAAACGATTCCTGGTGCGCCTGCATGAAGATATTCCCCCGTCAAAGACAAAGCGCGGTCGAGTGACGGGCCCCTCGCGAGCCGCATCGGTGTCCTCCTCGAATCGGATTACCAGTCGAATGCATGGGACGGTGGTTGCCATCCGGAAGCAGCCGGGAGACGAGGTGGATGCCGGAGAGACGGTGTTTGTGGTGGAGGCGATGAAGATGGAGAATGAACTCGCGGCTCCTCGCGCCGGCACAATCTCCTCGATTGCCGTCTCGGTCGGCGACACTGTCGAGGTCGACCAGGTGCTGGCCGAGATGGCTGCCGAGTAGGCATTGTCCCGGCTGACGGGTAGGACAGACCTTCGTCGGCCACAAGACAGGCGAAGGAAAGCCGCTTGATGGAAGAGCCGCGTAGGAGGGATACGGACTTCCTTCCGGCCGGCATGGCGCTGCCGCCGGCTGGGAGTCGCCCCACTCGACTCACCCCACCGTTCCCGTCTCGACGGCTCGACCGGCGGCTCTTGGATCTCATCTTCCCGCCGCGCTGTGCCGGCTGCCGGCGTCCCGGAGCCTGGATATGCCGGCGCTGCTGGGGTCGGGTTCCCTGGCTGCGGAGCGATGCCTGCCCGCGTTGTGAAGGCCCGTCAGCGCATGGCGAGCTATGTCTCGGCTGCCTCACTCTTGCCCGTCAGCGGCGAAGCGGAGCGGCTGGAGCGGCAATCGCGGAGCCCGTCGTCTTTCGCGGCGTTGCCAGATTCGAGGGAAGCGCCCGGCAGGCTATCCACGAGCTGAAGTACTCGGCGCATTACGACATCGCCACTGTTTTGGGCCCTCTGATGGCCGAGAGGATGGCCGAGCATAGTCAAGCCGTCCTCGTTCCCGTACCGCTGCACCCTTCACGAAAGAGGCAGCGCGGCTACAACCAATCCGAGCTGCTGGCCAAGGAGATCGGCCGCTCTCTCAACTGGCCGGTCGTGCGTGGCCGGTTACGACGATCTCGAAAGACGGCGGACCAGGTCACGCTGGACGCCGGGCTTCGGGCAGGTAACGTGGCCGGCGCCTTCACCTGGAGGGGAACGGGCATCGGCGGCGCGATCATCCTCGTCGACGATGTCTGCACAACCGGCGCAACACTTGATGCCTGCGCCGAGGCGGTACGGGAGGCGGGCATGAATGATGTCGCCGGCCTGGTCTTTGCGTCTGCTTCGCGACCGCGCCCTGTCAGACGCTGAGAAGCGGCAGCGGCAGAATCCTCTCTAGCCCCACCGGCCACAGGCAAGGCGCCTCATCTTCCGGCCGCCATCATACAGGGAAAATGGAGTCGGTGTATGGAGAGGAAGGGTATACACGCTCAATGAACGGCCGTCTCAGCATCAGGCCCATTGGGGCCTCGGATGTGAACGGGCTGGAAGCGAGTATGCCGACCGGCCCGGAGGGAAGGCACGGCACCCATCTCGAGGAGCAGGAGCGGGGCGAGGTCGTGTATCTGGTCGCCCACCTCGGCTCTGAACCCGTTGGCCACCTACTCTTGAGCTGGCATAGACCAAACCCAGAGGAGGCGCCTGGCGCCCCTGCGGACCGGCCACACGTGTCTGAGTTCGGGGTTCGGCCCGATCTTCAGTCCAGGGGCATCGGCTCCAAGATGCTGATGGAGGCTGAACGGCGGGCAAGATGGGCTGGAGCGACAGAGCTGGGACTCAGCGTGGAGGTTGAGAACTCTCGTGCCCTGGCGCTCTACCGGCGGCACGGATACCGTGTGGTCGATGCGCCTCCTTTCGTTTACACCTACGAAACTATGGGGCGTGATGGGCGGCGCCACCTACACCATGAGGCCTGTGTCGACATGAGCAAGTGCCTGGCCCCTTGGGATAAGCGCGACCGGTGACTGCAACTGCCGCAAGCTCCGACTGCTATCTTCAGCCCAAAGGAGACGAAGAAGGCTGAGCCAAAGCCGGCGCCTCCGAACCTACCTTGGTGGCCAGCGCTCCATCACGATGGCAATGATGGAGCAGCCGATGCTCGAGCGAGCGGCTTTGGATATCGAGATCCTGCGAGAAGACCCGGATATTGTTGTCGGTGATGCCCCGCCAGCCATCCTCCCGCTGTTCCTCCCAAGCCACCTCTTGGACTGAGCCCAGGAATCTCTCGACGTGGCGGTGACGCCCGGCATCGGCGATCCGTCTGAGCTGCAGGCTGCGCTCCTTCTTGATCAGTTCAGGCACCTGGCCTTCGAGTCGGGCCGCGGCGGTTCCGGTGCGTCGTGAGTAAGAGAATACGTGCATGCCGTCGAACCGGCAATGTCGAATGAAGGCCAGGCCCTCGGCGAACTCCTCCTCAGTCTCCCCGGGAAACCCGACGATGACGTCGGTTGTGACGGCCACGCCCGGCACGTGCCGTCGGATGTTGGAGAGCATTTCGGCGAACTGGGCGGTATCGTACTTCCGCCTCATGCGTTTCAGCACTCCATCCGAGCCGGCCTGAAGGGGCACGTGGAAGTGGCGGCAGAGGCGGGGATTCTCCCAGAGCGTCAACCACGAAGGATCGAAATCACCAGGCTCGACCGAGCTGACCCTGACCCGAGGGATGGACGTTTCGGCGAGCAGCCGGCCGAGGAGAGAGCCCAGGTCTCCGTGCTGAGGCTCATTGTCGCCGTAGCTGCCCAGATCGACGCCGGTGATCACCACCTCGGGATGGCCGCGCTTCGAGTGATCTTCAACCTGGCGCACCACCCCCTCCGGCGGTACGCTCCGTGAGCGGCCTCGGGCGCGAGGAATGATGCAGTAAGAGCAAGCGCTGTCGCACCCGTCCTGAACTTTGACCATGGGGCGGCTGTGGACGTGAATCGGTGAGACCGCCAGGAGCCCCTGGGCCACGTACTTGTCCTGGTCCAGGATGTTTGGCTGCACGAAGACTCCAAGCTTCTCAGACACGATCTCGACCAGATCATGCTTCTCTCGGTTTCGCACCACGAGCACATCGTTGACGGGAAGGCTGTCGCCGGCTATCGAGGCATAGCACCCGGTTGCCACCACGAGCGCGTTCGAATCTCGTCGTTGCGCCTGCCTCAGAATCTGCCGTGACTTTGCGTCGCCGACGTGCGTCACCGTGCAGGTGTTGACGACATAGACGTCGGCCGTGGCCTCGAAGGGGACGCAGGTATATCCGACAGCCGCGAATTGCGATGCCAGCTGATCCGTCTCGGCCTGGTTGACCTTGCAGCCGAGGGTGTAGAAGGCGACGCGGACCGAGGCCGGGGTCATGCTCGAATATACGGCGAGCGGAGATTCCACATGGAAGATTGAAAAAGTGAAAAATGCAAATGTGCAGTGGCCACAGGTGATATGGGTCTGATATGAAGAGAACAAGGGTACTGTTGCCTGATGGGCTCGACCTGCAGCTTGGGTAGGTGGCCACGAAGCGTGGAGTGCTCAGGACAGTCGTTCGCCGGGCCCTGGAACAGTACCTTCCATCTCACTTGGGGCCCGAGAGCTGAAGTTCCTCGGGATTGGCGGGAGCGATGCCTCCGACCTATCGGAGCGCATCGAGGAGTACCTCCCCGATGCGATGGCACGGCATCAGGAGGAGAATGCTCATCGTTGACGCGTCCCGTTCTGACACCGAGTGGCCACGGATCCATGAGCTGGTCGAACGCTACCTTGACGTGCCACTCGGAGTCACCGATGCCTCGATCATCGCTCTCACCGAGCGGCATCGAGTCACGTCGGTCGCGAGCCTAGACCGGCATTTGGCCGTCGTCCGGCCGGTGCGCACCGCGCCGCTCTCGCTGATGCCGTAGAGCATGCCAGCGAACAGAGGGCGGACGCCTCTTCGAGCCCAATGGCCTGTGTCCCGCGGGTCTATGTGGTAATACTAGGTATGTCTGAGGGTAGTGCCTTCGCGAGTCATCCGGCGCCGGCTCGTCCCCCAAGGCGGGGCTGACGCGGTGGGGCTGCTGGCCTTTCGGAAGACCTTTTTGGGGGAGCTGGTCGAAGTCGCCCTCATCGCGCTGGTGCTGTTCCTGGTGGCCCGCATCGCCGTGCAGAACTTTCGGGTGGACGGCTTCAGCATGCAGCCAACGCTCCATAACAATGAGTTCATTCTCGTCGACAAACTCTCGTATCGCTTCGAGCAGCCCCACGACGGCGACATCATCGTGTTCCGATACCCCTACCCGCCGTTCAAGGACTTCATCAAGCGGATCATCGGCGTGCCCGGCGATCGCATCAGCATCCATGGTGGTTACGTGTACCGGAATGGGAAGCCGCTTCACGAGCGCTACATCGCCCAGCGGCCAAACTACACCATGCCCACCATACCGACCACCAACAGCACTCTGGTGCCGAAGAACGAGTACTTCGTGCTGGGGGACAACCGGAACTTCAGCGACGATTCCCACTTGTGGGGGCTGTTGCCCAGGCACGATATCATCGGGCGAGCCCTGATCGCCTACTGGCCGCCGCAAGACTTCGGCCTGCTGGCGTCGAGTGTTCTCAATCTTGGCGGGAGCGTCCGGCACACATGAGTGGATACTCGCGAGAGCTGCTGAAGGGAGCTGCCGATACTCTGGTCCTGTCCATCCTCGGCGGGGGCGAGAAGTACGGATACGAGATCGTCAAGGGGATCGAGCGGCGGAGCCAGGGATTCTTCCGTTT
>DASRCF010000003.1:0-5729 GCA_035653255.1 Chloroflexota bacterium
CCGTCGAGTGTGGTCGCCAGCACCTCGAGAGCATGAGGAGCCAGATAGTCGTCGGAGGCCAGGAATAGGAAATAGTCCCCGGTTGCGCGTTCCAATCCTCGATTGAGCGCCGCTGCCACACCCCTATTGGGCTGCCGGATATAGTCGATATCGTTTAGAAACGGGGCAACGGCCGTCTCCGTGTCGTCTGGCGAGCCGTCGTTGACGACGATAATCTCATCTGCGGGGCGTGTCTGAAGCGTGAGGCTCTCAAGTGTCCTGACTATGAAGCGCTCGTGATTATAGGCAGGTACGATCACGCTTATTTTGGCGTCGACAGGAGAACCAGTCATTGGGACGGGCCTGCTGAAAGTCGCCGAGGCGAGGCGAGCCGCGTGAAAATCCCGCCCATGCCGGGTGAGATGATGGTTGCGCTGTAAACGAAGAAGCCGCCGGCCAGGGCGAGGGTGACGATCATAGATATACCGGGTCCTAATATGAGCGAGGCTGCGCGAGCCACGCCGATGGCTACAACGGCGGATGCCAGCAAGACGGCATTGCTCCGACCCAGCCGGACGCTGGCGCTGATCCTCACGAACAGCCACGTGGCCAGATAGTAGACGGCGTAGCCGACTAGGTAGCCCATACCGGCACCCGGGAGGCCGAAGCGAACCATCCCGATGATGCTGCCGAAGAGTATGGAGGCGCCGCCGATCACCTCCGTCGCAAAGAACGTCTTACTTCCACAGCGAGCCAGGACAACGAAGCTCAGTGTCCAGCTCGAGAGCCGGAAGACATCGCCCGCCACCTGCCACTCCAGCACACCGGTTGCCGCCCCAAAACGACCACTGTACAGAATCGGGACGGCGACAGGAGCAAGAGCCAGAGCTGCCAGGATGGTCGGAACCCCAAGCAGGAGTACCAGCTTCTGTTGATCGTTGACGAGCCTTGCCAACTCCGGTGGCCGTCCCGCGGCGGCCGAGACTCTGGGAAAGTAGTCTTGGGCCATCGAGGACAAGAGGAACCCGATATACGTGGATCCGATGACGGCTGCTGCCCGGTAGTACCCCACGCTTGGTGGACCGACGATGTGCAACACCAGAACCGGCATCAAGAAGAGCACACCCGTGCCCACGAGCATGCTGGCGGTGTAGGGCAGTCCGAAGCGTAGCAACGCACCGACCTGTCGTCTGACCTCACCTGAGGTCGCGCCGGCCGGCGACCTGGGAAGCTCCAGCCTGACGAGAAGCACCGAGATTCCACAGGTGACAACCGAAGTGGCCACGATTGCGTAGGGGACCCCGGAGCTCCTCCAAATGTAGATGAAAGGCACCTCGACGAGTGTGCCGAAGATTGCCGCCAAGCCTGCGAACTTGGCGAGTGCCGCGACCTTGTGATGCGCGTTGAGAATGCCGGTCTGCACCCCTGATATGAGCCCGAAGACGCAGGCAACGGCTACCAGAGGGACGGCTGTGCTACTTGCCATCCTTCCAAGCGCGAGCTGCCCCACCGGACCCCGGAACAGAAGCAATACGAGCACCGCAAAGCAGGCGGCTAGGGCAGTTAGGAGCCAGGCGGCTCGCTGGAGGGCGGCGAGCGCCTCCCCATCCGCCCTCGCAGCCGGCTCCGACCCAAAGCGCACCAGACCCGCCGTGACGCCTAGCCCCACGACCAAGGATGTGATCCCCAGCAGGCTCTGGAGAAGAGCCATATACCCGAGGCCATGAGGACCTACCCAAATGGCCCAGAGCTTGGCCGAGGCAAGCCCGCACACGACGGTAACCCCGGTGCTGGCACCCAGGAGTCCCGTTGACCGAACGATGGCCTTCAATCCAGAGATGCCAGCGTGCTCTGGATGACGTGTTCGACCTGCTCTGCGCTGAGATGCGGACCCATAGGCAGGCTAACGAGCTCGCCGCAAATCGACTCGGTGATTGGCAAGCCACGGGCTGGTATAGCTACCTCTCGGTACGCCGGCTGGAGGTGAGGAGGGCAGGGATAGTGAACAGAGGTGGAGATGCCGTGCTGCTCCAAACGAGCTCGGAGCCGTTCGCGCCCTGCCGCGCGAACCACGAACAGGTGCCAAACCGGCTGCACTCCCTCCATGACTGATGGAAGTACGATGTCGGCTCCCGCTAACCCTTCCATATACGCCGCCGCCACTCGCTGGCGCCTGCGGTTCCATTCGTCCAAGACACGCAGCTTCACCCTCAGCACGGCGGCCTGGATCTCGTCTAACCGGCTGTTCCACCCAGCGGCCTCGTGCTCGTACTTGCGGCGTGAGCCGTAGTTTCGGAGTGTCCTGACCCGCTCCGCCAGGCAATCATCGTTGGTCGTCACTGCGCCACCGTCGCCCAGCGCTCCCAGGTTCTTGCCGGGGTAGAAGCTCCATGCCGCGGCATCGCCAAGGCCGCCAGCGTGGCTGCCATTGTCGTTCGCGCCATGGGCCTGAGCGGCATCTTCGAGCACCAGGACGTTGTGCTCCCTGGCGATCTTACGTATCGCCTGCATGGCGGCAGGTTGACCGTACAGGTGTACGGGAATAATCGCCCTCGTCCGATCCGTGAGAGCCGATTCTATTCGCCTCGGATCGATGTTGTAGGTAGTGGGGTGCGGCTCGACCGGAACGGGCGTCGCGCCCACCTGGCTGACTGCCAGCCAGGTGGCGATGTACGTATTGGCGGGCACGATGACCTCGTCGCCTGGACCTACGGCGAAGGCCTCCAGCGAAAGCCGGAGCGCATCGAGGCCGTTTCCGACGCTCACGCAGTGCCTCACTCCGACATACTGCGCGAACTCCTGCTCAAACGCCTCGACCTCGGCACCGAGAACGTACGTGCCCGAAGCTGCCACCCTCCGCAGGCAGCCATCGATTTCGCCTTGTAGCTCGCGATAGGCGAGATCTAGGTCGAGGAAGGGAACCTTCACGCCGCGCATCGGGCCGCGGAGACGAACTCCGTATAATCCCGAAAGTAGTCTTCCTCACGGTAGTGGTCGGATGCCAGCACAAGGCAAATCGAAGCCGATGAGAAATCTTCTATCTCTCTCCAGACCATCCGAGGCACATAGAGGCCGTAATACGCACGGTTGAGGTAGACGCTCTGGCGGTGGAATCCATCGTCGAGAACGACGGTGAAGCTGCCGGAGGCAGCAATGATGAGCTGCTCCAGCCTTCGATGAGCGTGGCCGCCGCGAGTCTCTCCACCGGGTACGTCGTAGAGGTAGTAGACGCGCCGTATGTCGAATGGGACGTGGTCGCCTTCCTCTATGAACGTTAGGTTACCGCGAGGATCGGTTACGCGCGGAAGCTGGATTACCCGCGCATGGGTCGGTGTAGCTGCCGCGTCAGCCCTATCCCTACTTGGCAAGGGCGAGCGAATGGCCTCGATAGCTGGCCTAACCAGTGACGGAGCAGGTTCACTACTCGCCATTGCGCTCCTCTCCCTGAAGCGTGGTTGTCTCAACCTCCTTGTGCGAGCGAACAGAGCAGGGTGAGATGGTACTTTTGTCCCCGTAACAATTGGCCGTCGAACTGGTAGGCTGAAGGCTGGGCCAGTTGCCCTTCAGGGATGAGAGTGATGTCCACGGACCGGGTGCCAGGACGCGACTGCGATGTGGATCGCCTCGACAGCGAATGGATCCGGCGATCCCAGCAACACTTTGAGACGAGCACGGGCACGGTCGCCCAACGGCTGGCTGCATTTCCGCGATACGTGGATCGCAGCAGTCTTGCCCGGTTTGTCGTTCGCTACGAATTGTTTAGGCGAGTGCTGAATGTGCAGGGATCAATCGTCGAGTGCGGCGTCTATCGCGGTGCGGGACTATTCGCCTTTGCTCAGCTCTCCGCCTTGTTCGAACCGCTGAACCATCGACGGCGCATCATCGGATTCGACACATTCGCTGGGTTTCCGTCGGTGACGGACAGCGACTCTGGTAGCGCCGAGTCCCGGATTGGGGGCATCTCGGGTGCCAGTGAGTCCGAGATGAGAGAGTCCGTTGAGCTCTACGACGTGGACCGGCCCTTCCGAGACATCCCCAAGGTTCACCTCGTTTCCGGGGACTTTCTCGACACCGGTCCCGCCTTCCTCAGCGCGAATCCTCAGCTCGTCGTCTCGCTGCTGTACATCGACTTCGACCTCAGGGAGCCGACCGCAAAGGCACTTGAGCTATTCTTACCCCGGATGCCTGCCGGCGCCGTACTTGCGTTCGACGAGGTCAACGTCGGCGAGTGGCCAGGGGAAACAAGTGGCCTGCTTGACGTGCTGCACCTTGAACGCTTGCATCTGGAGCGAATGCCATTCACAGCCGTCTCCTGGGCAATTCTGCGGGGCGACGAACTTAGAACCCGCCGCAAGTAATCGGAGGCGGTCGGCTGCGCGCACACTGGCTCTAAGGTTCAGGGCTTCTCGAGGAGCGCGGGCTCACGGCGCCTAGCGGAGAGCCAAGCAGTTCCCTTGCTTCAGGCTCAGCAAGACGCGTGGCTGGGCCGGTTGGCTCCTTGTCCATCCGGGGCGGGCACGAGGATCGGCGCGAGCGAGAAGAGAAGGGAGCCGTGAGCCGGCGTCAACGGACGATTCGAGCGGGGATTGCCTCCGCCTCGCCTCAGCCGAGAATGTCCCTCGCAAAGCTCCTTATCCACCGTGGTTGATCGACGTACTCGCCGGACGCCAGGGATCGCGCCGCCGCAGCGACGCGGTGTAGAGGCTGCGCGGGCATCGCCGCCCGCTTGTTCAGATGCTGAATCCGCCGGTCGATCAGTCGCAAGCTGCGCTCGTCGACTCGAAAAGGTGCGGTCCGCTGGAGCCGGCGCTGGGCCTCAGAAAGTGCCATGATGGAGTCGATTAACGCTCCTCTGCCAGCTGGGCGCGTCCGCGCCAGCTGGTTCCTAACCCCGGACTCCGGGGCGCCAAGCTCCTGTAAGGGGTGTCGCCGGTACTTTACCAGCGGCACCGGCACGACTGCGACGTCCGCCACCGCCGCCACCATCAGCGCGATCCAGCCGTCATGGATCCACCACCCAGCCTTCGGGAAGGGCAGAACGAGGTCTCGGTACGCGGCTCTGAATGCCAGCGTGCAACCGGAGACGATGCCACCTCGAATCAAGACCGACAAGGCGTCACCAGAGGCGATGCGTCGCAGATCGCGCCCGCCGACCCCAAAGGCGCGGAATGCCGTGTAACCCATGGGACGCAGCTCGGAGTCTACTATCTCGGCGTCGCTGAACACCAGGCCAACGTCCCTGTTTTTCACAAGTGTGGCTTCGAGCCGGGCAAGCTTGTCGGGCAGCCAGACATCGTCCTGGTCGGCAAGAGCAATCACATCACCGCGGCAGGCGCTGATGGCCGCCCCGAAACTTCCCACCGCTCCGAGATTGTCGCGGCCGGCCTGCAACCTGACCTCAAACGGAGCAGTCCGCGTGAAAGCAACCAGCCGTTCGACAGTCGAGTCGAGGGAGCAGTCGTCGCGGACGACGAGCTCGTCCGGAAGTCGACTTTGGGCAGCAATGCTCTCGAGCTGTGCGCCCAGATACCTCTCCCCGTTGTACGTCGAGAGAGCGACTGAAATCCGAATGTTTGCGCCGCCTTCCACCACGGGTTGCCGCCTGCGTCCCGCCTCCGGGTAATTGTGGTTCGGGCACCCAGCCGTTGGCCCTAGGACGATACGGCTACGCCAGCTAGGACCAGCGCGTGACACATGGCCGCGTCGGGTGCTCATCCACCGAGAGAACTGCCTTCGCGGCGAGCGAGTCA
>DASRCF010000004.1:0-5283 GCA_035653255.1 Chloroflexota bacterium
TCTCTGTTCGATAGGCTTCGCCGATACATCAGAGAAGAGCGGGCGGTCTGCCTGGCAACCATCATCTCCGGTCCTGCTCACGTGGGCGCCAAGATGATCGTCCACCGCGACGGATCCGTCGAAGGTGGCTTCGCCGACGTATGCCTACAGGCTCCGGCCGCGGCTCAGGCCGTCGAGCTCCTCAGCACAGGCGAGACCGACTCGCGCGTGCTCGAAACTCCTGAGGGCGTCTTCGAGGTCTTCTACGACTCGTACCCGATTCCTCCCACCATCGTGATCGTTGGAGCAGTGCAGACGGCGCAATCTCTGACCAGACTGGCGAAGGAGCTGGGCTACACGGTGGTGGTCACCGACGCCCGGGCCACCTTTGCCACCGCGGAGCGCTTTCCACAGGCCGATCGAGTTCTGAAGGGCTGGCCGCAGGATGTTCTGCCGGGGCTGCGCATGGATGAGTCAACCTACCTCGTCCTGCTCAGCCACGACCCCAAGTTCGATGAGCCTACGCTGCACCTGGCCCTTCCACGACCGCTGGGGTACATTGGCGCCATTGGGTCAAGACGGACCCAGCAGCAGCGGCGGGAACGGCTGCTTGAGCAAGGCTTCGATGCGGAGGCGGTCGGTCGGATCCATGGACCGGTCGGCCTCGATCTCGGCGGAAAGTCTCCTGAGGAGACGGCCCTCTCGATCCTGGCAGAGATAACGGCGGTCCGGCACGGCCGGACCGGCGGCATGATGTCCCAACGGGAACGTGAGGCGAGCCTTTCAGGCTCTTCTTAGCTCGACCCGGGCTTCTTGATTGGTCGTGATGGTGGGCAGACCCGGTCCTTGAGAATCAGCCCGGGTGCCGGCTTCTGCGTCATGTCGAGCATCGCGCCGATGCTGTTGACGCCCTTACGGTTGTACTTAGCCTCCTTTGGCAAGTTGTACTGCGTCTCGACAAACTTGACGATCGAGCGAAAGTCAAACTGCATGTGATCGACGTAGTGTGGGCGGGCAAAGGGCGAGATGATGATCGCGGGAACTCGCGGACCGAGTAGGTACTTACTCTTGTGGGGCGGCGCAACGTTGTCATAGAAGCCGCCGAAGTCATCCCACGCCAGCACGATGACCGTATGCGGCCATGCGGGAGACCGAGTGACGGCGTTGACCTGGTTGACGACCCAGTTCTCGCTTTCGCAGATCGGCGCCGGCGGATGATCGCTGTATTTGAGTGCGGTGGTGAGCCAGCTGAGAGCGGGAAGATGGTTCTGCTCGGCATCCACCAAGAACTGCTGATATGGGACGACGTTGGTCTTCCACTGAGTCGAATAACGCACCTGCTTGAACTCGTCGAGAGTCGACCAGATGTAGCCCCAGCTGCCGTATTGGGGGGCGTAATACTTCCACGTGACACCGGCCGCGTTGGCCTCGTCGACGAGGGTCTTGAATGTGAAGCAGGGTTTCTTGTAGCCACTCTTGTGCTTGTAGTACCAGTAGACCTTGGCGGTCGAGTTGGCGTCGCAACCCCACGACCGGAGATTGCCGAGATCCTGAGGATTGTTCACAGTATTGGCTGCCTGACCGGACACGGTCACGAGGTGGTTGGGGAAGCTGGACGCCAGGATGGTGGAGAAGAAGTGGTCGGCCAGAGTGTACCTGGACGCATATGCCCAGTAATTCGGGATTTGCTTCTTACGGTACTGTGAATCCGCGACGTCCTGACCGTTCTGGATCGCGTTGAGCACGAGACGGAACTGATTCATCTTGCCGTGATTTACAGCGACGAGCGCGGACTGGCCCCCATGACCAAGATCCTTAAGCAGCTGGTTGGGCGTCTTCGTGAGCTTCACACGGTTGCTGCCGACCATGGCCGTGGTCGAGCCGACGGCGCCGGGGAAGCGGCCGAAGAGATTATCGAAGCTGTGGTTCTCACGCACGATGATGACGATGTGCTGGATGGGCCCACAGATGGACGGGTTGCAGGTGCTGGCCTTCGAAGATTGAACCGGGGACCATCCGGCGATCAGTGTCGAGCCGGCCAGCAGCAGGCACAGCGAGGCGACAAACGTAACGAGGCGAGCGGGCAGGGGTTTCACGAGGGGGCTCCTGGGAACGCGGCAGGGATTGACGTCGCCTGACGAGGCGGGGTGAGTTCGCCACGCACCCATCGTTATACAACACTTGCCTTCGCTCGTCCACCACAACCCTTGGCTGCCGGATACGTTTCCAGTTTCGGGTTCCGAGTCGAGTTCCCGCCGTCTGTGGCCAATACGTCGCCGGCACTATTCTGAGAACTGGATTCAGGCGGTTAGCATCGGATGATGTCACAGTCGCGGCCGCACCCGGATCTGGAAACGGATTTTCAGCGGCTTTATCGCTTCCCACTGGATGACTTTCAGCTGGAGGCCATCGCCCATATCCGCGAAGGCCAGTCGGTCATGGTGGCTGCTCCAACCAGCTCAGGCAAGACGATCGTGGCAGAGTACGCGATCTGGCGGACGCTTCAGGCCGGCCGACGAGCGGTGTACACCACTCCTATAAAGGCTCTCTCCAACCAGAAGCGGCGCGATCTCGAGTCGCTGTTCCCAAACCGAGTGGGTCTGCTGACGGGCGACCGGTCGGAGAACCGGGACGCGGATGTGGTGGTCATGACCACGGAGGTTCTTCGGAACATGCTGATCGACGACCCCGAGGTGCTCGACGCCGTCGACTGTGTGATCTTCGATGAGGTGCATTTCCTCTCCGATCGCGATCGTGGCACCATCTGGGAGGAATCCATCATCACCTGCCCGGCACGGATTCGACTGGTGTGCCTTTCCGCGACGATCGCGAACGCCGCCGAGATCGCGGACTGGATCGGGCAGACGCACCGACCCATTGCTCTGGTGCGGCACGACCAGCGCCCGGTCCCGCTCGAGCACTACGTGTTCACGGGAGGCCCGCTGCAGCTCATCCGCGACGCCCGGGGCAGGAGAGTGCGCAAAGTGAACCCGCCCGAGGGCCGGCGCCGGCTGCGTCAGCAGCGAGTGTCACCCGCCGATCTGGTCCAGGCTCTGAGACGATCAGATCTCCTGCCCGCCATCTGGTTCGCCTTCAGTCGTCGTGGAGTAGAGGAGGACGCCGAGCTGTGTGCGGAGGCGGCTCTGGAGCTGACCGGAGCCAGCCGCGACGAGATCGAGAATGCCATCGGCTGGACGCTGGCGTCGCTCCCTCCGGAAGACCGAGCGCTGCCACAACTCTCCAATCTCAGCCGATTGCTACGTCGCGGCATCGGCTTTCATCATGCCGGGCTTCTTCCTCCCGCCAAGGAGCTCGTCGAAGACCTCTTTCTGCGCGGCCTGCTCTCTGTCGTGAGCGCCACCGACACCCTGGCGGTGGGTATCAACATGCCGGCAAGAACGGTTGTAATCAGCCGCATGGCACGGCCGGTCGGAGGCCTCCTCACCAGCAACGATTTCAGCCAGCTGACGGGAAGAGCCGGTCGGCGCGGAATCGACGAGCGTGGGGCGGTAGTCCTGATCCCGTCACCCAATCACGACTTCGAGCGTGACTACGCCGAGGTCACGGGTCTTCTGGAGCCCGTCCTGAGCGCATTCACGCTTCGATACAGCACCCTGCTTGCGATGTACGACCGGCGGGGGGCGATTGAGCGGCTGGCTGCCCTCGTCCGTTCGAGCTTGCGTCAGTTCCAGCGCTATGGGCAGGCTCGAGCAGCGGATGCGGAGCTGCAGGAAGTCGAGGATAAGCTCGGGGCCTTGCCTCGAATCCCTGAGCTGGAAGGTAGGGACGCCCAGCTTGACGAATATCTCACCATTCAGGGCAGACTGACAGCTGCCGAGAAATCGAGCCGAAAGGCAGCGCGTGTTTCAAATCGGCGCCGCAGAGTGCCTCGGGCAGGGAGACGCCCAACGGCGCAGGAGACGGCTCTCCGCTCTCTCCTTGAACGGCATCCATTGCACCGGCTGGCTCACGACTCCGTGTTCCAGGCGGCCGCGGCCGAGCGAATAAGCCTTCTTCGACGGCGCAACAGACTATACCGAACGGTGGAGGAGGCAGAGCGCGAGCGAAACCGTGACGCCGAGCGGACTGCCCGTGCCGTGGCGTCCGTTCTGCGGCGGCTGGGGTATATCGACGAGGAGGGTCTTACCACCAAGGCGGCCGGCCTACGCGAGATTATGGCTCCGAGCGGCATCGTGGTTTCGGAGCTGTATCACGCCGGCCAGCTGTCCGACCTCGCGCCCGCGGAGCTGGCTGAGACCCTCAGCTGGTTCGCCTCCGATCTCGACCGCCGGCGCTACAACAGCTTCTCTCTTCCTCCCAAGCTGCGCTTTCTCCGTCAAACCGCGGTGTCGGTCTCCGCCTATGTCGGAGGCCTGGAGGATGCCGAAGGTATCCGGCTTGCGCAGGGACCGAGCCAGTGGTTCTGGGGTATCGGGTTGGCGTGGTGCAGGGGCGAGTCCGTGGAAAGCATCGTCGGCCAGGTCGAGCTGGGCGAGGGAGACGTCGTAAGCCTCCTCAACAAGACCATCGACCTCCTCGACCAATTCACGGCCATGCTGCGTCAGTACGATGATGATGCGGCGCTGACCGTGTCCAGGGACGCCCGCTTCCTCCTCTCGCGCGGACTCGTCTCGATGGTGCGCATGGAACCGGGACACATCGCAGCGCCGGCGATTCCATAGGGGAGTTTCGGGTTTCGGGTTTCGGGTTTCGAGTTTCCCTCCGCCCTGGGTCATTGCCCCTTTGGGTTTCGATTCCAAGACGGGAGGAATTTTGCCGTTGAACTGACGGGCTCCAATCATCGAGAATAGGCCCTGGGGGGTATTGCGGCGGTATTGTTCGCCGGATATCTGAAAAGAGGACGGAAAGAGGGTTTAGCGAGAACGGATTGATGTCGTCAGCGTCGATCCGATCCGCCCATCCAACAAATCGAAGGAATTAACCCCCAACTGGAAGCCCTCGACCTCCGGGACCTCCCGGCCCTCGATCCCACCGAAGCTTCTCCGACGCCGCAAACGTCCGAGGGCCTCGACCCTATAGAGCTGGAGTACAACCAGCTTCGGGGCCGCGGGTTCCTGCTCGGAAACAAGCAGGCTCTCATGGTCCACCTGCCGGCCGCCAACGGCTACAGTCCGCGGTCGGCGCACCGAAGCAAATGGTACGGGGCCACACGTCACGGCCGAAAGTTTCTCGAATGCGTGCTCCCGTGGACAGCCGCGGGTCAGCTCCTCTCGCGCGCCCATCAGCACCGCCTTATCTTTGACGGGATAACAGCCCGCCGTCTGTACCGGCTCGACGGCGACA
>DASRCF010000005.1:0-5829 GCA_035653255.1 Chloroflexota bacterium
TTGATGATGCGGCCGCCGGCGCCCTGCTTCACCATCTGCTGAGCCGCCTTCTGGGCGCAGATCCATGGTCCGGTCAAGTCGACGTCGATCACCTTGTACCAGACGTCGAGCGGCATCTCCAGGAATGGATGCTTGATCTCCATCCCCGCGTTGTTCACCAAAATGTCGAGGCGGCCAAACGTCTGCACCGTCTGCTCGATGAGATTTTCCACCTCTTCCGGCTTGGTCACGTCGGCGGAAACAGCCAGGGCCTTACCGCCATCCTGCTCCAGTTGCTTGACCAGATCGTCCGCCGGCTGACGATCCCCGTGATAGTCGATGGTGACAGCGGCGCCTTCCCTCGCCATGCAACCGCAGATGCCCTTCCCGATACCGGTATCGCCCCCGGTGACGATCGCCACCTTGTTCTCCAGCAGCCGTGCCGAGCTCACTCCAACCTCCGTCCTGGTCCGTTATCTGCGATACGTTCGCGCAAGACATATGCCAGTCGATTTCAGCTTGCGAGCCATTTATAAGGGCAATGGCGGCCCCGCCTGTAAAATACAACAGCGTGGGGTTGGTGGCATGCCCTTACCGGGCACCCGGAGAGGAGGCGCGTCGTCTCGTGCGAAGAGTGCTATGGGTTGCCAGGGCAGCCTGTCGTGGGGCGATGGGGGCCTATAACAAAGCCGATCGAGGCTGCCACCTCCACCTGTCGCGAGCTGCCACGCTCCACGTGAGTGGCACGTAGTGTCAGGCTCATCTCGTGGAGGAATGGGCCGCGCCAGGCCGCCCGCCGTCGTCCTAACCGGTGTAGCCATCATCGTTGCCTTTGTTCTCGTGACCGGTGTGACGGCGGCGCTGACTGTACCGGCCGTGGCGTTGAGCGCCCAGGTCTCTTTAGCGCAAATGCTGCCGCGAACCACCGTCGCTTACGTCGCGGTCGACCTCAATCCCACCGGAACGGCTCGTGGAGACCTAACCGCCATCGGACGTGCGTTTTCACGACAAAGGGGGTGGGACCGAATCTCTGACCTGTTCTCCCCCCAGACGAGTCCGCGCCGCCATGGAAGCTGCCTCGGCGATACCGTAAGCGCGGCCGGCGACCGCTTGGCCTATCTGGGACACGAAAGTGCCCTGGCCGTCCTGCCTGGCGGCCCCAACCGGACCGGGCACAAACGCCGCACTGTGGATCGGGTCGTCGCCAACAATCTAGTTTTGGTCGCTCCACTTGACGTCCGCATGACTCTGGTTGATGCGGTCAGCGGGTTTTCATTCTCGGTTCCCAAGCAAGCCACACGCTATCGACAGGTACGTGTCTACCGCGAAGTCGTTCCCATGTGTGACCGTCGGGGAGGCGTCGTCCCGTCTTCCTATTACGTCGCCATTCAAAAGGGATATGTCGTTGTTGCGCTGTCGCAACGGCCCATCGAGCGTGTGATCGACGCCTCTCTCAGCCGGGCCGGCTCACTTGCTCAAAGCCAGGAATATCGGCGTCTGACGTCCCAGCTGCCAAGTACCGGCATCGCCGAGTACTACATCGACGGGCCGGCACTCGGCGGCCGGCACGGCTTCCTGGCTCGGCTTCGCAGCGTGCTGCCGATACCGGCCATGGTGTTAGGCAAGGTCCGCCACGCGGGAACCATAGCCGGCGTCGCCACGGAGCAACCAAGCCAGCTCCAGCTCACCAGTGCTCGACTGCTTACCTCGCATGACAGGCTGCCGCGCGCGGACCCGGGGGAGCTGCTGCGCGCACTACCGAAAGGTACTCCGTTCTTTCTTGCCTCGCGATCGATGCAGGGTGAGCTGGCCCAGTCGGTTCAGAGCCACCTTCTGCCTCTCAGGATCAAACCGCGGGAGCTGCGGTTGCTGACCCGGTCCGTCTACGGGGAGGTGGACGTGTTCGAGCCGACCCGCCGCAGCTCTGTGGCTCAATCCCCGTCGGACTCGAGTCGCGATACCCCCATCTCACTGCTCTGGGACATTCGGTCGGGCGATCCACGAACCATCAGGATCGTGAGACTGGCAGCCGAAGAGATTGCCGGGAGGAAGGAGCTGACCTCAGGGTTGGACGGCACCATTCGTTATGGCGTCGACGCCCAGGGTGGAGGCTACGCTGTCGGCTCGCACTGGGCTCTGATATCCTCCGACGTCTTCCGTGGCATCGATCTCATGCAGACTTCGCCGTCGTCTGCTCCGCCGGCCATCAATCAGCTGCCTCGACCGGGAGCCGTGAGCACGTCGCCTCTGAGCCTAATGTGGGAGCTGCATGTACGCACGGCTCGGACCCTGATTTCCACGGCCGTGCGACGGCTGGTCGGCGAGAAGGGAAGGCCGCTTTTCCCCGATCTTCCCGTCGTCCTCGCTCCCGTTTCCACCATCAGCGGTAGCGTGCAGGACATGCCAAAAGCCCATGTGAGCTTGACCTACCTCACAGTCACCATTCCGACCGCGGTGCAGCCGGCAGGAACCGGGTACTAGAGACCCGCCCAGGGTTTCCAATCGTTCCGTGCAGCCGATTCCCTGTCGTTAGAGGTGCCCGGAACGCCGGGCTATACCGCCCGGCTACGACACGGCGGCCTGTCTCGGGAGGAGCTGCTCCAAGCGATCAACCATCTGGCCGAGGTATGAGAAAGCTTCTTCCACGGGCTGAGGCGTCGTCATGTCCACTCCCGCCAGTTTGAGGGCATCGAGTGGATACATTGAGTCGCCTGCAGCCAGGAACGAGAGGTAGTCCTGAGCGGCGTCAGGGCCTCCCTGCTTGATCCGCTTGCACAGTGCATGGGCGGCCGAAATGCCTGTGGCGTACTGGAAGACGTAAAAATTGGCATAGAGGTGGGTCGGGAACTGAGCCCAGGTGATGCCTACCCTGTCGGCATCCATCACCACCTCATCACCGTATCCTTCGCGGAACAAATCTGCCATCAGCTCGTTCATGATCTGGGCTGTTAAGGGCTCGTCCCGCTCGGTCCGCTCGTGGATCTCCAACTCAAACCTTGCCAGCGTCGGCATGATGAAGAAATAGCGGTGGAAATTCGACATGGCTTCGTCGATCAGGGCCAGTTGGAAGTCCTTGTCGGCTTTGGTCTCAAACAGGTAGTCGCGGACCATGGCCTGGTTGAAGTTGGAAGCCACCTCGGCCACGAACATCGAGTACCGCGAATAGATTTGCGGCTGGCTGGCCCAGGTGTAGTACGAATGCAGCGAGTGGCCCAGCTCGTGGGCCAGTGTGCTCATGCTGAAAATGTCGTCCGTGAAGCTCATCAGGATGAAGGGATGAGTGCCACGCCAACCCGACGAAAAGGCTCCCGCCCGCTTGCCAATGTTGGGATAGACGTCCACCCAACGCTGCCGCCGGACGCCATTCTCAAGCACCTGGACGTACTCCTCGCCCAGGGGCTTCATTCCCTCGACGATCCATGTGATCGACTCATCCAGGGAGACCTCTGGCGGGTTGACGATCATCGGAGCCTTGACGTCGTAGACGTGGAACCGGTCATAACCCAGGCTCTCTCGCCGCAGGCGCCAGTAGCGGTGCCACGTGGGTAGGTGGCGTTTGAAGGTTTCGATGAGCTGATAGAAGACTTCCGTCGGAACGTGGTTGGGCTGCAGCGAGGCCTCGAGGCTCGAGGAGTAGCCGCGAACCCGGGCATTAAAGACATCCTGCTTGATCCCGGCCGAGAGGCAGCTGGCCATGGTGTTCTTGAAGGCCAGGTGGGCATCGGCATAGCTTTCCCAGGCCGTGCGGCGAACCTCTCGATCCGAGTCCGTGAGGAGCGCGTCGATGTTCCCCTGGTTCACTGCGATCTCTTCGCCTCCAGAGCTGCTCGCCGGCGCGAAGGTGAGATCGGCGTCTGCAAGCACTCCATGGGTTGACTGCGCCGTAAAAAACGGCGACATCACCCATCCGAGCACCTGCTCAACCTCAGCCGAGCGGACGTGTGGCCGGCGCTGTTCGAGCTGATCGAAGAAATGCCGGTACACCTCGAGGCGCGGATCCTCAGCGATCCAGGTGCTAAGAGTCTCTGAACCGATATCCAAGAGCTCGGGCTCGATGAAGGCCGTGGCGGCAAAGGCCTGCGAGAGCAGTCCGGTCATGCGATCATATTTGGCGCTCGCGCTCTGATCCGTAGTGTCGACCTCGTGCTGCATGCTGGCGTACACAAAGACCTTGCCGGTAATGTCCAGTAGAGCCTCCATGGCCTGCAACGCCTCGGCAGTGACCTCTGGACCCTCCTTGAGGCGACCGCGGAACCGGCTCACTTCATTGAGCCGCTTATTCACCTCGGTGATTCCCTGCTCCCACGCTTCGTCGTTGGGAAATACGCTTTCGACGTCCCAGGTTGTGGCCGGATCTACCTCTGTGCGCGAGACCACGTCTCGAGCCATTCCTTGCCTCCAATGCATCCGCGGAGTAGCGGTCACAGACTCCATAATTCGAGCCGGATCGCTCGTTCCTCTTTATACGACACTGCCGAACAGAGGCCTATCATCGGACAGTGGTCAGTAGCAGGAGGCGCGCCATCAAGAGAGCTGCGGTCGCGGCCTTGGGCCTTCTCCTCGTGATTGGCGCGGCCTTCGCCGTCGTTCAGCTCGGCAGCCGTGGCTCTACTGCCGCCGCGTCCAAGGGTCTGCCGGCTCCGGTAATTTGCGGTTCATGTTGGAAGCCGCCCCTGCGCCTGGAATGGCAGTGGCAGCTCAGTGGCAAACTTGACACCTCTATTCATGCCTCGGTGTACGACGTCGACATGTTTGGAACCTCCAAGACGCAAGTCAGAGCCCTGCACCGTCTCGGCCGCAGGGTCATCTGCTACATCGACGCGGGAACCTGGGAAAACTGGAGACCCGACGCCCCGCGGTTCCCAAAGTCGGTGATCGGTAGACCGGTGCAGGGATGGCAGGGAGAGTGGTGGCTGGACGTGCGCCGGATCCGAACCCTCCGGCCACTCATTTCAGCCCGAGTAACAGCATGCCGGCAAAAGGGCTTCGACGGCGTCGAATTCGACAATGTCGACGGCTATCAGAACCAGACCGGCTTTCCGCTGACTGGGCGAGAGCAGTTACGCTACGATATCTTCCTGGCGAATCTGGCCCACGACGCCGGCCTCTCGGTGGCACTCAAGAACGACACCGGGCAGGTCGCGAAACTCCTCCCGTACTTTGACTACGCCCTGGACGAGCAGTGTTTTCAGTACCAGGAGTGCGGTGCGCTACGCCCCTTCGTTAAGGCGGGCAAGCCTGTCTTCGAGGTCGAGTATTCCCTCAGACGCTCACAGTTCTGCCAGCGGGCAAACGCCCTAAACTTCAACTCCATGCGCAAGCATCTGTCCCTCGGTCCTTGGAGAAGGCCGTGCTCGTGACGCCCTGATCGAGGCCGTTCGACGCTCACCTGACGAACTGTGACCAGACGTATCCGGACTTCTTGCGGCCCAGACGCACGTGGTCCCACTGACCGCCACGGTGCAGGATCGTAACTCGTGAGCCCGCGTTGACCCACTGAATGATGTGGGCCAGCAAGCTGGGCGCTGACCTGAGATGCGCCGTCACCGTTACTGTCCCCTTTGGGTCGGATGTGGTTGAGCCCTTGCCGTGATTGTGATGCCGATTGGCCTTATTGGCGTTGGCATGATCGAGCTTGAGGAACTGGGCCGACGACCACCCCTTGAGACTGTTCGTCTTGACCTTGTACCACCCAGGCTTCTTTTGTAGAACGCGGACTCGCTGTCCATAGTTCAGGCGGCCGATGATCTGGCCTGTCATCGAGGGTTGTGCGCGGACGTGAAGACCTTGAACAGTAGCCGTGGCATGCTGCTGGCCATTCGAGGGGTGGTGCTTCTGCCACTTGCCGTG
>DASRCF010000006.1:0-18584 GCA_035653255.1 Chloroflexota bacterium
TCACGTGTCCTGAGCATGAGGACGGGGGTGGTGGCCCATCGGGGCATCGTGCGGATGCGGCTCAGCAGCGTGTATCCGTCCATCTTCGGCATTTCCACGTCGATGAGCAGCAGGTCGAAGGAGTTCGCGGCCAACACCGACAGCGCGTCTTCACCATTCAGTGCCTGGTGAACGCCATAGCCAGCCGCCAGGAGTACGTCGCGGACGACATCGTTTACGAGGCAGCTGTCATCTATGACGAGGATGTTTTGATCGGGCATGCGCCTCTCTCAGCCGGGCCACATCGCTTGGGCCTGACATATTGCGTCTAGGCCTCAGTATGAGTGCAAGCTGATGCCTTGTGGCTAGTACTTTTGGGCCGTGCCATCAGGCGTTTGCCTTGAACTGTCAGGTACTTACTGGCTATGTGGCGGCTCACCACGTAGATTCATCATGGACCAGCCAGCCCGGCGAGTGGGAAGTAACCTCGGAAGACCCTGATGGGTGGCGCCGCAGGGGACGGGAAGGCAACAGTTGAAAACGTTGAGCACGCTATCTGCCACCGAATGGGAGGAGATACGCGAGCACTACGGCGTCTCCAAGGTCCTCATTTGGCGAGCGCCGACACAAGAGGAAAGCAAGCGACACCAAGGCCGGCCCATCGGGATGCGCACCCTGGAGGACGGCACCTATGAAGTGCAGATCAACGCCGATGCTATTCGCTGCCGGCCTCGGACGGTCGAGCGCAACCAGTACACGCTCTACTGCCTTTACTGCTGCCTGGCACATATCGAGCTGGGGCATCTAGATGAGCGCAAACAGCAACAGTGGCTCAAGTCACGGATCAGACCGGGCCGCCGGCGGGGATTGAAAACGCTTCAGGCCGAGCTGGACCGCGAAGCGTCTGACTGGGCGGTCGCGCGCTTGGAGATGGAGGCCGAAGCCGCTGCCCTGGAACCAGTCACTACGGCACGCATCGACGGGCCACGGGCACAGCAGCTCAGCCTCTCGATCCGCTAGTCCCCGCTAGCCCGCCTCTCTACAAGCCCTCCCCCAGCGGCTCGAGGCATGCCATGGCGTGTGTGCCCCGAAGTAGAACATATGCCCGTGGTGGGCTAGACTGGATAGGCGCGCGGAGACCGCATGTCCCAAGGAGATGGGATGGACATCACCTACTTCGGGCACGCATCCTTCCGGATTCGCGGACGTGAAGCCACCATCGTGACCGATCCATTTGCCCCCAGCTTCGGAATCAATATGGGGCGTCCCTCGGCCTCGATTGTCACCGTCAGTCACCCTCACCCCCATCATGCCCACGTCGAAGCTGTAGGCGGTGAGCACCGGGTGGTGAGTGGGCCAGGCGAGTACGAAATCGCCGACGTCCTCATCAGTGGCGTGGAGACGTACCACAACGGCCACCGCCAGCATGCCGATCCTCTGCCGCTCAATACGGCTTATGTCATCGATATCGACGAGCTGCGAGTGTGCCACTTGGGCGACCTCAAAGACAAGTTGACGGATGAGCAGATTGAGGCCCTGGGCAGCATCAACGTGCTCATGGTCCCTGTGGGCGGGGGTTCGACGATCGGCCCCAACGTGGCGGCTGAGGTCGTGAGCCAGCTCGAGCCGACGGTGGTGATCCCCATGCACTATCAGATGGCCAAGACCAAGTCATGGGAGCTGGAGCCGGTCGATCGGTTCGTCCGGGAGATGGGTGTGAAGGAATGGGAGCCGGCGCCAAAGCTCTCGCTCAACAAGGCGTCGGCTGGGACCGAGATACAGGTGGTGGTTATAGAAGCCCGGAAGGCGTAGGAGAAGCTAGGGCATGGAGACGAAGTACATATTCGTGACGGGCGGCGTCGTCAGCTCACTGGGAAAGGGCATCACGGCCGCCTCCGTCGGCCGCGTGCTGAAGAGCCGGGGCATCGAGGTATCCATACAAAAGCTTGATCCCTACATCAACGTTGATCCCGGGACCATGGCGCCCAATCAGCACGGTGAGGTATTCGTCACCGAAGACGGCGCCGAGACCGATTTGGATCTGGGACACTACGAGCGTTTTATCGACGAAAATCTGACCCGCAACAGCAACGTGACCACCGGTCAGATTTACGCGTCTGTCATCTCGAAGGAACGCCGAGGCGAGTACCTCGGCGGCACCATTCAGGTCATCCCTCATATAACCGATGAGATGAAGGAACGGATCACTCGGGTCGCAAAGCAGAGCAAGGCCCAAGTGGTGATCGTCGAGGTGGGAGGCACAGTCGGCGACATCGAGGGATTGCCGTTCCTCGAAGCGATCCGTCAGATGCGCAAGGACGTGGGCCGGAACAACGTCCTATACATCCACGTCACCCTGCTCCCCCATATCGGAGCCACCGACGAGTTGAAGACCAAGCCGACGCAGCACAGCGTCAATGAGCTGCGACGCATCGGCATTCAGCCCGACATCCTCATATGCCGGGCCGATTCGGACGTGACGCCTGAGCTGCAGGAGAAGGTAGCGCTGTTCGGCGATGTGCGCGAGGAAGCCGTGATTGCCCTGCCCACCTGTCAGACGATCTACGAGGTTCCGCTGGTTCTGGAACGCGCGGGACTGGGCCGGTTGATCGTCAACGAGCTGGGTCTTGAGGCGGGTCCACCCGACCTCATCGCCTGGCAGTCACTGGTCCAGCAGATCAAGCAACCCAAGCCTGTGCTGCCCATCGCCATCGTCGGAAAGTATGTCAAATCTCCGGACGCCTACATGAGCATTGTCGAAGCGTTGAAGCACGCAGGTCTCCACGAGACCCTCGAGATTGACGTGCGCTGGGTCGACTCCGAGGATCTGGAGCATGACTCCAGTCTAGAGGCGCTTCGTGACGTCAGCGGCATCCTCGTGGGCCCAGGATTCGGGCCCCGTGGGATCGAAGGAAAGATTCGGGCAGCACGCTTTGCCCGCGAAAACGGCGTGCCTTACCTGGGGCTCTGTCTCGGAATGCAGGTCGCGGTGATCGAGTTCGCACGACACGTGCTTCAATCGACCCTGCCGAACAGTACCGAGTTCGACGAGGATACGAAATATCCGGTCATCGACATCATGCCCGACCAGCGAGATGTGGCTGACAAGGGCGGCACCATGCGACTCGGGGTCTGGCCTTGCCGGCTAGTGGCCGATACTCTGACTGCCCAGGCTTACGGGCAACCCGTCATCTACGAGCGCCATCGCCACCGCTACGAATTCAACAACGAATACCGAGAAGCCCTCTCGGCAGCAGGGCTCATCCTCAGTGGGCTTTCACCCGACGGTCGCCTGGTCGAGATCGTGGAGGTGGTCGGTCATCCCTGGTTTGTGGGAACACAATTCCATCCCGAGTTCAAGTCCCGCCTCGACCGGCCGCATCCACTCTTCTGCAACTTCATCGAAGCTGCCAAGGCATATAGCTTGAGTTCCCGAGCGATGGACATCGTCGTGGAGCAGTTGGACAGCCCTGAAGAAGTGGGGGTAAGTGTCGCGCCGATGTGATTCGGACCGTCGGCGTCGTACCACTTGCACATCTGGGAACCGGCGGGACCGAGTATACATACCGCGTTCCTGACGGGCTCGAAACCGAGCTCAAGCCCGGACACCTGGTTCAGGTCCCCTTTGTAAAGACAAAGGTCCCGGGCGTGGTGACGCGGATCGGCGGCGACGAGAAACGCCGGGGGCTCAGGCCACTACTCAAGCTGCTCGCCCTCGAGACTGTGCTTCTGCCTCATCAGCTGGAGCTCTCCAGATGGATGAGCGAGACCTATGTCGCTCCCCTTTCCGATACCCTGGGAGCTATGCTGCCTCCACAGGCCAAGAAGGATCGCCGCTCCAGCCGGCCTGATGAGGACGTTCTTGTTGTTCTGACGGCGGCGGGGCGCGAAGCGGTCACGCAGCCTGACAAGCTTGGTCGCAAGCGGGTCAAGCGGCAAATTCTTGAACGCCTGACACTCTCCGGAGGAGACGCTCCTCAAAGCGACCTTCTGGAGAGGCCCACCTGGCGGACGGCGTTGAACGAGCTGGAAGGCGTCGGCATGGTTCAACGTGTCCTCTTACAGAACGACAATGGCACTCACCCAATTGCGGATCCCTCGGCCGCTCCCATCCTGTCTCAAGAGCAAAGCAATGCGGTGCGGACAATCGTTGATTCGACCGGTGCTTGTCTCTTCCTGCTCCATGGAGTGACGGGAAGCGGGAAAACCGAGGTCTACATGCAGGTGATCGCCGAGATGCTGCACCGTGGCCGGAGTGCGGTTGTCATGGTTCCGGAGATCAGTTTGACCCCTCAGGCGGTCGGCCGGTTCTCAGCTCGGTTTCCTGGCCAGGTTGCCGTGCTTCACAGCGGCCAGCTGGGTTCTCACCGACTGCGTGAGTGGAAGCGGGTTCGTGAGGGTCAGGCACGCATCGTTGTAGGTCCTCGATCAGCCATCTTTGCTCCGATCCCAAACCTTGGTGTGATCGTCTTGGATGAGGAGCATGATGCCTCCTACAAGCAGAACGAATCGCCGCGCTACCATGCACGCGATGCCGCCGAGCATCTCGGCCGCCTGCTGGGGATCCCCACAGTACTCGGAAGCGCAACCCCGGATGTAGGCACCTACTATCGAGCTCGTAAGGAAAATATCGTCCTGCTGGAGCTTTCTCGCCGACCGGTGTGGGCCGCGAACAACGTTCGCTCACCGACAAATGGGCACGAGCCGGTGAGCCGTCCCATGCCTTCGGTAGAAGTCGTCGACCTAAGACGGGAGCTGAAGGCCGGTCACCGCGAGATCTTCAGCCGCCGGCTCTTAACGGAGCTTGAGCAGACGCTCGACCACGGCCACCAGGCAATCCTGTTCCTCAACCGCCGAGGCGCAGCCGCCGCGGTTATCTGCCGCAGCTGTGGCTTCGTCGTTCAGTGTTCGCGGTGCGATACCCCTATGACCTACCACTCGTCCCGCGAGGCGCTCATCTGCCACCGTTGCAATCGTCGTTCCAGAGTCCCCGGGAGATGTCCTTGTTGCTGCGGACCAAACATCCGCTACCTGGGCGCCGGAACCCAGCGTGTGGTCGAGGAGGTCGAGCGCAAGTTTCCCAGAGCTAGAGTCCTGCGTTGGGATCGCGATACGGCCGGCAAGCGTGACGCTCACGAGCGGCTCGCTATGGCCTTCGCCAATCATGAGGCCGATGTGCTTGTGGGTACTCAGCTGGTTGCCAAGGGCCTCGACTTTCCGTTGGTCACTCTGGTGGGTGCGATCCTCGCGGACGTCGGTCTGCACCTGCCTGACTTCCGTGCTGCGGAGCGCACCTTTCAACTGCTCACGCAGGTCGCCGGGCGTGCTGGACGGGCTGAGCTCGATAGTCGCGTCGTCGTGCAGACCTACGCCGCCGACCACTATGCCATCCAGGCGGCGAAGCTCCACGATTACTGGGGCTTCTACAAGCAAGAGATGACCTTCCGTCTGGCCTCGGGATACCCTCCCTTCGCACGCCTGATCCGGTTCCTGCTCCGGTCGGAGAATGCCAAGTGGGTCGAGCGCCGCGCCTGGGCCCTCAGGGAGCTGTTGCAGGAGGAAGCGGAGAGGCTCGGGGTCGCGGATCTGGAAGTCATCGGCCCCGCACCGGCCTTCACCGCTCGGGTGAATACTGTGTATCAGTGGCACCTCCTGCTGAGGGGGAGCCGGCCGGAGCGGCTGCTTGGGGCTGTGCCGGATGATGTCTTTGTCGACGTGGATCCGGTGGACCTCCTATAGCAGAGGGCAGGATAAGGGCGGCATGCGGCAGAAGCGCAACCCCGCAACCCTTGCCAGCGGAATCGGGAGAACCGCGACGACCGGGGCGGCGACCAGCCAGTTGAGTGCGACCTGGTTGCGGAAGTGTAACCAGTGCAACCTATACGCAACGGACCTTCCTCCCCCAATTGGTTAAGCCGAATGTGACCCGAATGGGCCACCCCGATTAAAACCTTGAACGAGGACATCATGAACATCTTTCGCAGACTGAAGTCAAGCCGCCTGGTGGCGTTCTCGGGAATCGTGGCCGCGGGGCTGCTGCTGATTCCCCTTGGCGCCTCAACCACTTTCGCCACCAAATCGAGCCACCTTTCCGGATGCCGGTCCGACCCCGTCATCTTCCTCTCCAACGGAAACATGCTGGATCTCTCGGCAACAGTCAACACGGCGGAGTCAGGTGTCCGGCTGGTGACATACACAGTACACATTCCTACCGGCGTCAAGATCTCCAGAATCCAATACACCCAGGGCTTTCTCAGACGGGAGAAGGTCGTGGCGTATGCCGACGACACATTGGGAACTTACGATAGTGCCACGGACGTCCAGACTACGAGGAGCGGAGTCGCGGTGAGCACCACGGGTGTAGTCGTATACAAGTCGGGAACGAAGTCGGAGATGGCTTCCACCTCTGGTTGGTCCGATCAGGACCTCTATCTGCACTTCGTCGGATAGGGCGATCTTCCTAAAGGAACTCGATCGCTCATTCGATTCGTCACCACGCTAGGTCCCCACCAGGCCGCTCCCCACGCGGCGCAGCCCGGTCGGGGACTACTTACTTGAGAGAGCGAACTTCCAGGCGTAACGCACAGAACGGCGGCACGCAGTCGGACTTATCCGTGCCAATGCACCTCTGTGGCTGCCGGGGCTTAAGAATTGCACTACCTCTGATACCACCAACCACCGCCCCTGCCGCCTGGGGCAGACAGGTCCGTCCAAGGATCCGTCCACAAGCAACTCCGGCTGGATGTCGAAGAGTCGCTCGACGTCGATATGACCAGTGCGGTCTGCCCGGATTGCAAGGATTCCCGGCCCTGCTACTGCCCGTGGAGGCGTGGCTCGTCAGCCGGGCCCGTGTTGGGATTCGGTCGCCAACCGTCGATTGAGCATCTCCGTTGCCACCTCGATCGCCGCGCTCCGAGCTCGACGCAGACGCGACGGATCGTATGCAACTCGATCGGACGACCAGGGAGCAGGGGGTGCCATGACCAGCACCGTAAGGGCAACCAAGGGGATGTCGTAGTTCACGCGCCAGCCGGCGAAGTCCCGCCAGGCGTGGTCACGATCGGGCCTGAGGGGGACGCCGCTGGCCGCCAGAGCTTCGTATACGGCGTCGTACTCAGCTCTCGAGACGGAGATGGGATCGGACGGTGACGGATCGGGATCATAGGGGATGTCGAAGACGCTGGCGATCCGCTGCAGGCAGATGTAGCCCGCGCGTATGCAGAGCTCGGCTCGGGGGTCGCGAGGTCTGTCGAGAGTCGAGGCCACAATGGCAGCCGAATCCAGCACAGATCCGGCGGCAGTTATCCAGGAACGATTGGGCTGCGGCGACCGGTAGAGCACTAGAGGCTGGAGAGCGGTATGAGTCTCCTCAACCACCTCAAACCACGCCTGCCACTCCTCCCATATCTCGCTGATCTCGTCCATCCCGCGGATCGTGTAGTACCTGACGATCATCTTCAGAGGTGTGGGAGGCGAGCCGGCACGAGTTTCCAAACCTGTTACCGCCGCTTCACGTTGAGAGAAGGCGCTGTACATGGTCGGCAGGTAGGCAACCAGGATGGCTGCCAGCAACACACTGAAGGCGGTTTCTGAGAAGGCGAAGACTGGTCCTGCGGTGAGTGCACCGACATTGGAGCTGAGCGAGAGCAGCGACAGCCGGCTGGTGTCGAAGGCGTCGTTCCAGGATGCCCTGCCCAGTGCCCAATAGATGCCGGTATACCCAAGCAGAAGGCTTGCCAGCCAGACAACGGGAAGGGTCAGTAGAGTTATCGGAGCGAGATACGCGAGAGCTCGTTCCCGAGTCTTCTTGCTCCGACGCCATAGGACGAGGGCAAATGCGTAGCGCATGACCACGAAGACAATCCTGACCAGCCGGTCGGTTGCTCCTCGTGGGACTACAAAGGCCCGGATGGCGGAGAAGAGCGCGTTCAGCGCCAGGACGCCGCCAAGACAAAACACGACGATCCGGATGACGATCAATCGGGACCTCTGCTCACCTCTCGCCTAGGACAATGTTACGGAGACGTTCACCTGGCGTGACAGTGAATGGTCAGCGAAGCACGCGCCGTTCGGAAGCGTGGCTACGTTCGAAGTGTGAAGAGTGGAAAGGTGGCTGAATGGTCCGCGAATGGAGTAGGCGCGGAACTCTCCGGCGTCAGGGGCTTCCTCGGGAGTCCAGATGTCGACCGTTGGGCAGTGATCTTGAGACCCGTTCAGGCGGCATCCGAGTGTCGCGCTGCAGCGGATCACTGAGAACATCCGGCTCGCTTCTCTCGCCGAGGACTCGTCCGTCAGGAGGCTCGAGGTGGCATCGCATCTGATAGTACCCATGGGCATAGGCAGGCTCTGGGAGATTGAAACGCGCGCCATCTGGTGGGCGACGCTAGGCTTGAACAAAACGAGGCGAGGTTCGTGGTAAACGGCCATACTGAGCCGATACCGTACGTGAATGACATCGACTTCACCGCCTGATCTCGCATACGACTCGCAAGGTTCTACCGACGGCGCTCCTGACTTCTCGCACTCGGACGCTCTTCGTACCGGGCGAAGCGCCGGGTCTATTCGCTCGGCAGTGGTCGCGGCCGCCTTATATCTCGTGCCGGCCATGCTACTGTATCTCCCGGTCTGGTCGGCATCCACTCGCGTCATCGCCGGCTACGGCCGCGATCCGCAGATGTTCGTCTGGTACATGGCATGGACTCCTTTCGCTTTGTCGCACGGCCAGAACCCACTGCTGACAAGCTTCGTCGGGTATCCGCACGTGGCCAACCTGATGTGGAATACCTCGATACTGCTTCCGGCTTTCATCCTGTGGCCCGTGACAGCGGCGCTGGGGCCGCTGGAATCTCACAACCTGTTGATGATGCTGGCGCTGGTTGTCGACGCCCTCTGCGCGTTCCTGGCACTCAGGCGTTTTGGCTCGAATATCGCGGCCTGGATCGGTGGCCTTCTCTATGGGTTCAGTCCCGCCCTTGTCGCGCAGGACACCGTTCACGCTCAGATCGCAATCGCCGCCTTTCCCCCGCTGGCGCTGCTTCTCACCCTTGGGATGGCCCGCGTGCGGACCTACCGAGGTCGCACAGCCGCCGGGGCGGTCCTTGGCATTGCGGCAGCCGCGCAGCTGCTGACGGGGACTGAGATGCTGGCGATCACGGCGATTGGAGTGCTGGCCGGCGTGGTCGCGCTGAGACTGATGCCGGTACCTGATCTCCGTCGGCAGGCGATGCGCTTGGGCTGGGGCCTCGCAGCTGCTTCCGCGGTGTTTGTGGCTCTGAGCACCGTTCCGCTGGCCGTGCTGCTTTTCGGGCCCGGCAAGCTAATGGGACCTATTCAGCCCCACAACGTCTACGTTCAGGATCTGGCGGGACTCGTCATACCTGGCCCCTATCAGCGTCTGAACGATGCCTCACTCGTCCACATCTACCGTCAATTCACCGGAAACGCCGTGGAGAGCTCGGGCTACCTTGGTCTGCCCCTCCTACTGCTCGTAGGCGTGTTCGCCGCGATCGGGTGGCGGAGGCCCGCGGTACGTTGGGCCTCCATCACAGGCCTGATCCTTTTGGTCCTGGCATTGGGGCCCTGGCTCCACGTAGCCGGTCAGAGCATCTGGGTGCCGTTACCGTGGCTGGCCATCCAAGAGCTGCCACTGCTCGAAAGTGTCCTGCCTGGACGGCTGATGGTCCTGGTGTACTTCTGCCTCGCATTGGTAATCGTGTCGGGCATCGACGCCATCTTGCGGCACCCCTCGCTGCCGACGAGATTCGCGGGCATCTTTGCCTTGGTCCTTGTGGCCGTCACCCTGCTCCCGGTTCCGATGACTGCGATGAGAGCTTCGGTTCCGTCCTTCTTCTTGAGTCATAGGGTACGCATCGTGCCCCCGGGGTCGGTGGCGCTGGTGCTGCCGCTGCAGCCCGACAGCGTGGTAATGGTGTGGCAGGCGGAGGCCGGCCTGCGATTTCGCACCTTGACCGGCCGGGTGCTGCTCCCCAGTAGCAATGGTCGGGGTACGGTCCACTGCTCGGCGACCAACTCGTGCCGCGGTACCCGCGCGCCGAGTAATGTCCTGTTCACAGATCTCATGGACGCGGTAGATCGTGCGCCACCGGCAAGACCTGGAATGCTGGACCTCCTCCGCAGAGATATCCGCCGCGATCGTGTGACCACCGTCATCGCGGGACCTCCCGCGACGCGCGCGAGCCGGTTGATTGACCTCCTGACGCACGTGATGGGAAGGCCTCCGGTGCCGACGGGCGGAGTCTTGATTTGGGCCCGGCACTGATGGGGCGGGATACCTCGGAACCCGATCAAGGGCGGAGGTCGACGGCCCATGGTTGGCTCCATCGAGCCGGCGGCCGGAGCCGCTAAGTCGGCAACGAGCTCAGTCGTACACAAGCGGAATTCTGACCCTGAGCTGCCGAGGCGGCATGCGGGAGCCTGACTACGATGCTGCCGGCACAGACACTTCGGAGAGAGCCGTCGAGACTTGCAGGGCCGCCAGCGTCAGGAGAACGCGAGGAGCAGAGTCAAAGGCGCCGTTGATGGTCCACTTTATGACGTCGATCTGATCTTCGGTGAGGCCGGACTGGCGACAAGCCGTCGAGCTGATCTCAAGGCGATATGGCAGTGCTTCGACCGCCGACTCCGCTTGCCGCCCAAGACCGAGGGCATGGTCAAGGTGCCGGCACAGCTGATCTTTGATTTTCGACCAGGCGTTTGCCAAGGTAACCGGCCACACGAGCAGTGCCCGTAGCTCCGACTGATCTGAGCCCAGCCGTAGGGTTTCTCCGATCTCTCGAAGCAGCGACTCCTGCATTCCGGTCGGCGAAGGAGCTTGCGGGAGGCCGGAACCGGGGAGCGCCGGCTTATGGACACGCTTCTCCTCCATCGAGAGAAGGTTCATGCGTGGCAGCTGGCCGTTGATGCCGGCACGCAAGGCGGCCGTCGCCAGCAACAGCTTGGCCTGGGTGTCAGAGAGGGAAATTGCCGCGTTTGAAAAGGCGACACCATCTTCGACTGCGGCGGTAAGTGAGGGCGTGCCACCGGAGGCGAAGCCGGCTGCACTCTCCGCCGATACTTTCAGCTCCCCTGCCACCCGGTGGAAGTATTCGGTCTCGGCGTTGGGTCTGAGATTGCGCCAGGCCAGATCAAGGAACCAGGGCCGCCCGGCCAGCTGACGGAATACCAGCCCTACGGTGGGGACGCCGAGAGTCGCCCGTATGTCTTCGAATATAGTTTTAATCTTGCCCTCAACCTGTCCCTCGTCGACGGCATCCAAGCCCGGTCCTAAGAGCTCAAGGTTCGAGGTTTCAAGACCGAAACTAGATCTCAATCTTCACCTGCCGATGACCGCTGTTCCACCAGCTCGACCAGCACACCCCCCGTGGACCGCGGGTGAATGAAGGCAATGTCGCCATGCACGCCTGCCCGGGGCTCGCGATCGATCAGCTCAGCGCCCTCGGCTGCCAGCTCTTCAAGGGCGGCGGGTAAATCGTCCACCGCCAGGCCGAGATGATGGAGTGCCTCACCACGGCGCGACAGGAATCGAGCCACCCCCGACTGGTCGTTGAGGGGATGGATCAACTCCAGAAGAGTGCCGCCCGCCTCAAGAAACGCTACCTCGACCCGCTGATGCGGAACCTCCTGCCGGTCGCGGACAGTGGCTCCAGTCAGTCGCCCCCAGCGCTCGATGGCTTCCTCCATGTCGGCGACCACGATGGCCGTATGGTCGACCCGCTCGACCTTCATTCCTCCATCAGATCGAGCAAAGCGAGCCGTTCGATCTCCGCCATCCCTGCCTCGATCGACGACTCAGCGCCCCGATTTGGTGAGACCACGAGCCCATCGATCCCGTCGGCGCAGAGTCCTGTCGTCGGATCGTAGATCACCGAGCCGGCATCGTTCCGACCATAGAACCAGGCCGCCGCATTCAGCGCCAGCTTGCGGTAGCGCTCGCTCTCTGTGGCCCGGAAAAGCTCACCGAGGCCAAGCACCAGCGGGCTCAAACAGTAGGCACACAGGCCCTCCTTGCTCCCATACAGCTCGAGCGGCGAATCGAGCGCTGTCCCCGCGACCGAAGGACCGATCTGGTAATACCCGAGGCCGGATACAACCGGCTCAACCAGTGCCTCCACAGTCCTTCTGCATGCCGGCAGATAATCCTTGACCTCGAGCAGGCGGCTTATCGTCGCGAGCGCATGCAGCTGATGATATCCCCAAAGGTGTACGGTAGGGTCACTGCAGTCATCCCGAAAATAGTCCACGCCGCAATCGACGATGAAGCCGGCACGCACACGCAGCAGTGGCTCAAGGGTGGTGTCGCCGGCGCGTGCCAGCTCCGCTTCGCCGAGAGCCAGCAACGCCTGGATCTTGCCGTCTGCTGCCTCCGGCTTGCGACAGCGCTGGTAGGCCTCAAGGTAGGTGGGATTGCGCGTGACCCTGTAGGCTCGGGCCAGGGCCCACAGCGCCCGTCCCGTCCACCAGGCTCCTCCCTTGACAGAGGTTGGTCCACTGGCATTTCGCCGGCCGTTCGCATTACGGACGAAATTGGCGAAGTCGCCGTCGGGATACTGCATGTACAGGACAAAGCTGAGCCACCGTTTGGCGGAGCGAAGGGCGCTGCGATCGCCCGTTTGCTCATAGACGGCGAGTGCCAGCAATGCCGCCCGAGCCGTGTCGTCGACGCACGCCACCCCCTCGTAGCCCGTGTCCTCGGCTTGAATGGGAATGTAGCTGCCCGGCAGGTTTGGGTCCGGCTCCGCATAGATGAGCACGGGGGCAATCTGGCGGCCCTCGAAGGTGAAGGTGAACGTCAGCGCCTCGAGGTAAGAAAGCACACCCAGGCGGCGTTCCGGCCTTACGGCGATGGCTGGTGCGGTGGTGGCGGTCGTGACGGACTCCTTGGTGCGGGCTTGTGTGCTGGAAAATGCGCCCACGCTCGACTGACGTCTACTCTGACCTGCGCTGGCCCTTTGGGATCCGAGATGGCGGTTGGTCGGGTGGCTAACCTCCAGTCGGACTGACCAGCTGAGGCGCGGGACCAAACGGGTTGCCGAAACGAGTGTTCAGGTACCAATCCATGGTCTGCGGCGTGTCACTGTTCAAGATTCGTACCCGAAAGAGGTAGTTTAGCGACCGCTGAGAGTGAAGCGTGCCCGGATCGGTCGAAACCGCTGCCAGGTAGCCGGACTTCCCCACATCGTTCAGGACCAGCTGGTTGTACCTGCCGCTGGGGTAGGCGAACGAGTAAACAGGGTGCCCGACATGCTGCTCTATGACGATCTTGCTGTGATGGATCTCCTGCCAGTCCTGCCACGGGGTCAACGTCGTCAGATCAAGGTGATGGATGGTGTGAACTCCGATCTCCATGCCGTCCTGATCCGCTGTCCGGATCTGTTTCCAGGTCATGTATCGAGGCTGATTCGCGAACCCACTGACAATGAAGAAGGTTCCCCGCAATCCATAGCGCAGCAGCGTGGGCAAGGCGGCCGTGTACTGGTCCTCGTACCCGTCGTCGAAGGTCAGGGCGACGCACTTCGCCGGCAAGGCGGTTCCGTACCGGATGTGGTCGGCGAGCTGCGAGATCGTGACCGCCTGGTAGTTGTTGTTGCGTAGGAAGCGCATCTCGGCGTTGAACTCGGCCGGCGTCACCGAGAGATGGAGGCCCAGAATGTCGCTGGGCACAGGATTGATCCGGATATAGTGAAACATCAGGATCGGACAGAATGTCTCGCGGGAGGCCAGCCGGGGGTGGGGCGGCGGCGGCAGTGGCTCCGAACCGGCTCTGTAAATCCGGGGACGAGGCACGTGGGAGTGCCTGATCGGAGCTTGTGCCAGACGTTTCACCGGGTGGCCGCCGGCGGCCAGGGCCAGCGAAAGGGTGACGGCGAACACCACCACGACCAGCACCAACAGAGCAAGCATGACGGAGAGGGGGCCACGGTCCCGTGCTCCGCTCGGCCGGCTCACGCGCTTCGAGTAGGGCGGCCTGCGCTCGGTCATTCCTCGCTCGCTCACGGCGAGTATAGCACGCAGCTATTGACGAGTGCACTTACCCGGTACTACTCCATGATATACTTCCGCGAAACGGGGCGCCGCAAATACCCCTGTTCTGCTACTGGCGAGGAGCGTGAAGAAGACCGTGGCAACGACGCTGAAGGAGAGGGATCAGGGTACCGATCTGGGGGCCCAGGCGCCGCCCGTCGACATATCGGTGGTCATGCCCTGTCTGAACGAGGAAGAAACCATCGGCATCTGCGTAGAGAAAGCTCTGGAGGGGATCCGCCGCACGGGACTTCCCGGCGAGGTCATCGTCTCCGATAACGGGTCGGAAGACCGGTCGATCGAGATCGCCGAGTCGTTGGGCGCTCGGGTCGTCCGTCAGCCGAAGCGCGGCTACGGCAATGCCTACCTGGCCGGATTCAACGCCGCCAGAGGCCGTTACATCGTCATGGGCGATTCGGACAACACCTACGACTTCACGGAGATCGGAGCGCTTATCCGCCCACTGCGTGAGGAAGGGGCCGAGTACGTCATGGGCTCTCGGTTTGCCGGGACCATTCTCCCCGGCGCCATGCCTTGGCTGCACCAGTACATTGGGAATCCGGTCCTCACCAAGATCCTCAACATCATGTTCGGGCTCAAGGCTTCGGACTGCCATACCGGCCTCAGGGCCTTCACTCGGGAAGCCTACAGCCGGATGCGCTTGCGCACCACCGGCATGGAATTCGCATCTGAGATGGTGATCAACGCCGCCAAGGCCAAGCTGAAGGTGGCCGAGGTTCCGATCACATACTATCCTCGAGGCGGCGAATCGAAGCTGCGGTCATTCCGTGACGGTTGGCGGCACCTGCGCTTCATGCTGATGTACAGCCCGGACCACCTCTTCCTGATTCCCGGGTTCGTCCTCCTGCTGATCGGGCTGGTCGGGATGGCCATTCTGCTACCCGGACCGTTGCACTTCGGCCGCCGCATCATCGACTTCCATTTCATGTTCGTCGCGGCGCTGCTGATGATGTTGGGCTTCCAGGTGCTGCTCACCGGCTTCTATGCCAAGGCGTATGCCTACACCCATCGCTTTGCCCCCGACGACCGCATGATCCAGCTGTTCTACCGCTACTTTTCTCTTGAGAAGTGGATTCTGTGCGGCGTTGCGATTTTCGGCATCGGCCTGGCCTTCGATGTCTTCGTGCTGTATACGTGGATTCAGCACGGCTTCAAGAATCTGGCCGAGGTACGTCCCGCCATTGTCGCCCTGACCTTGATGGTGATCGGTGGCCAGCTCGTCTTCTCGTCGTTCCTCCTGAGTATCCTCAACATCAATAGTGAGGCGACCGAGTAGGAGCGTCTGCCCGCCGGCCCACGGCCAAGAGGACCTTGCTGAGGCCTAGCCAGATCAGGAAGAGCGCCTCCATGCTGAGCAGCGGGGCGACGTCGAGTGCATGCTTGGTGCCGGTCGTCGATACGTTCGCCGCGGGCTGGAGTGGCGCGACGACGAACTGCGTCAGGTCATAGAGAAGTGCCACCACCCCCTGGCCGGCAGAGCCGTCAGCCTCTTGTCCCACCAGCAGCATGGCTGTGATCCGTAGAAGCAGCACGACCTCGATCGCTCCCAGCAGGATCCAAACGATATTTGTGAGGCGCCGAATTATGCATTCGGTCCGGCCGTGAGCTGCGGGGGAGCCTCTAGAAGCGACGGCATCTTGACCCGCGGCACCGGCCGTCACCTGCGTTTGCTGACCGTCCACTTGACAGCTCCGGCTGAGGCTACTTGAGGATATTGACGGCACGTGCGGCGACCAAGCCAACCGTCACCAGGGAGGCGAACGACTGGACCGTCATCAGCAGTTTGGCCCAGTTGGTCAGCGGCATTGTGTCGGTGGGGCTAAACGCCGTGGCGTTGGTGAATGAGACGTAGAAGTAGTCGATGAAGTCCGGGTTCCAGTCCTCGGGAGCGCAGTATGGGGAGCTCATCTGGGGAAAGAGGAAGTCCGGCTGCCGGTGGCGCACGGTGCGACGAAGGTAAGGACCGCCCCGATCGAGCTCCCAGTACCACAGGGCAAACACGATGACATTGGTCACCCAGATGAACGCGGCCGAGAGGAGCAGACTTTGACCTGAGATCTTGCCGTGATTCAGCAGATGCTGCAGCAGCTCGACCAAGGAAATGAGGTTAGCGATATTGATCAGCGCAATCAGGCAGATCGAAAGGACCCGGGGGATGCTTCCGCCCCGGTAGCCGGCCATGAGCCGCGTCAATATCAGCGGAACCAGCAGACAGCCTTCGAGGACCGGCACGATCCACGAGTACGCGCCCGGGAGCGTGAATCGCTCCGGCAGCAGAAGCCACAGGACGAGCGCTGCGAGTGCCGCCAACGACGGATACCACGGAGACTCATGCTTACTGATGCCTCCCCACTCGGCTTTGGCCTGGCGCTGCTCGCCCGCCGGCTCCATGACCTGCGGCGGTTTCACATCTTGCCTGCCCACTCCGAAGCTCCTTGCCGGCCCGACCGGACTGGTCCTTAGCTTGCTAGCGGATTATCGCCCGCCGGTCTCGACCCGTGATACCATCCGCCGTGTGCCGGTATCCGCGGCAACCTTCCGCACTGTAACTCAGGAGAACACGAATTGCACAAAGTCGCGATCACCATCGGATGCAGTCTCTTTCTGGCCGGCGCCATCACCGGCTGTGGCTCGACCGCCAAGCCGGCAGCCAAGAATCCGAAACCGACGGCCACGGTCAAACCAACTCAGACCAACCACTCCAGCAGCCGCAGCGCCGTTATCGAGTTTGGGACGGGCCTCAAGGGCCTGTCGTTGAAGCACGCTCAGATCGTTTTTGGTAAAACCACGGCGTTGTCCTGGGTCGCCAACTTCGGGCACCCGCCCACTGTGACGCACCTCACCTGGGAGGTGACTCAGATCTCGGGTCCTGGAACCCACCCTCGGATCGTCATCACTCGACGCGTGACTCTCGGGAAGCACACCATGGCGCTGACCCAGACGTTCACTCCGGCTCAGCTGAAGAGCAGCGGCTTCCAGTACACCAGCCCGGCCACGCAGTATGTCATGGTCTACCGCACCACCACGACGACTCTGGCCCAGGGAAAGTTCCAGCTCTCCAACTGCATCACCAACTGTGGCACCGGGACCAGCGGCTACTAGACGGCGAGTTCAACGTTCAAGGGGTGTGAACCGACATCCTGCATTCCCCTTGTGGAGCAACACCTGGCGATTGCGACTCCTCGGGCGCGGACGGCTGAGCGTCGAACGGTCGTGTCTTCAAAGATGGACACGGCGCCACCAGAGTTGGCGCGTTGCCCGTTGACGCCCGACCCTTGCTTCAGCACAGAGAGCTTGGGCGTTCGCCGTCGGCACTGATCGGCGTCAGCGTGAATTGGACATGGCTCTCTTTACTTCTGTAAGAGGTAGGGGCCGATGATCAGGGCGTCGAGCGGCGTGGTCATAAAGCACTCGACGGCATCGCGAGGCGAGCAGACCATGGGCTTTCCACGGGTGTTGAACGATGTGTTGACCAGAACCGGGACGCCGGTTCTGTCGCCGAAGGCCGCGATGAGGTCGTAATATCGCGGATTTTGGCGGCGATTCACGGTCTGGATGCGGGCCGTACCGTCAACGTGCCGGATGGCCGGCACCTGAGTCTCTTTTCCAGGTGCCACGTCGTGAACGAACAGCATGAATGGCGACGCCACCGGCGGAGTGAACCATTCCTCGAGGCGGTCCTCCAGAACCACCGGCGCCACGGGCCGGAAGTCCTCACGATCCTTGATCTCATTGAGTGTCGCCTGCATGCCCGGGCTCGCAGGTGACGCCAGAATTGAGCGGTTGCCCAGGGCCCTTGGTCCGAACTCCATACGCCCCTGAAACCAGCCGATCACCTTGCCCTCACTGAGGAGCTCCGCCCCCGCGGACGGCACATCGTCCAGGCGCCGGTACGCGAGCCGGGAGGTGTCGAGCAGCTGCTGGATCTCATCGTCGCTGTATTCAGGGCCGAGGTACACGTCGTTCATTCGATAGCTGCGACTGCGGGGCTCC
This sequence comes from Chloroflexota bacterium, assembly GCA_035653255.1. Classification (GTDB taxonomy): domain Bacteria; phylum Chloroflexota; class UBA5177; order UBA5177; family JAJPKF01; genus DASRCF01. The sequence continues at coordinate 18,034 of DASRCF010000006.1, forward strand.
CGCTGGGCCGCATCCACCGCCAGTGCGGAGCCGAGCGCGGTGCCGGCGTCACCGGCGGCCGGCTGAACCCATACCTCTCGAAAGAGGCCCGAGTCTCTGATACGGGCGTTCATCACACAATTGAGCGCCACCCCTCCTGCGAGGCAGAGGTGCTCCAAACCGGAAGACTCTCTCAGCCGGCGAGCCAGCTCTAGGACTGTCTCTTCTAGGATCAGCTGTAGGGAGCGGGCGACATCGAAGTGTCGTCGCTCAAAGGGCTCCCCGCGAGCGCGTCGAGGTCCAAAGAGCCGCTCCAAATGGGCTGGGAGCACGGAGTAGTCGCCTCCGCGCCCGAGGCGAACCATTCTGCGGAACTCATCAATCTGAGTTGGGCTTCCGAACGAGGCCAGAGCCATGACCTTGTATTCATCCGAGGAGTGCAGGAAGCCCAGATACTCCGTGACCCGCTCGTAGAGCAGTCCCAGTGAGTGCGGCATCTGCACCTCTCCCAGAGGCTCAATGGTAGTGCCCGACCCGGCCCAGTAGGAGGTGGTTGCCTTCTCACCGCGTCC
>DASRCF010000007.1:0-4499 GCA_035653255.1 Chloroflexota bacterium
CACGGAAACCGTTAGCTACGCTGGGCAGCCGGTGGCCTTCGTGGTGGCCGACGATCGCTACGTCGCGGAAGATGCGTGCGATCTGATCGAAGTCGACTACGAGACGCTGCCTGCGGTGGTCGACCTTGAGGCGGCAGTTGAGCCCGGCTCTCCGCTCGTTCACGAGGACGTGCCGCTCAATGTCGCGGCGCTTCTCGCCCAGGCGACCGGCGATGTCGACGGGGCGTTCGCCACGGCCGCCCATGTCTTCGAGGAGAAGCTCTTCATCGAGCGAGGTGCGGGGCAGCCGATGGAGTGCCGGGCGGTGGCGGCAGCCTACGATCTGGTAGATCGCGTCTTGACGGTGTACGACACCACTCAGGCCCCGCTCTCAATCCGCAACGGCCTGGCAGTGCTCTTTGGCCTTCATGAGAACGAGGTGCGTGTGGTAGCGCCGGACGTTGGCGGAGGCTTCGGCACCAAAATCATGATGTTCTATTCGGAAGAGGTCCTGGTACCCCTCGCCGCACTGCGCCTGAAGCGACCCGTGAAGTGGACGGAGGACCGGCGTGAGCACCTGATCGCCTCGAACCATGAGCGCGGCCAGGTACACTGGTCCGCCGTGGCAGTCGATGCTGACGGCGTCATTCTCGGCGTCAAGGACCGGTTTCTCCACGACACCGGCGCCTTCACTCCCTACGGCATCATCGTGCCCATCATCACCTCGACTCAGCTTCCGGGTCCATATCGGATTCGCAACTACTCCAGTGAGGCTACGGTCGTCTACACCAACAAGGTGCCGGTGACGCCATACCGGGGCGCCGGACGGCCTCACGCCTGTTTCGTTATGGAGCGGCTGGTCGATCGCATAGCGTCTGAGCTGGACCTCGACCGGGCAGAGGTCAGACGGCGGAACTTCATCCAGCCGGATGAGTTTCCGTGGGACGTGGGTTTGACGTTTCAAGACGGACGTCCGACCCGCTACGACAGCGGCAACTATCCCGAGGGTCTCGCCAAGGCGCTCGAAGCCATCGGATACGGCGAGTTTCCGGGTGAGAAGGCGCGCGCGCACGAGCAGGGCAGGTACCTGGGCCTGGGCGTCGCCTGCTACGTGGAGGGAACGGGCATCGGGCCGTACGAGGGCGCACACGTCAGAATCGACGGTACCGCCCAACGAGTGGTCGTGGCCACCTGCGTCGGAACCCAGGGCCAGGGGCATGAGACCTCGTTCGCCCAGATCGTTGCCGACCAATTGGGCGTCCGGCCCGATCAGGTGGAGATAACAACCGGCGACAGCCGCTCGATGAACTGGGGCTCAGGCACCTACGCCAGCCGCTCCGCGGTGGTGACTGGAAATGCCATCAACGCCGCTGCCGAGGCTGTCAGTGAAAAAGCCAAGAGCATTGCCTCTGACCTGTTCGAGGCCGGGCCGGAGGACATCGAGCTGGGCGACGGACGTATCGGCGTGCGAGGATCACCGGAACACAGTGTTTCGCTGTGGGACATCGCGGTGATGGCCAATCCAATCCGCTACGCCTACGGCGATCAGGCCAAGGAGGCCATGAGCATGCTGCGGCCCAAGGATGGTCCAGCCCTGGAGCTGGACGTCGAGCCCGGCCTCGAGGCCCGCAAGTACTTCGCGCCCGATCGCGCCACCTGGGCCAGCGGCGTGCACGCGGCAGTGCTCGAGATCGACGTCGAGACGGGGATACCCACCATCAAGCGGTACGTGGCCGTCCACGACTGCGGGCGCGTCATCAATCCGACGGTGGTCGAGGGCCAGGTTCATGGAGGTGTGGCGCAGGGCATAGGAGGCGCGTTCTACGAGCGGATGGAGTACGCTGCCGACGGACAGCCGCTCTCCACCACCTTCATGGACTATCTGATCCCGACGTCGATGGAGGTTCCCGACATCGAGACCGTGCACGTCGAGACGCCGTCGACACTCAACCCGCTCGGAATAAAGGGAGCCGGGGAGGCGGGCGTGATTCCGGTTCCGGCGCTCATGGCCGCCGCGGTGGAGGATGCCCTCAGCCCCTTCGGGGTGCGGGTGACCTCCATGCCCCTGAGCCCTAGTGACATCCGAGAGTTGATCCGTAGCAACAACGGAGGGGTGAAAGGCAGAGGCGCGGAGGCGCAGAGGAACACAGAGTGATGGCGAGGGTCGTGGTGGTGGGGCGTCGGTTCTCGAAAGGGCATGAGAAGCAGGGAATCCCAGAGATTATCGAGTTGGGAACCACGGCATTGATCCTGACGAGCGTCTACCGTAAGCCAGAGTTACCCAGCGTTGCTCTGCGTCTCTGCGCCTCTGCGTTTGACCCCGTGAGTACCCCCGACCCTCTGTGCCTCTATGCTTAGCCTCTGATGCCTGACCGTTACCGGGTGGGGATCGACACCGGAGGTACCTTTACGGACGTGGTGGCGGTCGACGTCGCGAGCGGCAGGTTGACGGCGACCAAGACGGCCAGCACACCCGACGATCCGTCACGAGCACTGGGGGCGGGTTTGGACAAAGTGCTGACGCTGGTGGGGGCCGGGCGGTCTGAGGTCGAAGCCTTGATCCACGGAACCACGGTGGCGACCAACGCACTGTTGGAGGAGCGATTTAGTGGACTAGCACTCATCACCACCGCTGGTTTCCGCCACATCCTCGAGATCGCGCGCCAGAGCGTTCCCTCCGGCTACGGCAATTCCTACTTCTGGGTCAAACCCGAGCGGATCGTCCCACTGGAGCGCGTACACGAGGTGGATGAGCGGATGAACCACCGGGGCGAGATTCTGCGGCGGCTGGATGACGATTGTGTCCGCCGCGTCGCTCGCCTCCTGGCTGAACAGGACGTCGAGGCGGTGGCCATCAGCTTGATACATGCCTACGCCAATCCGGAGCACGAGCGGAGAGTTCGGGGCCTCCTGCTGGCCGAGAATCCCCACCTTACCGTCTCGATTTCCTCGGACGTGCTGCCCGAGTATCGCGAGTACGAACGGACCATGACTACCTGCATAGACGCGTACGTCAAGCCTGTGATGCAGAAGTACATCGGCCGCGCGTCCGACACTTTCAAGACCTCCAACGACGACGGTTCGATGCCGTTTCTGATCATGCAATCAAACGGAGGTGTGCTGCCGGCCCCGGAGGTCGCCGGCCGGCCGATCACCACCCTCCTGTCGGGTCCGGCCGCGGGCGCTCTGGGTGCTGCGTACCTGGCCGGATTGTCGGGTCACGGCCGAGTTCTGACAGTGGACGCGGGCGGTACCTCAACAGACATATGCCTCGTAGATGGCGGAGAGCCGCACGTCACCACGGAGGGAAGAGTGGGCCGGTTTCCGGTGAAGGTTCCCATGGTCGACGTCACCACCATCGGCACGGGAGGTGGCTCGATTGCCTGGATCGACCCCTCGGGAGCACTGCGCGTCGGCCCAAAGAGCGCCGGCGCCGACCCCGGGCCGATGTGTTACGGCCGTGGAGGCAACGCGGCGACGCTGACGGATGCAAACGTTATGCTGGGTCGACTGCCAGCCTACCTGTTGGGAGGCGAGATGCCTCTCGACGTCCGCCGGGCGCGCCAGGGGATCGATCAATTGGCGAAGCACTTGGGCGTCGGCCCCGAGCGGCTCGCCGCCGGGGTGGTCGAGATTGCCGACTGGAACCAGGTCAATGCCGTTCGGCAGGTAACGGTCAAAAAGGGTCTTGATCCCCGGGACTACACCATGGTCGCCTTTGGGGGATCGGGACCGTTGCAGGCGCCACGCGTGGCCGAGCTGCTCGGCATGACCCGTGTGCTGATTCCGCCCAACCCCGGGAACGTCTCTGCCTATGGGCTGCTGGCGGTCGACCTGAGAAGCGACCTCGTGACCACGCTGGTGCAGCGCGAGGACCGGCTCGACCTGACCACCGTCAACGCCGCCTACGACGATCTCATCCGTCGAGCAGAGCAGGAGCTCTCCAAAGCGGCGGTACCGCAGGAGCTGAGGAGGCTCCTACGCTCCGCCGACATCCGGTACTTGGGAGAAGCCTATGAGGTTCAGGTGGACGTGCCGGCCGGGGTGATCGACGAGGTAGCGGTGGGGCAGATGACTGAGCGGTTCCACGAGCGCCACGAGCGGCTCTATGGATACGAGTATCGTGGCCGGCAGGTGTGTGAGCTGGTGAATCTGCGGGTGTCGGCGATCGGACTGGTCGACCGGCCTCGGCTTCAAGCAGCGGATGAAGAGTCGCCGGAGCAGCCTAGCGCTGAGTCAAGCCGGGCAGTGCACTTCCTGGGGACAGGGGTTGTGGAGACGCCGGTCTTCCGGCGCGAGTCGCTAGCCGTAAGCGCCCGTCTCCAAGGCCCCGCCGTTCTGGAAGAGTATGGGTCGACGGCTGTGATCCCGCCGGGCTGGCAGGCGTTTCCGGATGGCTTGGGAAATCTCATCCTGGAAAGGCCGGCGACATGACGCCCCAGACGGAGGCCGGCGACTTGCACGATGTCGCCGATCCTGATCCGATCGTCACTCAGATAGTCGAGGGAACACTGGGATCG
>DASRCF010000008.1:0-19269 GCA_035653255.1 Chloroflexota bacterium
AGGGCAGTGTAGGGAAGCCCGCCCATCATCGCGATCTCGACCATCGCCATGAGCTCTCCACCCTCGATGCCCAGAATCGCGCATCCCAATATCGTCCTGGTCGCGCGGTCGATCACCACCTTCATCGCCCCCCGGGTCTCACCGACCTCCTCGGCCCGGGCCACGCTCGACATCGGGAGCCGTGCCACGGCGATGTCGAGGCCCTCGGCACGAGCCTCTGCTTCAGTCAGCCCGACACGACCGAGCTGCGGGTCAATGAATACCGTGTAGGGCACCAGGCGGCCCTTGGTGGTGCGCTCCTTCCCGTCGACCAGATTGTCCCTGAGTATTCTGAAGTCGTCGTAGGCGATGTGGGTGAACGCCGGGCTGCCCGCGACCTCGCCGGCGGCGTAGACGCCGGGGACATCCGTTGCCAGCCGCTGGTCGACGCGGATCACCCCTCTTTCGGTTGTCGAGATACCGGCCTTTTCCAGATCGAGGGCCTCTACATTGGGCCTTCTTCCGGTAGCCACGAGGAGGTGGGAACCCTGGACCCACATCTCTCCTTCAGGGGTCTTGACAGAAATCTCTATCGCTGCGGTCTGACCCGGCTGAACATGATCGGCCTGCGCTTCCAGCAGCACCTGTACGCCGTCTTCCCGAAGGATTCCGGCGACCGCGGCGGAGACATCGGGATCCTCCCTGGTCAGAAGGGCAGGCCCGTTCTGCATGATGGTCACTCTGCTGCCGAATCGACGGAAGAGCTGGGCGAACTCAACCCCGACGTAGCCGCCGCCCAGAATCAGAAGGTGATCCGGGAGAACATCCAGATCCATGACCGTGGTGGAGTTGAGAGTCGGAACCGAGTCGAGACCGGGAATCCGCGGGGTGACCGGTCGCGAGCCGGTGTCGATGACCACGACCTCCGCTTCGAGCCTGCGCTCTGCTCCATCGATCATCTTGACGCGGACTGAGCGGGGCCCAGTGAAGGACGCTTCTCCCATAAGCACGTCGACCTCGCCCGACTCGATCGCGCTCAGGCTCCCCAGCCGGAATTCCTCTACGATGCGCCGTTTACGTGTCCGAACCTGGGACATGTACACGCCTACGGCGCCATCTTCCACCCCGTACTCGCCTGCGCGTCGGGCCATGTACGCCACGCGAGCGCTGGCTACCATGGTCTTGGTCGGCGTGCAGCCTTCGTTGATACAGGTGCCGCCAATGTGCTCGCGTTCAATCAATGCCGTACGCCTGCCTGCCTTGGACAGCGCCGTCGAGAGTGGACCCGCCGCCTGGCCGGAGCCGATGATGACGGCGTCGTAGTGCTCAGTTTCCGGCATGACCTGCCTTTCCGCGTCTACTGCCGAGATTCTAGAGGAACGGCCGAGGCCTTGACCGGCCGGTCTTCATTTTGCAAGGCGCCATTCTTCTACGCAGGCGCGCGGTCTGGGAAGCTGAGTGTCGTCGAGCGGCGGGCCGGCGACGGCTCACGCTCACGGGACGAAGCGGTTGGTGTAGAAGTTCGACGCCTGGACCGGCCGGCGAATCTGTCGGAACACATGGAGCACCTGTGCCGTGAGGTTCCACACCTTAGGATCCATGTGGCCCAGAGGCACCCCCGCCGGTTTCCAGAAGTCAATGGCCCGCATCAGCACCTGACGTTGCAGGGAAGGGTTCTGCAGACCGGGAATCGCCTTCTTCGAGATGGCGAAGGCCTGGTTTGGATGCTGCAGTGTGAAGCGCAGACCTTTGAGGGTAGCCTGCACGAAGGCGCGCACGAGGTGGGGATTGTGGCTGATCTCCCGATTGGATGCCGCGATTCCGGCTCCCGCCAGATTGTCCCAGCGATAGATGTCGAACTCTCCCACCGCCTTGCCCTGCGAACGCAGCTCAACGGGCTCGTTGGGCGCGTAGCCCATCGCCGCCGCCACCTTCCCGTCGGCTACTGACGTCACCTGGGTGTAGTTGATGCTCTCGAGGTGCACGCTCGACGCCTTGACATGATTTGAGCGCAGAAGGGCGAGCAGGCCGTAGTACGAGGCGCCGTACATGGCCGGAACGCCGATCGTCTTCCCTGCGAGGTCACGGACCGTTCTGATGTGACTGCTTCGAAGGAAGAACAGTGCCGACGGGAACCGTGAATACTGGGTCAGCACGTACCTGACGTGCAGCCCTCCGGCTCCGGCAGCCAGAACCTCGTCGCCGCCCGAGTCCACGAAGTCGATCTTTCCTTGAGACAACAGACTGAGCGCATTGGGCTCACTCGTGTAGTTGAACTGCGTGCGCAGACCAGCCGCGCGGTAGTAGCCGAGCTTCTGGGCGGCGTAGAAGGGTGCGAACTGCACGTTCTGGGTAAAGCCCATGGCCACCGACACTGTCTTCAGGGGCCGAGTCTTGTGCGAATCGGAAGCCGCCTGTCCACCGCAGCCGGCGAGGAGAATCAATGCGGTCGCGGCGGCGACCCCAGCCATAGTGATCTTCAATCGGTCCAAGTGACTACCATCCTTTCCGCGAGACTGACGGCCGCGTAGGCGGCCGCGCCCAGCGACATGAGCGCAACCAAGCCGACAAAGGCCAGCGCCATGTCGAAATTCTGCAGCGCAAATTCGATCCGGTATCCGAGTCCCTGACTCGCCCCGACGTATTCCCCCACGACGGCGCCGGTCACGGCAAGTGCAGCAGCGATCTTCTCTCCAGCAAAGATCGACCGAGCGGCAGCCGGGAGCTCGAGGTGGAACAGGGTTTGTCGCCAGCCGGCCCCGAAGACGCGCGCCACATCGCGAAGGTCGCGGTCGATGGACCGGATTCCGAACGCGGTCGTCGCCATCACGGGGAAGAAGGTGATCAGCCCGGCCACGACCACCTTCGACATCAGCCCGAAGCCGGTCCATTGCACGAGGAGGGGAGCGATGGCAATGATGGGTATGGCCTGGCTTGATGCCAGGTACGGCGCCAGCGCCCGTTCTAGCGTCAGGACGCGTCCGATGATGTAGCCCAGTGGGAGGGCCACGGCCGAGCCAATGGCCCAACCGATGAAGGCTTCCTCCGCCGTGGTTGCGAGATCGGGTAGAAAGATCCCGTCTCGGAGCGACTGCACGAAGCTGCTCCAGACCTGGAGCGGCCACGGAACCACCGAGGAGGGGTACCGCGACGCCAGGAGGCACCAGACGCCGAGCAGCAGAGCCAGGAGCGCTGGAGGCAGCAGCCAGGTGGAAATGCTCAGGTGTCCACGTCCGGCTCGGTCAGGGGGATAGGAGCGCCGGGACAGATCGTCGCCGGACGGCAGCGACGTCGCCCGGGGCCGGCCGGCATGGCTCGGCGACGACATGACGGGAGGCGGCGGAGCTACAGACAAAAGAACCTCGAAGCCTATGCTTCGAGGCAGAATGGCGCCTACGCCAATCGATTTGGTCTTCTTTCATCCGGACTATACCGTCGGCTCCGGAATCTCACCGGATCATGCGTATTAGTCACGCTCGCGGGCTTTACCGCCGATCGGGAATTGGCGCCACGCGCCTCACCCTGCCCCGAAGACAGATATGAAACTATCCGGGAGATTCTATCAGGTCGAAACCCACAGGCCATGGCTCACGCTTGCTTCGGATGCCATGTCTCCCGTCTACAGCCCTTTGAACTGGATCTCACCGACAGAGGAGGCGACGTAGGCCCAGGGGACAAAGCCACGGAGCGCGGCGTACACATGCCGGGCCTCGTCGACGGTCTCGAAGATTGAAAAGAAGGTGCCTCCGCTACCGCTGAGCATCACCCGTTCCGGCGAAACCCGCTCGGCCAACGGCGCATACCAACCGTCGATCTCAGGGTAGGCGCGAAGGGACGCGCGCCAGAGATCGTTGCGGCCCGTCGTCATCCCGCCTGATCTGAGGGATTCCAAAACCCGGTCGGTACTTGTTCCATCTCCGCCATCGAGCTCGTGAAACTCCTCGAAGACCCTAGCCGTGGATACGGGTATGTCGCCTCCGACGAGTACGAACCAGCGTAGGGGTGCGGGCTGGAGGGACACGATCCGCTCGCCCCGGCCTTCCACCAAGGCGGTTCCACCACGGACGAAGAACGGGACGTCACTGCCGAGCGCGGCTGCCAAACGAGTCAGCCGGGAGAGGGTCAGCGGCTGCCCGAGGAGCCGGTTGGCGCCGCGAAGAGCGGCTGCAGCATCGCTGCTTCCGCCGCCGAGCCCGGCCGCCACGGGTATTCGTTTGACCAGTACGTGACTGATGACGCGGTCTTCGCGTTTGGCGGCCACCTTGAACTGCAGGATGGCTCGGTCGATCAGGGAATAGTCGTGCGAGGAGACCTCATCGACCCTCGGTGGAGCGGACTCTTGAAAGGCGAGTGAGTCGTGCAGCGAGACCGTCTGCATCACCGAGCGCAGCTCGTGGTAGCCATCCGGTCTGAGACCAAGCACGTCGAGTGATAGGTTCACTTTCGCGTACGCGGTTTCGACGACCTTGGCCGGCGGTCGACTCTTGGTTTGCATGTCGTCCCTCATACTGAGCCCGGCAGCCGGGTGCGCCTCGATCATCCGGGATGAGGCATTGGGAAGCTAGGACATCTCGGACAGCGTTCCGTAAATCAGACGCAGCCCCTCGAGGGTGAGCTCAGGCCACACGTGTCGTATGTACCTACTGTGGGGGGCGATGACCGGCGCCAATCCCCCGGTCGCCACCACCACCGGCTCACCGCCCATCTCGGCGCGAAACCGGTCGACCAGTCCATCCACCAAGCCGGCATAACCGAAAATGATGCCGGATTGGATGCTGGCGACCGTGTTCGATCCAATGGCACGCTCCGGAGCCTGGAGCTGTATTCTGGGCAGCTGAAAGGCTCGAGCCGCGAGGCCCTCCACGGCCGTGTCCAGTCCCGGAGCAATGGCTCCGCCGATGTAGCTTCCCGATGGGTTCAGGACGTCGAGAGTGGTGGCCGTTCCCAGATCTACGATCACGGCTGGGCACCCGTATCGCTCGCGCACCGCTACGGCGTTGGCGATCCGGTCCGCGCCCACCGTAGACACCGGTTCATAACGAATAGGGAGACCAAGCTCGAGGTCCGGCCTGATAACGGTCGCGGGGATGCTCCAGCGTCGGAGGGCTTCGACGACGGCATCGAGTATCGGCGGCACCACACTGGCGATAACCGCGTGTCCGACGTCGGCGGGCCTGAGGTCCTGCTCCTTCAGGATCTCTCGCAGGATGGGCAGATACTCCTCAGCGGTGCGAGTCCATTGACTCGAGATGCGCCAGAATCCCAACAGCTCGGTCCCTCGAAATGGCCCCAAGGAAATGTTGGTGTTGCCGACGTCTACCGCCAGGAGGGTCGGGCAGTCCGTGGGTCCACGAGGACCGGGTCTATCGGAAGACTCGATCATCCGAGGATCCCCGTTGGTCAGTCCGCGGATGGGCCGGCCGAGACACTCTCGCGGTTGCGAGCCTCGGAGTCTGCCCCCGAGCGAAAGCCCACCAGGTGCCACCGCAAGCGGATGATTTCGAGCAAGGCTCGAAGCATAACCTTGGGCTTGGTGCCCGATTGACGGCCGACGGTACGCGGATAGTGAGTGATCCCCACCTCCACGAGACGGGCGCCGAGCATGTTGGCCTTGGCATGAATCTCCGTGTTGATGAGTGCACCCGGACTCTCCAGGGGCATTGACTTGAGCAGGTCCGCACGAAACAGCTTGAAGCCGCAGTCGATATCCCGCAGATGGACGTTGAAGAGCAGCTTCACCAGAATGTTGAAGCACGATCCGACCAGAAACCGGTAGTACGGATCGCGCCGCGCGATGCGGTAGCCGGCGACGATGTCGTTGCCCTCAGCCTCGTCAATGAGGCGCTCGATGTCGGCAATGTCGAACTGGCGGTCGGAGTCCATGATGAAGATCCACTTGTAGGTCGCCGCTTCGATTCCGGTCTTCCAGGCGTTGCCGTACCCACGGTTCTGGGGATGATGGATCACGCGGACGAAGGCTGATTCACTTGCAAGCCGATCTGCAATCTCTCCGGTTTGGTCCCGGCTGCCGTCGTCGACTATGATGACCTCGAACCGCCCGGCGGTCGAGGGCAGCACCTCGAGGGCGCGACGGGTGACCGGCTCAATGTTTCCAGCCTCATCATGAGCCGGCAGAATCACCGAGACTTCGGCCACTCGGTTGGTGTTAGCGGTCGTCGGAAGCAGCCTTTCCAACTCCCTCACGGTAGCGCTCATCATGCGAACATCACCTCCAGGCAGATCGGAGGGAGCACACGATCATTTCGAGGTGTGGAATCGGCGCGGCAGGTACGCTCCGTGCTCATAGAGTCTATCAAAGGTCGCCTTTCACAATATGTCAAGCTAAGTGAGAACAGGCTTGGCCACCGAGGTCGACAAATGGTATTCGTCGTCGAGCTGCTCATCGGCGTACTCGTGGGTTCCGGTGCGGCCGGATTGGCCTTGCACCGCTGGAGAATACTGTACCCGTATGCTGTGGCTGGAGCTCTGATTGTGGCCATCATTCTGGCCTCCCTACCCATGGGTCTGGAAACCCGAATCGGACTCCTCGCGGGTTGGATGTGTGGGTTCGTGGTGGGTTCGGTCGACATGCCGATGTTCACGGAAGGACGCTCCGAGAAGTGAGCCGGCGGCCGCCAAAGTCGGCGACGCTGTTCGTCAATCCACGGTCCGGCAGGGCACGTCGCGCCTTCTTCGATACGGTGGATGCGCTCCGAGAGTCGGGGATCGACGTCGATTCGGTACGATTCGATATTGAACCGGCGGCGATTCGGGATGCGCTCCATCAGACGGCGCGAGAGGACAGAGTCATCATCGCCTGCGGCGGAGACGGAACCATCGGATCGGTCGTGGACGGCATCATTGGAGAGAACGTCCTCTTCGGTGTCATTCCGGCGGGCACGTCGAACAACTTCGCACGTAGCCTCGGCATTCCTCTTAACGCGCGGCGTGCCGCCTGTACCATAGCCCGAGGGTACGAGGTGCAGGTGGACGTGGGCGAGGCGGGAGGTCATTACTTCGCCCATGCCGCCATCATGGGCCTGAATGTCGAGTTCGCTCGATCGGCCCAGCGACTGCGCGGCATCGTGGGCCGATTTTCGTATCCACTGGCCGCGGTCCAGGCGTATCGACAAAGAAGGCGGCACTCGGTGTCCTTCCTGGAGAGCGGCCGGCGCATTGGGCCCGTCGACGTCTTCCAGGTCGCGGTGCTCAACTCGGCGCATTTCGGTGGCCCTCTCGGCCTGAAGGCGCCTCGCGCCGCCGTCCAGAACCACGAGCTACGGGTGCTGCTCCTGCACGACCTCAGACTGAGAACGGTTCTGCTCGGCTTGCCGAGGATCTTCTTTCAACGACACCTGGGACTGCCCGGCGCGCAGAGCTTTGGGGTGAAGGAGGGCCGCATCGAGACGCCCAAACCGGAGCCGTTGACCCTCGACGGGGAGATAAAGGCCCAGACCCCCGTCGACGTACGGGTGATACCGGGTGCCCTCCGAATCGTCGTTCCGGAGCCTCGAGAGAAGGCCGAACCTACCTTCCTGAGGCGATTGGTGGTACTGGACCGAAGCCTTTACGACTTGGTGACCAATCGAATGAGAGATCGGCGTCTCGACCGAGTGATGGTGTTCGCGAGCGGCATCGGCACCAAGAGCGCCGTCTGGATGGCAATCTCAGCCGGCCTGTTGTGGGCCGGAGGCAGACATCGCCGGTCGGCCCTGCGGACCGTGGCCGGGGTGCTGCTGGCCCAAGGAACTTCCAACCTCGTCCTCAAGCCCCTGATCAAGCGCCGCCGTCCGTTCGCCGACACGCAAAGACTGCTTATCCCTCCCCCCGGAGAGCATTCCTGGCCGTCGGCTCACGCCGCCTCATCGGTTGCGGCGATGATCATCCTTGGGTCTGCATACCCGGCTTGGGCCCTGCCACTTATCCTCCTAGGCGCCACCATCAGCTATTCGCGAGTCTATGTGGGAGTCCACTTCCCGCTGGACGTCGCGGCGGGCGCGGTCGTCGGACTCGCGGCCGGAGGCGCAGCCCTGTCGATAGGCAGAAAAAGGCGACCCATCTTTGGACGGGCTTGAACGCTAAGCCGCGGTTTCCCGCTCCACTAACGGAGCCTCAGGCTCACGGAGGATGCTCTTTCTTGGTCGCGATCCCGGCGATTAGAGCGGGACTCCCCAAAGCGGGTACCAGGCCTCGACCTCCTTCTCGATCGGCAGCTCTTTGCCCAGTGTGCCGCTCATTCTGAACTCGACCGCATTGAGCCGCTCCTGCTTCCGATCGGGATCGGGCACGAAGGGATAGAAGGTGGCTCGCTTGTAGTTGTAGATCAGATAGGTCTGGTGCTTGTCCTGGTCCTGGTACTGAACGATGGCAGCCAGAAGCTGGTCGCCAAAGCCGTGTTCGGTGAGCGTGTCGCCCACCATGTTCACGGTGGCTACCAGGTTCTCGAATTCCTGCGCCTCAAGGATTACCCACTTGAACCCGAATTCGTCGGTAAACCAGCGCCACTTCAGGGGCGAGTCCTTGGTGCTGATGTCCAGCAGATCCGAGATCTCATGTTCGGAGACAGTCCAGTCGCCGGTGGAGACGGGCCGGAAGGAGATGGCGGCCCGATTCGTTGGCTGCATATCCAGCTGCACCTGCATGGTGGGCTGGCTGGTGGTCAGGGCGAAGAGGGCATCGGACTTTGACTTGGCCGGCTTGTCGCGACCGAGAACGGTGTCGAGAAAGCTCACGAAGCTCGGGACATCTGTAGCTGAAGTGCCTGCAGGCGGGCAATCCGGTGCTGCAGTGACGGGTGGTCGGCGAAGAACTCGGAGATGATCTCGCGCTTGGGCGAGGCGATGTACAGAGCGCTCATGGGCTGGGCCTGCCGGAGGTCCTGGCTGGGCACTCGCGCCATGTCCGAGGTGATCCGGGTGAGTGCCGAGATCAGCTGCTCCGGGGCTCCTGTCAGAATGGCGCTGCCGCGGTCGGCGGCGTACTCCCGATAGCGCGACAGTGCATTGATCAGGACATAGCTCACGAACCAGGTCAGTGCGCTGACGGCCAGCACGATCAGCAGACCGTAGGCTCCGGCGCCGTTTCTGTCATCGCGCCGCCCGAAACCGCCGCCCATGCCGCCCCACATACCGGTCCACATCAGAATTTGGGTGAGGAATGAAGCCACCGCCAGAATGGAGCTTGCCATGGTCATGACGGTCATGTCGCGGTTCCTGATATGCGTCATCTCATGACCCAGCACGGCCTCCAGCTCCTGTGGAGAGAGCCGGTTGAGCAAACCTGTAGTGACCGCGACGACGGCATGCTTCGGATTGCGCCCAGTGGCGAAGGCATTGGGCATCAGGTTGTCCATGATGGCCACCTGCGGCTTGGGCAGATCGGCGAGCTGCGCCAGCCGTTCGACCATGGCATGAAGCTGTGGCGCCTGGGCGGGCGTGACAATGCGCGCTCCGCTGGCGGCCAGTACCAGCTTGTCGGAGGCGAAGTACTGAACGACGAGTCCGACGATGGGGATGACGATCAGGAAGATGTAGGCCTTGGTGAAGGCGAAGATCACCCCGCCGAAGACCAGGAACGTCAGGATCAGCAGTAAGATGGTCAGCAGCATTCGGAGCTGCAGCTTTACATCGCGTCCGTACCAGTTACGTTGTGCCATGTGGTCCCTCCTTGAGGACCGGCGGAAGTTGCATGAGGTTGGAGTTGCCTGTCACAAGGGCGGTTTAGGAAGTCGGGAAGCCTGACCCGTACTTGCATTATCGAGCGGCGTCAGACGACCGTACGAACATGCATATACCTGCCCAATTGTAGGCGCCCGCTTCCGAACCTTGCAACTACTTCTATCAAGGTTGTTGCGGGCAAGACTTACATGCGCCCATATTTGTTCGCCAGGCTCCGCACTTCAGGCGGCGGCGTGCCCGCGTGGGGCCAAGGAAGCGGGTCGTGGTTGTCAACCCGCCGTTTGACATGGCTGGACCGCGCGAGTATGCTTCTCATAGCGAGGCTTGGGGAGGAAGAGATGGCAGGCCACGTCGAGACAGTTTGGAAGTCCAAGGTTCCTCGTCTGGCCGTGGCGGTTCTCATCGCCATGGGCGCGGCTCTATCGGCATACCCGGGGTCAGCAGCTCCGACGCGACCAGGCGGAACTCCGTCTGGAGCCGGCCCGGTTCTGCCTCAGCGTCCCGTTATGCCTCAGCAGCCCATCTTACGCCTCTGCGTCACCTCCCCGCCCGTAGCCGCTCGCAGCCGGCTCGGCTGCGTCGCCATGCGATGAGCCCTCCCCCGTGCCCGCCGCTGCCGTGGCAGTGCGTGGGTATCAATGGCGCGACCGGCAGCCAGAACGACACTGCGGGCCCGACGTGGAACACCTCGTGGCAGTGGGAGGTGGGCGGCACCGGCGCCATGATCGACGGCTCGGCCGACACCTCGGACGCGCTCTGGTACGTCACCCGATCGGTCGGGGGCGACGCCACCCTTGAGTCGCGCATCGTGGCACCGGCTCCAAATGTCACCGACGCATTCCAGGGCGGACTGATGATCAGGCAGGACCCAACGGACGCGTCCAGCCCCTTCTTCGCCGTGTACGGCGACGCCTGCGTCAACGGCCACTACGGTTGCACCTATACCGGCGGCCTCAGCGTGGCCTACCGTTCGACCGAGGGCGGCGACGTCCAGTGGGCGATTCAGAATGGCGGCAACCTGTATGGCGAGGGCACAACGGTCAAGATTTACCGCCATGGGAACGATTTCACGGCATACGAGTACGAGGATAACGGCGGTGGCGGCACGGCCGTCGGCCACAACGCCGAGGAGTTCGGGGGCTTCGAGGAGGGCGGCTTCGCGCCGGCGGCTCCCGTCGACGTCGAGTTTGTCCCCTAAGCCGTCGCCGGCTACGTTGCTCCGGCGACAGGTCGTCGCTTGGTTGGCGGATTCGCTCGTTCCGCAGGGTTTCAGGCGTCGCGGCGACGTCTTCACGAAGCAGTGGACCCCCGAAATACTGGGTCGCGTCGGGCTGGCTATGACCTTCTATCGAAGGGACCAGTTGCTCGCCGTGACGCCCACGATCGGTGTGAGGCACGAGAAACTCGAGCGGAACGCCGCGGTACTTTACTGTGTACCGGACCGCGCCGTCGGCCCACGTACGGTTCTTGAACACCTGGGCTACCTTATGCCGCAGCGGTCCGACGTGGTGTGGGAGTTTGCCGTTGGGGAGGTGACGCCCGAGGTCAGGGAGCGTGTCGCGGCGATGCCGGGCGGCACCCGCTTTATGTCGATTGGTTCTAGCAACGCCGAGACGGCCGGGATGATGGCCACCGCAATCCGCGAGTACGCGCTGCCGTTCATCGAGCGGATGGCGTCCCTTGAGTCCATCGCTGAGTGGCTTGAGCAGCCTGGCGCGCCGGCCCTGGTCCGAAGGTCTCGCCTTCCGATGGCGTACCGAATGCTTGGCCGAGGCCACGACGCGGAGGCCATACTTCGCCGGGCCCTCGCGGACGTAGGGGACGACTCCCCAGCGTCAAATCGTTTCCGCGTCTTCGCTTACCGCTTTCTGGGCGACGACCGGGCGGCAGTGGCGGTGGCGCGCCGCCAGCTTGATCTGCTTGGTGAGCAGCAGGGAGCGTTCCAGGACGGCATCCGGAGCTGGTGTCGAGCTGTGGTTGGCGAAGATGCGTAGTTCCGCGCCCCCGACAAGGGCCGACGGCCATGATCGTTGCAAGGTCTATCAACCTTCTTGCGGGCTCTTCTTACAATCCAATCCGTGGACGAGTGACAAGCGAGTCGTCGTTGCTCGTTGCCGCCGCGTCACCAAGGCGTCTCGGTAATACGAGCGCGGGGGGGCCAGTCACCCGATTGCGGTTGTGGCAAATGTAGCGTTTTGACAGATTGGCCATATCTGCGGCGATCGGCGGGAGCCAACTTGATGACGTTTGACTACACCAAGAACGGGAACGCCTCCACGCGGAACATCTATCCCAACGGCCAGCTCGAGGGGGCGTCGACGACCTCGGCCTCCGGCTATGCGCATTTCACGATAATGAGCCGGTCAGTTCACGCAAATGAGCCACCTGGTTCACGGTTTTCGGCCGCTTCCCAGGGAGCGGTAGCGTGCGACGCGCCGGACGTCCCGACTGAACCTCCTTTCGACTATTGGTCGATTCGTTTTTGCAAATGGGTGGCCCAAAACCGTGAAATGGGTGGCTCATAACCGTGAAATGGGTGGCTCGTTAATTGTGAAATGGGTGGCTCGTTAATTGTGAAATGGGTGGCCCAAAACCCGTGAAATACGCAGGCTACTCGTTGACGCCGGGAACCGACAGCTACGCCTACGACCCGCTGGGGCGGTTAACCTCCGACACCCAAAGCGGCTCCGGCGCCTCGACCACCAGCCAGACCTACAACCCCAACAGCGCCATGGCCAGTATGACCACGCCGTCGGGCGCCGGCAGCTACTCCTACGATTCCAGCGGCGACGGCCAGCTCACCGGCATCTCGGCGCCCAACACGCAGTACTATGCCTACGACAGTGACGGCAACCGCACCTGTGAGAGCGTGACCACCGGCTCCTGCACCGGCGACCCCAACGCCGTCACCTACGGGTACGACGAGGAGAACCGGCTGACCTCGGTCACGCAATCCGGCAAGACGCCGGAATCGCTGGGCTACAACGGCGACGGGCTGCTGTCCTCGATCACCACCGGAAGCACCGACAGCTTCACCTGGAACACGGCCGGCTCCGGCGTTCCCTCGCTGGCCGCCGACTACAGCACCTTCACCAATGGCCACACCGACTACATCGACGGGCCGGACGGCTTGCCGTTGGAGCAGGTCTATGTGCCGGCATCGGGCGGATCGACGGCCAGCTTCTACTACCACGACCGCAGTGGCGATACGCGGGCGCTGCTGGACACGACCAGCGCTCACAACGTCGTCCAGACCTACAACTACACGCCCTGGGGCCAGGTCTCCAGTCCGACGAGCGGCTGGTCGACGCCTCTGCTCTACGGCGGCCAGTACACCGACCAGACGCTGACCGGCTTCGTCTACATGCAAGCCCGCTGGTACGATCCGTCCAGCCAGCAGTTCACCAGCCAGGACCCGCTGGTCCAGGCCACAGTCCAGCCGTACGCCTATGCCGGCGACGATCCGATAAACGCACTCGACCCTTACGGCCTCGCGTGTAGCAGCCTACCGTTTGCGTGGGGAGGGTGCATCTCCTCAGCTGTCTCTGCATGGCAACAGGGCGTCGACGAGGTCGGGTCCGTCGCCGGTGCCGCCGCGCAGCGGATTGGAGCGACTCTAACCTCCGCACCGCCCACAAACCCGTGCCTGTGGCCGCCATCGGCACCGACCCATGCAGCCAGTTTGGGGTCGCGTCCGACTCACGTGGCACTAACAGCTCGGACGGGGCTTCGGAGCAGACGAGCGTCTGCTTTGCTTTTGGCTCGCTTAAGCCAGACAGCACGCCGGAGCAGGCCCGGGCCGAGGCCGCAAGGGCGGGCTACCCAATACCAAAGGACTACACTTCAGAGCCGGCGAGAGGTCCGGGATGGATTTTCCGACCGCCGGGCTCCCAGGGCCAAGCAAACACCTATCGCGTCATGGAGCCGACCGACAGGTACCCTGATGGCTACATGAAAATTCACAATGAGGGCGGCCAGCCGTTGAACCCCGAGGGCAAGATTGCCTCGAGAGCGGACATGCACTTCCCGCTTTCGCCGGACGACCCGGAGGGCCCCGACGCTCCTACCGAGGAGCTGCCGATCGATGTGCCATGACGAATCGGGAGCGGCGCCTCGAGGGGGCGGGTGACAGCTCGGAGCAAGGCCGGTTTCCAGCGCTGCAGGGGGAACCCACGAGCCTTCCACTCGAGGGGTTCGAACTGTTGGAGATCTGGCTGAGCGGGCAGGTGTTCCTTATCGCATACGGCGACAGCCCTGCCGGGACTCGAGCCTCTGGACTGCCGCTACCGCCCCGGACTCAAATCGCCCTCGGGGGCGCGTTTGAATATCGGTCATCGAAAGGAGAAACTCACCTATTGAGCGGGGACGAAAGGTGGGTCCGACTCGCCCCGTTGCTTGAGTTGCAGCACGCCCGCTTCACGGCAGCACGTGTCGGGGCCCTCGGGTACCTGACCCTAACATTTGACAATGGGTCCGAGATTCGAGCCGGGCCCGAGCTCGACTTCGAGAGTTGGACGGTCTCGGGTCCTGGGAACTTGGACCTGTTTTGTCTCCCCGGCGGCCCCGTGGCCCGATGATGCCTGAAGGCCATCTGGCGTTGTTGCCGTCGGGGCACGATGGCCGCCGTCCAGCCCTATGCCTATGTGTCTGATGATCCAATCAATGGAGCCGACCCCGCCGGCCGATGCTGGCCCTGGTGCACGGCAGCGATCGGGGCCGGGCTGGGGGCGCTTGCCGGCGGAGCCTCTTACCTCGTCTCCACCGAGGTGCTGCATACGGGAAGTTTCAGCTGGGGAGGGTTGGCCGGCTCCGCGGCTGAGGGCGCCGTCGTCGGGGCGGTGGCGGGCCTCGCCGGACCGGCCGGAGGGACTCTGGCGGCGGCTCTGGGCTATGAGACCACGGGCATCGCGGCGACTGCCCTCACGGCCGGAATTAACGGCGCTGCGGGAGCTCGGTCATCAACGACGAGATATCGGGAGCCTGCGTGACGCCAGAGGGTGTGGCGGAGGGCGCTCTGGCCAGCGCGCTGCCGGCCGAGAGGGCGAACGCGCTGTATCGACCCAACGGGATGTACACGATGAGTCAGGCGCGGTACTTCGCGCCCCGGACTCTGGGAGCGGTCGGAAGGTTTGGACGAAATATGCGCTCGATGGCCGTCGGGGCGGGCGCTTCTTTGCTAGCTGGAACCGTGCGGGACGTCGTGGACCCTGCCCTAGCTTGGGCTGGGCTCTAGCGGTGATCGAGAGCAAGCGGCACGGCTCGCGCCTGCGAGCCGCCCGGCCGCCTGCGCGCATCGGGAAGGCCCTAATCTCGGCGTTTTTGGCTGCGGCACTCTCGGCGCTCATCGGACTTGCGGTCGCCCACCGTCACGCCTTTGGGGTCGGTTGGATCGCGGTCCTGGGGATGGCCACGGCCATGGGCGCCGCGCTCGCCCTGACGGAAGAGGAACCCGTCTCGCCGCAGCGGGCTCAGTGGCTCCTGCCGCTCGTTGCGCTGCTACCAATCGCACCGATAGCCTTCGTTCGTCAGGGGCAGATGGGCGGACTGGCAGCAGGTACCTGGATCGTGGGCGTTCTGGGCGGCACCGGCGCTTTGGAGCTACGCAAGCGGCCGACAGCAGGGAGGAGGCCTCCCGCCGGCGGATCGGCTGCGAGGCAGCGAGCCGGGCAGCAGCTGCAGCCGGTGATCTGCACCCGCGATGACCTAAAGGCATTTCTCCAGGGCCGGGAGGCGGCGGCCCATGACGCTCGCGAGGAGACCACTTGGACCACGCTGGCGGCCGGCCAGCCCGTGGTCGTTGGCGTTTCCGTGCGCCGCGGGCACGTGTTCTACTTGCTGGATGCAGAGAGGGGCGGGGAAGAGTTCCTCGCCGAAGACCGGAACGCGGTCGGCGAGGTACGCAGCCGGGCAGGGCGCAGGCTCTACGATCTGCTCGTAACCGAGTACGGGGCGCAGCCAGGCCAGAAGCTGAGTGTGACCGAAGGGACCGCGTAATCGGCTGGCAGCCGTTGACCATGACTGCGACCTTCGGCCCGGGCAACCTAATGACATTCGACTACAACCAAGGCTGGAAACGCCTCCACGTCGAACATCCATCCCATCGACCAGCTCGCGGGGGCGTCCACGACCTCGGGCTCCAGGTACTCGCTGACGCCGCCAGCTACGCCTACGACCCGCTCAGGCGGATGACCTCCGACGCCCAGAGGGGGGTTCCGTTGGAAATGTTGCGCTACTTCTTGTCTTCCTGGGGGTGTTCGGTCTGGCCGCCGCACGTGACCTGAGGCCGAACCTCCTGGCGAGCTACGAGCGAGTCTAACCCACCCAACCTTGCAAGTCGCCCTATCAACTTCTTTGCTGCCTTCTTTTACATTGCCTCGAAAGAATCATCTCGGGCGCGCTCGTTTCGATCACCGCCAGCCTCCCCGGGCGCGATAGATCACAAACGTCAGCACTCCTTGAAGTCCTGCTAGGACGATGTAAAGCCAGGCGTAGAAGCCCATGTGCGCAATGATTGCCCATACGGCCAGACCCACGCAGAGAACCATCGTGACGGCGGTGATGACGGGGGACCGCTGACGGAGGGGCTTGCCGCCACGCCACGACTTGCGTTGCGGCGCCTTCGTTTGTGTCGCTTCGGCCCGGGCCTCGGAAGCGGCGCCACTCAGCTCGTCCACCCGGCCTGACCGAGGCCGGCGGTCACGCCGTTTCCGCTTGCCTCTTTGGAGTGCCATTAGCCCGAGCGTAGCACGCAAATTGAGCCACAGGGCCCTGGGGTTTGTGATAGATTGAGCCGCCATCAGAGACCCCGGCGACCTTCGAATGCGGCCGGCGGCGCCTGGCTCCTACGGCTGCCGTCGGTCAGACCCAACCGAGAAAGGTCTATGTTCGCAGGGCGACACACGTGGGCCGCTTTACCTACCTCTGGGCGCACTTGACGGTGCCGGAATCGGAATCGAACGGAGCCGGTCGACTTGAGAGCGTCGACGGTCAGCCGGTCCGGGGACATGCGCCCGACAGCCGCGACGTGACGTTGCCTACGGTGAGAACCATGTTTCGTCCTATGCCGGAGGGCGGCGCTGAAGGTTCGCTCCGGCTCCTATTGCTCCGACGTCCTCACCACCGGCCCGCGTTGGATGGAAGCGGGCCGGCATAATCGCGCTCCACGGGTGAGTCTCAGTTTCGGGGTGCTCGTCTGGTGACCTCCGATCTAGCGCCGGCGCTACTGCTTCTGGATGCCGGCACCACCACGGAGAAGCTGAGCCTGGCCGTACAGGTTGAGGGCGAGGCACGTCTAGCGGCACAGGTGACGAGACCAGCGGCCGGCTCCAGTTCGGCGTCAGGCACATTTGCGGACCTGCTGAACCGGCTCGAGGACCTAACCGGCTGGCGCCTCGCGGCGCAGGATGGCCGGCTCGATCGTTCCCTCGTCTCACTGGCCGTGTCCACCAGCGCACCTCCGCTGCTGAAAATGCTTGTCATGGCGGGGACCAAGTCCGCAGCGCAAAAGCTGGCGGAGGGCTTGAGCACCATGGGGTTCAATGAGGTGGCCGGCCAAGCCGTGATTGGACCTCCGGAGGGAGACAACAATGCCGTAAGCCTCGAGCGCGCCATGCGATGCCTCGATGGTGCCGAGGTTGGCGCACTGGCGGTGTCGGCGAGCAGCCCTGCGGAAGCCATGACGATCGGCCGGCTCATCGGGGCCGCCGACGTTGCCTCCAGGTTGCCGCGACTGCCGGTGCTCTTCGCCGGCCCCGACGAGGTCGGGGCGGCCCTGAGAGAGAGCTTGCCTGCGGCCGTGGAGTTCCGCCACGTTAACCAGGCTGCCTGGTTTGGGCCGGGCTTTGACACTGGGCTCGCCCTGGCCGGTCTGTCGGCCGACTACATGACACCCGAGAACAGGCCTGTGCTCCAGCGGGATCCATTTGAGCAGGCGGCATCCCTGGCAGCCGATCTCGACGCCCTCAGCTTGGTAGCTCAGCTACTGGCACGCGCACGCCAGTCGGAGGTGACGATTCTCGATCCCGGGGGACGAACGACGTCGATCATCGCCGCGGCTCCCCGGGATCTGCCTGACGGCCCCAGAGGCCCGGATATCGAGCGCTACCTCAGCTCCGTGCCGATCGGCACCACCGGCGACGTCGAGCCGCTTCTCGAACAGGTCTCTTTGGAATGGCTACAGGGCTGGCTACCGTTCGACCTTGATACTGATGAGCTTGCCGACTATCTCGCCAACCGGAGGGCCAGGGGGGATTTTGTCCCTCAGGATCAGAAGCAAGCTCTGCTTGAACATGCCGTCATTCGAGCTATCTCGAAATGCGCTAGGTCGGGACTCAGCCGCGCCAACGCAGCGGAGCTGCTCATCGCCTCGGGAGCACTGGCTCAGGGCCCTCTGCTGGGTCAAATCGCGCTCGTGCTACTGGACGTTTTTGAACCACTCGCACCCTGCCGGCTGCTGGCCGACCGGGCGGACCTTCTGCCTCGACTGGGCGCGGCGGCTCTGTTGGATCCGGCCGCCGCGGTTAGCCTCCTGCAGCAGGATGCTCTGGTCGACATCGGCCTGTGCCTGAGTCTCCCCTACGCGCGGGAAGAGGCTGGAGATTTGTTGGCGGAGATATCGCCGGAGATAACGGACGGCATCGCGCGCGCTTCTCCCGAGCTTCGAGAGCATTACGAGATCCGATCCGGTACTCTCACAGTCGTTCCGATTCCGCCGGGAATCGACACAGTCGTCAGAGTCGTCGAGCATCGGAGGCACGACCTGGGCCTGGGAAAGAGCCGTCTGGTTCACCTGCGGGCAGGCGACGACCGCGGCTCGAGTGCCAAAGAGTACCAGGTCGAAGGTGGGGTCCTGGGCTTGATCGTGGATGCCCGAGGCCGGCCGCTGCCGGAGGATGAGGAACGGTCTGTCCGGCAGGCCCGGCTCATCGATGCCTTGCAGGCCCTGGGCGCGGCCGGCGCGGAATCTGTCTCGAGACTATGACAGTGCTTCAGGTGTGTGTGGTCGAGGCCCCGGAGGGCGCGCCAGGTAAGGTGCTTTCGACGTATCGAGCACCCGTGCTTGGTCCTCGGGTAGGGGCCGGCGATGCCGTGACGGCATACGACGTCATTGGCGTCGGCACAGAACGGTCTCCGCTGGTGCTCGCCGATGTGGCCCAGGCTTTGGGTCGCGGCGCTCGTTCAATCGCCAAGTCGGTTACGGTCTCGCAGGGTGACGTGGTCAGGCGCGGACAGAAGCTGGCTGGAGCCTCGGGCCCATTCGGAATGCGCCGGCGAGAGGCACTCAGCCCGACCGATGGGGTCGTGGCCGCATTCGTGGAGCAGCACGGAACCCTGCTCCTCCGGCCGCCGGACCGGGAAGATACGATCCGCTCGGTACTTCCCGGTAAGGTTACTGCCGTGAGCCGCGAAACCATCGCGGTCGAAACCTCCGTGCACCTGCTGGAAGGCTTGAGTGGCTTCGGGCCGCAAGCTGCGGGCACGCTGATGGCGGCTGGGTCCAGGATCTTCGAGGAGGAGATCGTGCGCCGGGAGGCGGCGCCTGAGAGCGAGCATGATCCGATCCTGGTCGCGGTAGGACAGCTCGAGCTTTCCCTGTTGGAACGGCTCTTGGATC
>DASRCF010000009.1:0-13939 GCA_035653255.1 Chloroflexota bacterium
CGGTGCGATCTGACGCGTGTCATCTGGCGATCCTCCGAACCCATCATGATGCCGGACAGCGAGCAGGAGATGTTCGGCATCGTCAACAACGTGGTGTTCCCGACCGGCATCGACGTCATCGACGAGCACGCCGCGGACGTCTATTACGGTATGGCCGATGCCCGAATCGGCGTCGCTCGAATGTGGCTGAGACCCGAGGCCTGCATGGAGGACTCGACCGAGGCAGCCTGACTCCTCGCTCTTGAGGACTGCTCTCCAGGCCCTCGACATGCAGCGGCCTGTGTCTTGCATTGAAAGGTCGTGACCCGAGACCAACAGCCCGAGCCGCGGGCTTAGATGAACGAAACCGGCCGCGCCGTGGATGTTCTGATCGTGGGCGGTGGGCCGGCCGGCCTCTCTGCCGCTATCTACCTGGCCCGCTATCTCCGCAGCGTCTTACTGTTCGACCTCGACGAGGGCCGTTCGACCTTCCCTCAGACGAATCACAACTACTTGGGATTCGTCGATGGGGTCGAGGCCGTGGAGCTGCGTCGACTCGGCCGAGAGCAGCTACGCCGGTATGCGCACGTCCGGATTGAGCATCAGTGCGTCGAGAGGGTTGACAGGGCGGAGGGTCGCTTCCGTGCTTTAGGTGCCTTTGGCGCCAGGGAGGCCAAGGCGGTGGTGCTGGCGACGGGCGTGCGCGATCATTACCCGTCGTTTCCCGGTTGGGAGTCATACGTCGGACGGTCCATGTTCTGGTGTCTCACCTGTGATGGTTACGAGTCCAGGGGCAGGAAGATCGTTGTGGTGGGGGAGAGTCCGCAGGTCGTGTCCGAGGCGGTTCAGCTCGCGCGACTGTCGACAGACGTCACCTTGATCACAGGACGGCTCAGTCTGAGCGCGGATGATCGAAGTCGCCTCCGCAGGCATGAGATCAACATCGTCGAAGACTCCGTGGAAGAGTACCGGGGCGCGGACGGAAAGCTCCATGTACTGGTGACGTCGAGCGGAGGATCCATCCCCGTTGAGGCCCTCTTCGTGGTCGAGACTCCGACTCCCCGCACCGATCTCGCGCGTTCAGTCGGATGTGCGGTAGACGAGGCAGGGTACATAGTGGTCGACACCGAGCAGAAGACGGACATCCCTGGCGTCTTCGCCGCCGGAGATGCGACCCATCTGCACTGCCAACAGGTGGTCACGGCCGTGCATGAGGGAGCACAGGCGGCTAGCGCGGCCAACCACTATCTCTACCCGCCGGATCTAAAGGCGAACTAAGCCCGAGCGGCTCCACACGCGTCGTGCGCCGTCGCACTCTCGGCCCGAACGTCGCCCCGCTCCCTCTGTGCCATAGCCGCGCCGACCTCGAACCGAACGTAGCCCGGCCCCTCTGTGGCCGGGCGTCGCACAATTCCCCCTGCCAACGTCGCCCGGCTCCTCTGTGCCCATACGCCGCGCCAATCTCGGCCCGAACGTAGCCCGGCCCCTCTGTGGCCGGGCGTCGCACGATTCCCCTGCCACCATCGCATTCGCCTCTGTCCCCATACGCCGTGCCGATCTCGGCTCGAACGTAGCCCGGCCCCTCTGTGGCCGGGCGTCGTGCACGAGCCTCCTTGCATCGTCACAACGGATCGGGCACCCCCGAATACGGATAATCCTCGGCCCGTGCAACGATCCCCTTGCGCTCCGGGTTCTGGAGAATGTACTCAACCGTTGCCTGGCCATCTTCCCAGTCACTCAGAATGTGGTCATAGAACCTGGCCTGCCAGAGGCTACCCCGGTAGCCTAGCTTCCAGCTCTCACGGTTGACGTGATTCTTCATGAGCGACATGATGTCGTCCAGCGAGAAGCGATCATCATCGATCTTCCTCAAGACATGGAGGTGATCGGGCATGACGCAGTAGGCGAAGATGAGGGTTCCGCGGTTCAGTCGGATCCAGCCGAGGGAGTTGACGACAAGTCGGGCGAGGCGACCGTCGCCAAACAGATTCTCGCGATCGCGAGTGCAGGCGGTGACAAAGAAGGTGGCCCGCGAGTCGTGGCAATCGAAGCCACGAAGCCGCATCCGAGGCATAGGTCCGTCCTCCTAGGCCATGCTCACACGACGCCCGGCCACAGAGGGGCCAGGCTACGTTCACGGCGGAATCGGCAGCGAAGAACCGCGGGACGTTTGCGGCGGAAGCGGCACGACGCCCGGCCACAGAGGGGCCGGGCTACGTTCACGGCGGAATCGCGACGCCCCCAATAAGAGGTCGCCGGCAACACTTCGGCGGCGACGTTCGACGTTTGACGCGGAGCCGCTCGTGCAACCCCGGCCATCGGACTTCCCGCGGGACCGTATCGCCTCAGGGCCTCCACGTCGGAGAAAAGGGGACCCCCCGGTCGGGGTTTGGGAATCGACCGGGGGGAGGACGGAAAGGAGGACGGCGATTACGTGAGCTTGGTCCCGGACCGGCGGCTCGAAATGTCTGCCGGCCCGGGCCAGTCGCTAATGATTACTCTATCAAACTCCTGAATTCGCGCAACCCTCTCTGTGGATTGTCTACCATCAAGTAGCCGTTATGTCGAGTTGTACTTTGCCCATATAAATGGCCCAAGTCGAGGACTCTCGGCGTGGGTAACCGCGCACTTTCCACATATTCCACAGCCCTCGTTCCGTCGATTCACGAAACTATCCGCAATCTTGTGCACAGACGGCCAACCCGCTTCCGCTGGCGACCTTCTTCTCAAACCGTGAGCCGGCGACGGTCGTATAGTGTGCTCCGATGAGCAGGCGCGCAGGGCACAATGAGGTGCGGGAGCATTTGAGTAGGGCCGCCGGCAGTGCGGGACGGGCGCTGAGAACGCGGCGAGTGAGAAGGCGCCGGCCGGGGGATTGTCTCTTGGTCGGCAGTATCCGCCGGCGCTACACACTACGCCTCGCCGTAGGGGCGGCAAGACCTCCCTTACACTTCCAGCGGAGTTGCTTATCCGTGGAGTCTGAACGTACCACCTCCGGCCAGGAGCCCGAAATGGATGGGTCACCACGGTGGCGCCGGACCCTATTGGTTGCAGCCGTGGCACAGGCGTTCTCGATCCTCGGGTTCGCCTTCGTGACGCCCTTCCTCCCGCTCTACATACAGACCCTAGGGGTGCACGGCATCGCCAATGTCACCCTCTGGGCCGCGATGCTCTCGGGCTTCGTCGCCATCGGGATGGCTGTGGCCTCGCCGATATGGGGCGTTCTCGCTGACCGGTATGGACGCAAGATCATGGTGGTGCGCGCGGCCGGCAGCGCGGCCCTGCTGGTCGCGCTGATGGCTTTGGTAACCAACGTCTATCAGTTGCTGGCGCTGAGACTTCTGCAGGGCGTCTTCACGGGAACGGTCAGTGCTTCACAGGCCCTGGTTTCGTCGCAATCTCCGCGCAGCCGGCTCGGCTTCTCCATGGGAGTGATGCAGACCGCGGTCTTTATCGGCAACTCCCTGGGCCCGCTCGGAGGAGGGATCGTAGCCGAGCTGCTCGGCTTCCGGCCGACGTTTCTGGTTGCGGGAGCTCTGCTGCTCACGTGCGCCGTCCTGGTCGGTCTCTTCGTCCATGAGGAGCATCCAAAGGCCACGGCGCGCTCTCAGCCGCATACCAAAGCGCTGTTCGGCGACATGGGCCGCGTTATCTCGGTCCCCGGCCTCCTGCCCATGGTGGCCTCGGTATTCGCGGTCCAGTTCGCCATCACGCAGGTCTATCCCATCCTTCCGCAGTTCGTTCAGGTTCTCCAGGGCGCCGCGGGGAATGCGGCCATCGCGACCGGTCTCATCTTGGCAGGCGCAGGCGCGGCTGGGGCACTCTCCTCAACCGCCGTAGGCTGGTTCTCGGACCGAATCGGGCACAAGACCGTGCTGGCGACGGCCGCTCTCCTCGCCTGCCTGATCTCGATCCCTCAATACTTTGTCACCGCGACCTGGCAGCTTGGAGTGCTGCGCATCGCAGATGGTTTCGCCCTAGGCGCAATGCTCCCGTCAGCCAGCGCCATCCTCGCCGGCCTGGTTCCGGCTGAGCGTCGCGGCGCCGCCTACGGCATCTCCGCCGCGGCCGTGTCCCTGGGTATCGCGGCCGGGCCGCTGACCTCTGCCGGGATCGTGGCCATCAGCGGCATCCGGGCAGTGTTCCTGAGCGCTGCCGTTCTGCTGCTGCTGATTTCCGGATGGGTAACCCTGGTCGTGCCGGCCGGCAGCTCACGCAGGATGCGGCCCGGCATCCTTCGCTGGCGGCCTCGCCCGTGAGCCGACAGCTCAATCACTCATGCGCTGTTGGGCGGAACCGCCGTCTCCAGAAGGACACGAATGGATGTCGGTAGATGATCGACCGATCTGAGATCCATGGCGCATAGGGCGCCATCGTGAGAGCCGCCAGACGGAGCAATGGCTGGTCGTAGTTGACGCGCCAGCCCGCAAAGTCACGCCATGCCTGATCCCGGTCGGGCTTCATGGGCACGCCGGCATCAGCCATCGCCTCCCACGCATCGTCGAACTCGGAGCGTGATACGGAGATGGGATCTCCCGGCTTAGGGTCGGGGTCGAAGGGCAGTTTGAAGAGCTGCGCGATGCGGCGCAGGGCAATGTAGCCCGCCCGGAGGCAGAGCTCGCGGCGAGGATTCCGCTCCACTTCCACCGAAGATGTGAGCAGGGCGGCCGAATCGAGGACGACCCCGGCCGCGTTCACCCAGGACCGGTCCGGCTGAGGAGAGCGAAAGAAGACCAGCGATGCCAAGGACGTGTGACTCTCCTCGACATCGACGAACCAGTCCTCCCACGCCGGCCACAGCTCGTCCGCCTCGATCCCGGCGATACGATGGTAGCGAATGATGAGCCCCCAGGAGGTGGGTGGCGAACCGGCTCTGACCTCGAGTGTCGCCACCTGATGCTCTCGCCGAGACCAGGCTCCATAGATGGTGGGCATGTAGGCGACCAGCAGGGCCGCCAGCAAAAGGCCGATACCGGCCTGGGAAAAGACAACGATGCTCTGCCCGACCAAGGCGGGCGCCGCGAAGCCCAGGGTGAAGAGAGAAGATCCACTGATGAGAAACGCGCGCTGAAGCGAGCCGACACCCAAACCCCAGTAGATTAGCGTGTATCCCAGCACGATGATGACGAGCCAGCTGACCAGCAGCGCTCCCAAGGCGATTGGAGCGTACAACGCCATGAGGGCATCACGAGCCTCATATGAGGCGGCACGCCACGCCCGCAGGTCGAACACACCTCTGACCGCCAGAAACACGGCACGGGCCGTGGGGTCCGAAACCGCTCGAGGCAGGATGAAGGTCTGAATTGCGGACCGAAGGGCAAAGAGCACAGCCGACACGCCCGCGATCACCGCTATGATTTGCAGCACGATCATGGCTCACATCCTCGCCCACACAGAACTACACTGTGGCTCTCGTAGCGCACCATTCTGCCGCCGGAACACTCGATCAGGCTCCCCCTCCATTACGTAGGGGGCGGGGGCATAGAGTCTGATCCCATCTTGGAGCCGCGCGATCAGGTCAGATTAGGTCCGGCCCTCAGTACTCTCGAAATGATCGAAGCGGTTGCCGAGGACCATGGCGGGGCGGAGCAATGCCGGCCGCCTCAATCAACCGGGTCACCCGGCCGCGCTGTCCTCGAAAGGGCTCCAGCAGCTTCAGCATGATTTCGTCATCGCCTCGTCGCCGGCCCGTAAATGCCCACGTGACCTGATGCGGCAAGTGATAGTCACCGATGCTGACGGCATCCGGGTCTCCCAGAGCGGTCATGGCGACCTCGGCGGCGGTCCAAAGGCCGACGCCAACAATGGAGGTCATGCGATCGATTGCGTCGCCGGAAGACAGTCCGGCACCAGCATCGAGCTGGGCGGCTCGCGCCGAGACACGTCGGATGGTATCGGCACGCCGACGTTCGATGCCGAAGCGATGGAAGGCCCAGTAGGGCGTTGCGGCCAGATCCCTCGGGTCGGGAGGAGTCATCAGGTTCGCGGACACTTCGGGTGGACCCGGCGCCGGATGTCCCATCGCTCTCACGAGCCCGCGATAGCTGCGATAGGCCTCTACTCCCGCGACCTTCTGTTCCAGGATTGTGGGCACCAGGGCCTCCGTCACCATCATCGAGCGCCCCAGGCGGAGGCCCGGCATACGCCGCGTCAGCTCGCGCAGCAGGGCTCCGCCCGCGATTCCAGGCGTTTGCAGCATGCTCACAAGCTGGGCGTCGTCGTCCAGCGCACCCACCATCTCCGGAGCGTGATCGATGACCCAGCCGGCTCCTGCTCCCCAGGCCTTGGCTTCCACCTCCAGCCCATCCCCAACAGATCGAAACCAGGCCGTCACAGGGCCGAGCGGCGTTCTCGTGGTACGGACGATACCCCCGGCGTACGGCCGCATAGAAGGATCGTGAGGGCCACGGCGGAGGGGCCCGAGCGTCAGTCCCAGGTCAACCGGGCGAGATGAGCGAAAGCGGCGTTCCGCGTCGGCAGTCGGGACGACCGGTTCAGGCGGGAGCCGGTCGGACTGTAGTAGTGGTCGTGGACTCGTCGGAGGAAGCTGCCATTTCATCGTCCGGACGCTGTCATCGTACCGCTAGGACCTGAACCTCTACACGGGTGACCCACTTCATCCGCCGACAGGCCACTTAAGCTTGAGTGATAAGACAACAACGTTCTATGGGACGGCAGGTCTATGTGGTGGCAGAACCTTCTCTGGGGACTCTGGAATGGCCTTACCGCATGGATCATACTCATCCTCCATGTGTTCGGAATCTGGCTGCAGTTCCCGCTGTTCAACGTCAAACGCAACGGCAATTGGTATGACTTCGGCTTCCTGATAGGTTCCGGCTCGCCCTTCTTGGGAATCCTGCGCGGTGCCCGTGGGAAGCGATCAGGCAACTGATCCGCCATCTCGATTGAGTAGATCGCGAGTGATCTCCATCTGACCGAGGTGCTGAGCCAGCTCCTCGAGTACGTGCATCAGGACGCGTCCATTGGTCTTGCGACCTAGGTCGTACGAATCAGGTGGTGAGTCGGAGAGCGGCGCCTCGAGCCGGATACCGGTCAAGTCGGACCGAAACTGCTGCTTGGCCGCCTCCACCCGATCGAGGAGCGCTCCGACGTCGCCGTGAGCCCGGAACTCCGCCGCCCGATCGCGCGCAATTCGGCGTCCGGCCACGACCTGTCCGGCCCAGTACTCGAGCACACCCAGACAGTGCGTGAGGATGACATAGGGGCTATTGGCTCCAGGAAGTTGGGGCCGCAGATTGGCACGCTCGTCTCCAAGCTCCCGAACAATCTCGCTCATCTCTTCGAGCTTCAGCTCTACGTAGTAGCGCAGGTCCTCGACGTCGGAGCCAAGGGTCATGCCGAGGGGGTGGATGCCGGCAGGTCGCCACGGCTCGTCCCGCCATTACACTGGACACCGCTGGAGCCCCGCCGGAAGCCCCTGCCCCCGAGGGTAGACCGGTGCCTGCACTCGTGCCTCACACCAGCGCCTCCACGCCGCCTATGAACCCTTGCACTCGGTTCCATGCGTCGGCCGACGCCTCCGCAAACTCTGTCGCGCGACGATCGAAGAAGCTATGGGGAGCGTTCGGATAGATGACGATCTCGTGCCGAATGGCGGCCGCCTCCAGCTTGGCCTCAAACTCGTTGACCAGCTCGGCGGGGATGTTTTGGTCAGCTCCTCCAAATAGACCCAGCACGGCGCCTCGAATCTGGTCGGCCCAATTGAGAGCCGGGGTGACCGCCCCCATGGACCGGTTGAGGCTGGCGTAAAAGCCGACCACGCCATTGAGGTCGAGGCCCTGGGTGCCTGCCCAGAATGATAGCGACCCGCCCATGCAAAAGCCCACCGTGAACGTGGGCATACTGCTGTCTGCGCCATCCCTAAGATGTCCTACGGCGGCACGCAGATCTTGCCCAAATGTTTCAGGAGCCATCTGCTGGACATGCGACATGTACTCGAAGGCGTCGGTACGATCGTCGTCTTCCGCCGTCCGCCCAAAGTAGTCGATGGCCAAGGCCCGCGTCCCGGTTTCGGCAAAACGCATCGCCAGCTCTCTATAGAACTGGTGCAGTCCCCGCACATCCGGCAGAATCACAACCTGAGCGCGGGGAGCATCCCCTGGTTGGGTCAGATACGCGGCGATCTCGGTGCCATCCTCTGCCCGCAACCGGATGTCTTTGCCCCGGGCCCCCGTGTTCGCGATTATGGGTATCGGTGGTCGCGCGTCATCGTCAAAGCACATGCAAACTCTCCTCTAGAAGTGATGCCACGCCGGGATCAAGGCCGGTTAGGGCTCAACTCATTATTTGGGGTTGCGCTTGCCCGGCTTCGAGCTTCTCGCTCTTAGCCACTCCTGGAACCCGGCCTCGCTGCCTCGAGCCTTCTTCCGGTCCTGTCCAAAAGGCTGTCGAATCAACGTTCCTCTGCACGGGCGGACGTAATGCAGGCCTCGGCCTCAATCTCCACCTTCCACCTCTCATCAAGCAGTCCGGCGACGACCACCATGGTGCTTGCGGGCCGGATACTACCAAACACCTGCCGGTGAGCTTCCCCGACCTCACCGGCATCTCCAGGGTTGGTGATGTATAGGCGGGTGCGAATAACGTCCTCGAGACTGCCGCCCGCCTCCGTCAACGCTCTGCCGATGATCTCCAGGCATCGGGTCGTCTGAGCACCGGGCTCCGGATCGCATTTGCCATCCGGCCAGATTGGCGCCGTTCCCGAGACGACCACGCGATCGCCCGCACGCACGGCACGGCTGAAACCGATGGCGGCCTCAAAAGGCGAGCCCGAGGATACTCGCGAACGCCTGGAACCCATACCAGAGGGTAATCGACGCGGTGTTCGAGTAATCCCCGCAGTCCATCGGCAGCACTCCAAACGGTGACGGCTGCGCTTGGAACCCTTTTCAAGCAGCAGAAAGGCGCCCGGGGCAAGCCCGGACGCCTTTCCTAGACCAGCGCCGTGATCAGATCACGCTCACCAGTCGGATTACTTTTCGCACTTCTCGCAGTCGCGGATGATTACCGACTTCGCCAGCCACGAGCTGTCGCTGTACTCTTGGGCCCAAACGGTGAGCGGTACGCCGGCCTTCAGCTCGGGCTTCGCCTGCTCCTTGCCGTCGTCGTAGTACCGAGTGTTTGCATCGGCGTCGAAGCTGCGCTGGCGGCCCTTGCCCAGATCCAGGACGATCGTGCTCGGGGTGCTCGACTTGTCGTACCTGCCCATGAAGCGAACCGACCCGCTCACTGCAAAGGCCGAAGTGTCGTAGCGCAGAGTATCGGTAAACAATGTGCCGTCATGGTAGCGGCCGACGGCATCAACCTGATCGCCGTCCTTCAGGCCGGCGACGGCGGCAGCCTGGTCATCCGTCACGTATCGCGTCCACGTCTCCAGGTTTACGGACACGTTGCCGTTGGGGGTGGAGATGAGAGCACTTGACTGGCTGAACGAAACCAAACTGCCGAAGACCTGACCGTTTGGGGGCGCCTTATGGGTGACCTTGGCCGAGGCGGCGGCAGGCAAGACGATAAGAGCAACTGCGGCAAAGATGGTGATGACTGCAAATTTCAACCGGTTCATCTGTTCCTCTGTCTCCTGAGTTTGTCTGGCTTGGATCGTTTGACCCATCCACCAACAACGTAGGCAAAGGAGTTGACCTATGGGTTTCCGAAGCCTGAACGGGGGGTGAACGATTCCTTCCAAGCTTCTTAACTGCCACGGGTTGCGCGCGGCGTTCAATCCTGATATCATTGTCAGGATTAAGGGAGCCGGGGGTCGGATGCATATAGGGCGCACCGGGCAATATGCCCTCCGAACCGTGCTGACGCTGGCGGAACAGGGCGCGGCCACGGTGGAGTCGATCTCTGCCCGGCACGCGATCCCATCCGCGTACCTTCAACGCCTCATTCCGGCACTCGCGGCCCAGGGAATCATCCGCGCCAAGAGGGGACCCGGAGGAGGCATCGCCCTCCTACGGCCTCCGTCGACTCTGTCTCTTCTCGAAGTCCTCCGAGCCGTGGGCGCCGACAACGAAGCCGAGGATAGGCGGTGGCTGGAAGTGATTCCGCAGCCTTACCGGTTCAGACTGGAGTCGGCCGAGCGGCACCTGTCCTCGGAGCTGGCGCTGCTTACGGTCGGCGACCTGCTCCTGTCCGCCTCGCTGTCGCCGGAGCTCAGACGCCCGCTCGAGCTGCTTCCACCCCGGAGGCTGATCGACTTTATCGGCAGGCAGGCGGCCACCAGCGTGAAGGCCGATCACTGTACCCTGTATTTCGGCAAGCTTACGGCCGGCTACTACACTACGGCCTTCGACCGCCGCGAAATCGGCGCGGACAATGTCCCCATACCCACCGAGCACCCCTGGCTGCCCCTGACTCCCGTTGGGGTCCTGGCGGAAGCGGCGAGAGTAGGAGAGCCCGTCCTGGTGTCGGATGTGATGACGGATCCGCGACCGTCCAGAGAGATGGCGGTTCGATTCGACGTACGCTCGGTGTCGGCCATCCCGATCCCTGTCGGACAGGAGGGATGGGGCGCACTCATCGTCGCCAATCGCAAGCCGCACTCGTGGTCGGCCGAGGAGGTAGCGGCGGAGGTCGAGCTTGCGGATATCACCCGTTTGGCCATCATCGGCCACAATCACCTTGTGACACATCAACAGGAGGAGCCATTCAGCACATCTCAGTCTTAGCGGTCGCCATTGAAGGACTTCGGCGTGATGGTGCGGCGAGCCATCGAGCTACGGCGAAGCACGAAAACCACTTGGAGGTTTACCCTCATGGATGTCATCGGAGCTGGATTCGGACGAACCGGGACCATGTCGCTGAAGGTCGCGCTGCAGCAGCTGGGATTCGCGCCCTGTCTGCACATGATCGATCTGCTGGCCGGCATGCCCGAGCTCTCGGACACATTTCGAGAAGCGTATGAAGGCAAGCAGGTCGACTGGAAGACCGCATTGAAGGATTTTCGGGCCACCGTCGACTGGCCGGGCTGCACCTTCTACAAGGAGTTCATGGAGCTGTACCCCAATGCACCCGTCATTCTGAGCGTTCGGGACCCCGAGGCCTGGTACAAGAGCACCAACGACACGATTTTCAAGGCGGCCGAGATGCTGCCGAACATGCCCGAGATCGCCGACAAGCCGGTCGCCAAAATGCTGAAGGCAATCGTCTGGGACGGCGATCTGCAGGGCAGGTTCGCCGACAAGGACTTTGCCATCTCCGTCTTCGAGAAGCATAACCGTGAGGTGCAGCAGTACGTGCCGAAGGAGAGGCTTCTCGTGTATGAGGTCAAGCAGGGCTGGGAGCCGCTGTGCTCCTTCCTTGGCGTAAGCGTGCCCGAGGAGCCGTTCCCGCACGTCAACGACACCAAGACCTTCTGGGAGAACATGACTTCCGGCTCGATCACCTCAGGCGATGAGGCGAGAAAGCTGAACGAGCAGAGCGCAGTGGGAGTCGGGTAACCGACAGATCCGGAATCCGCCTGGCCGTTGGAAGCGGCTCGACACTTGACGGTCGAGCCGCTTCTCGCATTCTGAGCCGGTGCTCGTCAATGGCAGGAAGACGCACGTCGTCCAACGCTCGGCCATGTCGCGCCCAAGCGACCAGTTACCTGGGACAATGATTCGCCGCACCAATTCGACTGTGGGGGATGCCGTGCAGGAGAGAGTACTGCTGTGCGATTACGGCGGTGTTCTGTCTTTGCTTCAGCCCGCTGAGCTGATCTCAAGTATGGCAGACCTCTGCGGGCTGAGCAGCGAGTTGTTCGTCGAGCGCTACTGGCTCGACCGCGGCGCCTATGACCGTGGTGATCTTTCTCCCCTGGACTACTGGACGGACGTGATTGGCCACGCTCCGAGCGCGGCTACCCTCGAACGTCTGGACCGGCTGGACGTCAAGAGCTGGCTGCAGCCGAATCGTGAATCTCTCGAAACGGTCAGCTGCGCGACCCAATCGGGAATGCGTCCTGCGATCCTGTCGAATGCGCCGGCGTCGCTTGCCCGGCGCCTCGAAACCGTCCACTGGCTGGACTTCATCCATGACAAGTTCTTCAGCTGTGACCTGCGCCTGACGAAGCCGGCGCCGGAGATATTCCAGGTGGTGATGGGCCGGCTGGGCATGCCGCCCCGGGCAATTCTGTTCGTAGACGATCGCCTCGACAACATCCAGGCCGCCTCGGCGCTCGGAATGCGCACCATCCACTTTCGGGGAACCGCCGACTTCTCTTTGGAGGAAGCCCTTCGCGGCTTGCCGGCGTCAGGTCCGTCGAGCTGAGAGTCCTCGCCGGGCGTGCCACTCTTCTTAAACCGAGTGATCTCCGCTCCCAGACAGCCCTCGTCGTCGGGTGACCAGAGACATCCGGTGGATGGCGGCACATGAGGTGTAGGGCCGGCGCCGCCACCTTGCTGCTGTTGTGCGCCCTGCTGACCGGAGGAATCAGCTCGGTTGGGGCTTCCGCCGGCCCGATGCGGAGGGACAGCCTGTCTGCGTTCGTTAACCGAGTGCTGCCCAGAGATCTGAGGCGGTCACGCGTGCCCGGCGCCGTCTTCGTCATGGTCAGAGGCAGTCACGTGGTTTACGCTCGGGGTTACGGATATGCCGACGCCGCGAGCAGAATTCGGGTAAACATGAACACAACCGAATTCGACGCCGGACCGTCTTCGGCCACAATCACGACCGCCGCGGTGATGCAGCTGGTCGAGCGCGGGCGTCTCGCTCTTCATGTCAACGTCAACCGATATCTCCGCAGCCTGAAGGTCCCTGTGGCATCCGGCAAGATCACCCTCAGCGACCTCCTGACCAGCACGGCCGGTTTCGGGGACATCCATATCGGCCGGCTGGCCGCCGGTGCCACGTCCCTCGAGCCGTTGGCATCCTATGTACGCACAGGGGTACAGGATCAGATTTTCCCACCGGGGCACCAGTTCAGCTACAGCCCGCTGGATGCCTCCCTCGCCGGTGTCACCCTCGAAGACGTCACCCACATTCCATTCGCGAGCTACGTGGAGGGTTCAATCTTCGGCCCCCTCCAGATGTCGCACAGCTCATTCGCCCAAGCACTGCCGCCCAATCTCCAACCCAAGCGTGCTACCGGCTACGACACCCCGCCAAATCAGCCGCCACAGGCTGCTCCCGCCAATTACTTCAACCTCGCCCCGGGTGAAGGCATGGTTACCAGTGGGATGGACATGGCTCACTTCCTCATCGCCCTGCTGAGCGGCGGCCGGTTCGCCCACAACAGGATCCTCAGTGCTCGAACCATCGCGGTCATGGAAGCCGGCCACTTTACGAGCTACCCCGCGCTACCTGGCTTTCCTCACCTGCCGTCTGTCGCATACGGGTTCGAGCGGTATTGGCCCAGGGGACAACTCTTTCTGGAGGCCACGGGTGCGGTGCGAGGCTTCTCGAGCACTCTCGGCCTACTCCCCAGTCAGCATGTGGGCTTCTTTCTGGCGAGCAACAGCGGTAACGCGAAATATATCTCGCGCTTCGTGCCGAGGCTTCTCGACCACTACCTTCCTCCCGGCGGCAAACCGCTCCGGCATCCCACCTTCCGGTCCCTTAGACCCGCCGCACTCATTCCGTTCGTCGGTAGCTACTGGAGCAACCAGTACGCGTCCAACACGGTTGAGAAACTCCGGCAGGCGGTGGAGCAGATGACGATCTCAGCCGAAGGCACGAACGCTCTGGTGGCCCATTTCTGGAGCGGGCGTATAGTCCACCTCAGACGCGTGGCGCGGGACATGTTTGAGGCAGGCCGAGGCAATACGGCCAGCTTCTGGAACTTTCACTTCCATAAGGGCCAGGTAGCGTGGGTCGCAGCCGGAAGCAACCAGATCTTCGATACCGTCCCTTGGTACTGGGGTACGAACGCCCAGAGCTGGTTCGTGGCGGTCTTCATCGCCGTCTACCTGTCGGGGCTTGCTCTGTGGATCCGTCCTAGGGCCCTAACGCCTCTATG
>DASRCF010000010.1:0-33909 GCA_035653255.1 Chloroflexota bacterium
GCTCCAGTTGTGGCCGAGCTCTTGCGCGCCCCGGACCACTTCACCTGGGACCGCTTCCTGATGCTTCTCGTCGGGCAATTCGGACTTGAGTCCGCGACTTTCAAAGACCTTGGGTTCAACAGCGGAAGCAGCTTGATCATCGGCGGCAAAGCGCCACTCACGTCCACGCAGTATCCGCTTAGGCCGCTGGTGGCATGGATTAGCGAATGTGAGAAGCGGGACCCACAACGGATCGTCTTTCAAATGAAGTGGGAGCCTGAGGGCGATGTGCTTATCTACCAACGCGACAAGGGCAGACTCGTCCTACAGTCTGGTCAGACGGCGCGCAGGATAGACCTCGCAGATAGTGGAATGTCGCTCGAAGAAATGGACAACTGGGAGCGAGTCAGCATTCCAGTCGCCGGCACGGACAGCAGCAGGCTCACCATCGCATAGCCGGGGCGCGTCAAGGCGGAGGGTTCGCTCAGCGGGTCCTCCGATGGAGCCCCCCTGGATTCACTAGCCTAGAGGACCATCCTGTCTAGCAGCTAGCGATCATAGCTGGCAAACTCCAAACTCGAAACCCGAAACTAGCTCCCGAGTGCTACAACCGAGGGCGTGAAGCAAGAGCGAGAGATTTGGAGGGAACATGCCGCGGGTGGTGCATTTCGACATGTCGGCGGAGGATCCGGAACGGGCGATCCAATTCTATCGTGCCGTCTTTGATTGGACGTTCCAGAAGTGGGAAGGGGCACAGGAGTACTGGCTCATCACCACCGGTCCAGAGGATGAGCCAGGGATCAATGGAGGGCTGGCGGCGCGACAGGAAGGACCGGGTCAGGTGATAACCACCATCGACGTGCCCTCGGTGGATGACTTCGTGAACAAGATCGAGGAGGCGGGCGGGACAGTGACTGCCCCAAAGATGGCGATTCCGGGAGTCGGCTACCTGGCCTACTTCCAGGACACCGAGGGCAACAGCTTCGGCATCATCGAGGCCAACGAGTCGGCTGGCTAGTTAGCCATGGAGCCCGACGGCCACATCGCGGAGCAAGGGTTCGCCGCCACCATCGATCGCACGATGGACCGCTGGTTCGAGATCATCCAGCGAATCCTGATCGCGGCGGTGGCCGTCGTTCTCGTCATCCTGTCCATCATGGCTCTATGGGACGCGGTGGTCTCGGTGACCGACAATCTGCGCCACAATCAGCTCACCCTTGGGATCGCCGCCGGCGTGGACACCGCCTTCCTCACGGTCATCCTGCTCGAGCTTCTGCATACCGTCACCAGCCGGGGACCCGTGGCGCAGCAGGTGCAGGAGTTCATCGTCATCGGGATAACCTCCGGCGTTCGACATGGGTTGAGTCTGGCAGCGGCTGCCAGCAGCGGTGGCCGCAATGCGAGCGGAAGCGCCCGGGATACGGTCATCGACCTGGCGATCAACTCCTTCAGCGTGTTGGTGCTGGTGGTGGCATTGTGGCTGGTACGCCATCGCTTCGGCACGGGAGATGAGACGGCCGTTCCCAATGATCTGGAGGAGTAGTTTCGGGTTTCGGGTTTCGGGTTTCGGGTGTCGAGTTTCGAGTGTCGGATTTCGAGTTGGTGACTATGCTCTCGGCTGACGAACAGGCGAAGTAACTCTCCGCCTTGGGAAAGGCGTCCCCGTAATGCTTCACATCCCTCCCCCCACGGCATCCGTAGGCGTCGGCCCGGCTGCGGGCCACGACGCCAACGCGAAACTCGAAACTCGAAACCCGAAACTCTTTAGGCTGCGCCTGATCGGTAGTCGGCCCCCTTTAGACCTTCGACCTTCCACTCAGCCCTTGAGCGCACGCCCTGCCAGCAAGCCTCCGTCGACGACGATCGTCTGCCCTGTGATGTAGGCAGCTCCTGGCCCAGCCAGGAACTCCACTACCGCCGCCACCTCCTCAACCGTGCCCCAACGGCGCATGGGGATCTGATCCAGCCAAGCCTCTCTATACTGCGGCTCGATCGCCGCGGTGGCGTCGGTGTCGATGTACCCGGGAGCGACGCAGTTCACGGTGACGCCCTGCTCAGCGACCGAGGTCGCCAGGTCGGCCGTCAGCCCCATAAGGGCGCCCTTTGCGCTGGCGTAGTTGGCCTGACCGGCGTTGCCGGCAATCCCGACGATCGAGCCGAGATTCACGATCCGGCCCCACTTCCGCTCCGTCATCCCCGGGAGAAGGTGCGTGGCAAGCCAGGCCGCTCCGCCAAAATCCGTCTCCCAGACGGCATTCCAGTCCTCAAGCGACATCCTCAGGAGGAGTCGATCGCGAACAAACCCCGCGTTGTTGACCAGGATGTCGATCGGACCTAACTGGGACTCAACCGACTCGACCATTGCCGTTAGGTCGTCCCGGTCACTCACATCGGCGCGTATCGCGAGCGTCCGACCTCCCACCGCTTCGAGCTCCTGTCGAAGGCTCTCGGCCGACTCGGCGCTGCGGTTGTAGTTGATGGCCACACTAGCCCCGGCGGCACTCAGCCGTCGGGCGACCTCGGCGCCAATCCCTCGGGATGCCCCGGTGACGAGGGCAATCCTGCCCTGCAACATGGCCTCCCTCAACCTTCAAAATCGCCGTTCGGTCGCCTACATTGGCGGGTCATCGACACACCTTTTGGTATTCTAAGGAATCAGGGGCGACCCGCACAGATTGAGAGGTAATGGTGGCGCAGCCACAGCAGGCAGAGACCGACTATACTTTTGAGGCCTTTGCCCAGCATGGCTTCTATGAAATCGTCAATCGCCATCTTGTCGATATCACACTGAGGCTGCGAGAGCTTTCCTCCGCGCCAATCAAGCGGGTCTTGGACCTCGCCTGTGGCACGGGCGCCGTCACTCAGCTCCTCATCCAGGGCCTCGAAGAGCACGGCGACAAGGCTGAGGTCATCGCCCTGGATCCGTCAGAGTCTGCCCTCGAGAAGGCTCGCCGGCTTATCGGCAATGGCGCGCGGTTCATCAGGGGTACTGCCGAATCATTCGCCGCCCGAGTCCCCCGTGCCGACGTCATCGTCTTTTGTAACGCGATCCATCTCCTCCCGGAGAAGGACTCCGTGGTCGAACAGGCTCGAGAAGTCCTGAACGACGAGGGGGTCCTGGCGTTCAACACCAGCTTTTATGAGGGAGCGTACGTCCCGGGAACCGAACGCTTCTACAAGCTATGGATGTTGCGCGCGCTGCAGATGCTGAAAAAGGAAAACCCCAACCTGAAGCTCGACAAGTCCAGGCCGGAGGCCATGCGCTGGCTCACACCGGGCGAGTACAGGTCACTGCTCGAACGCCACGGGTTCGTGGTCGAGCACATGGAGGCCGAGGAGGCTCTGATGACCCGCGAGTCGTGGCAGGATATCAGTCACTACTCCGAGTTCGTCAAGGGCGCGCTTCCGGGAATCCCGGTTGATATTGGGGCTAAGGTGCTCACCCGCGCCGTCGCGCAAGCCTTCGAGGAGCTCCATCTCGACCGCTTGCCACGAAACTGGCTTCAGGTGGTTGCCCGAGCATCGTGACCGCGGGCTGCAGGAGTTCCTGTGAGTGAGTGCCCCGCGGATCTCGTCTAAGCTGCCCGAGTCGGTTGTCACAGAGTAAAGCTCGAGGTACTCAGGGTCAGCGCTAGAGGGCTGCAATCTTCGCGGCTCGAAACCCGAAACCAGCCCTCTTATCCCGCCAGCCTGGGCTCCATAACCTTCGTCGCCGGCTGGTCCAGGATCTCCCGCAGGCTCGTCATGCCCTCGACTACGTGGCGTCGATCGGTGGGTCTCAACCTTCGGAGGAGATCCTCGGTGACATCTGTAAGGACCTGGCGACCGGCCTCGAGGGCGCGTCTCCCCTCCTCAGTGAGCGAGAGCGGACACCGGCGCCGGTCCAGGGGGTCGGAGCCGCGCGTAACGTATCCTCGGACTACCAGTTGATCCACCATACGAGTGACTCTGGGCGGGTCAATGGAGAGGGTTCGCGCGATCATCGAGGGGGCGATCACTCCGCGAGCGATCGAGCCCAGGACCGAGAGTTCTCCCAGGTCCAACGCATTGCCGGGCGTGGAGCGGAGCTCAGAGTCGAGAAGGCGGACCACGCGAAGGAGTGTGCCGACAAGGCGAATGGAGTCGAGTGAGTCCGAAGAGCTCATAGCCAATTATGTGGCATAATACTTGTGTATCACAACTATTGTTAAGTGTAACTAGGGTTGAGAGGATAGATGATCAGCGCTGAACGCCTTGGCGTGAA
This sequence comes from Chloroflexota bacterium, assembly GCA_035653255.1. Classification (GTDB taxonomy): domain Bacteria; phylum Chloroflexota; class UBA5177; order UBA5177; family JAJPKF01; genus DASRCF01. Next base: position 4,223 of record DASRCF010000010.1, read on the forward strand.
CCTGGGGGTCGAAAGCCCGCACTACAAGTGGATCGCGCTGTCGAATACAACGCTCGGCATCCTCATGGCCAGCCTCAACACCAGCATCGTGCTCATCGCCCTCCCGGCGATCTTCAATGGTTTGAAGATCAATCCTCTCACGCCCGGAAATACGAGCTTCCTGCTGTGGATCCTCATGGGCTACATGGTCGTCACCTCGACGCTGCTGGTCACGGTGGGACGGATTTCGGACATGCTGGGCAGGGTAAAGATGTACACCTTGGGCTTCGCGGTATTCACCACGGGTTCAATCCTGCTCTTTCTTACTCCCAGCACCGGAACCACCGGCGGGATCGAGATGATCCTCTTCCGGGTGGTGCAAGCGGTGGGTGCGGCGTTCCTGTTCGCCAACAGCGCCGCTATCCTCACTGACGCCTTCCCGGTCAACCAGCGGGGTTTCGCGTTGGGGCTGAACCAGGTCTCGGCGGTTGCAGGCTCGGTTGCCGGGCTGGTTCTTGGCGGCGTCCTGGCCGCCGTACAGTGGCGGTTGGTGTTTATGGTCAGCGTGCCGTTCGGCATAGTGGGCACGGTGTGGGCCTTCATCGCTCTGCATGAGACGGCCAAGATCAGAGCCAATCAACGCCTCGACCCCGTCGGAAACGTTACCTTCGGTGTCGGTCTGACCGTTCTGCTCATCGGCTTGACCTATGGCATCATGCCCTACGGAGGTCAGCCCATGGGGTGGACCAATCCCTGGGTGATCTTCGCTCTCGTCGCCGGCACGGCGCTGCTGCTGGTCTTCGGCTACGTCGAGACTCGAGTCGCCGATCCGATGTTTAAGCTCGACCTATTCAAGATCAGAGCTTTTGCGGCCGGCAATATCGCTGCCTGGTTGGGCGCCACAGCTCGGGGCGGCCTCCAGTTCATGTTGATCATCTGGCTGCAGGGCATCTGGCTGCCGATCCATGGCTACGCCTTCAGCCAGACTCCGCTCTGGGCAGGTATCTACATGCTGCCGATGATGGCAGGCTTCCTGATCGCCGGCCCGCTCTCGGGATTTCTGTCCGATCGCTTCGACCCGCGTCTCTTCTCTACGGGGGGGATGCTTCTGACGGCGGTGACCTTCGTCCTGCTCTCCTTCCTTACCGCCAGCTTCAGCTACGCGCCATTCGCCATCCTGCTGCTCCTGATCGGTGTGGGCATGGGCCTGTTCGCGTCGCCCAACACCAGCTCCGTCATGAGCGCGGTGCCGGCCGAGAACCGCGGTGTGGCCTCCGGGATGCTGGCAACGTTGCAAAACTCGGGCATGCTCTTCTCGATGGCCATCTTCTTTACCGTCATAATCGTCGGGCTTTCCGCTCAGCTGTCCACCGCACTCCTGTCGGGCCTTACGCATGCGGGCCTCAGCGCGGCCGCGGCGGGCCGCGTCGCCTCACTGCCGCCGACGGCGGCCTTGTTCTCGGCATTCCTCGGATACAACCCCATGGCGCATCTCCTGCCGGCGAACGTACTGGCCCATCTCTCGGCCGCCGGCCGGGCGCACCTTCTGGCCCGACCCTTCTTTCCAAATCTGATCGCTCCGCCATTCATGACCGGCCTTCGATTCGCCTTCTGGATCTCCTCGGGAATGGCGCTGATCGCCGCCGTGGCTTCACTGCTTCGAGGGAAGCGGCACATTCATGGCGTCACCACGCCGGCGCCGGTCGAACAGCGTGAAGCGCCGGTTCGGCAGGCCGAGCTTGACAGAGTGCGGCAGGAAGTCGTATCTTGAAGTGCTCATGGGGATGTCAGGTTTCGACAGGGGACCTGGGTCGTACATAGCGAGCCGAGGTGCCGGTGGATCCTCGTTAAACAATCGGCACGGCAATAACTGCCAACAATCAACCTGTTCTAGCCGCCGCTTAACAGCCGGCTACGTCCTAGTGACCCTTCGCTGACGGGTTGCGACGGGCGTCAAAAAGTCAGCGTGCTGCAGCTCTAAGGCTCATAGGAGCTGCTCAAGATCATGAGCTGGCGGTCGTAGACTTCGTCGACAGAGGATACGACCGCGACGATAAAATGTCGACTACGCTCGTAGAAGTGTACGGTTGCAGCCTTCTGGACGGGGCGTTCGAGTCGCCCCCATCTCCACCAGAAACATGGAGCCGGGATTCAGCCGAGTCCCGGCTCCGCTCCTAAGCCCGCACGAGGATGTGAGGAGTCGGGTTTCCCCCAACGAGTTTCATCGTGAGCGGCATGGCGTCGAAGCGACGCGACGGCCCTCCGGCCTGGCGCTCAGTGACTGGCTGAGAGGGTCGAACGAGATGGCAGCGCTAGGGGCCGTGGAGCGTAGAGGCCAGATTCATTCTGCGACCGTGGTCGAAGGCTATGGACGCTCCGATCGTGCCCAGGATCCCCTTGCGAGCACCTGACCACCATCGCCCGAGCTCGGCCCAGTTGGCCCATTTGCCGGCTCTCTTACAGGGAAGTCCGATCTGGCGAGGGCCGCCTCTAGTCGCCTTTCCGCCTCAGCAACCCTCTGAGAACTGTGGTGCCGATGAAGGCATACAGAACCCCGAAGACAACCGCGGAGACGGTCATGAAACGCCGTGCAAACCGGAAGAACTTCTCCTGCTCGCTCACGACCTATTATGTGCTTCGGTCCACAAATGATCTGCCTGGGCGCAACGCAGTAGCGATGTCTGGCATCATGAGCCGTGACCACGTGGGGAGAGCTCAAAACGCAGAGGCCCGATCTGGCGGAGGACGGCCGCAGGCTGTTCTACCAGTTCGGCGTGGGACTCGCATTTCTGTCGACCGTCCGGCCAGACGGCGGACCCCGCCTGCATCCCATGTGCCCGATCCTCTGCGATGACCGGCTCCTGGCATTGATCATCCCGTCTCCAAAGCGTGACGACTTGCTGCGTGACGGCCGCTATGCCATGCACAGCTTCCCCTGCGAGGACAACGAGGACGCCTTCTACATCACAGGGTCTGCATCACGCGTCGACGATCCCAGCCTGCGTTCGAGGGTCGTGCGACAGTTCGTGGAGGAACGGAAGGGCTTGGTTTCGGAAGCCGACACCGAGGGCCAGCTTCTGTTTGAATTCGCGCTGGCGACAGCGCTGCTCACCAGGACAAGCAGGCATGGGGATCCGAATCCACGACACACAGTTTGGAAGGCAGCCGCCTAGCGCTTCTTCGAGGCGCTTGCCTTCCCTGCGAACCTCGGATTCGCCACGCCGACTACTTCCCTGGGATCCAATACTCCATCTCGCGCCAGCCGGTCGTTCAGCTCCGCCGCGATTCGACAGACCGCGAATGGGTCTACCAGCGTGGCCGTTCCCACCTGTACCGCCGACGCTCCGGCCATCAGGTATTCGATGGCGTCCTCGCCCGACAGCACGCCACCGCACCCGATGATGGGGATGCCGACGACCTGGGCGACCAGGTAGACCAGGCGTAGAGTGAGCGGTTTGATGGCTGGGCCCGACAGGCCGCCGGTGACGTTGGTGAGAGTGGGCTCGCGGCGCCGGATGTCGATTGTCAGGCCCTGGAACGTGTTGGCAACGGTAACCGCATCCGCGCCCTCACGCTCGACCGCTCCGGCGACCGCCGGCACGTCTTCTGCCTGAGGCGTGAGCTTGACTATGAGGGGGAGGCTCGTCACCGGCCGAACCGCAGACACGAGCCTGGCAGCCGGTTCGGGTTTCGATCCGAAGAGCATGCCTCCCCGATCCACGTTCGGACAGGAGACGTTCAGCTCGATGGCGGCGACACCCTCCACTCCGTCGAGGCGGCCGGCCATCTCGACGTACTCGTGGGGCGTCTCGCCGCTGATGTTTGCGATTACAGGTACCGGCATGCCTGCCCATTTGGGCGCCATCCCTGCGATGGCGGCATCGATCCCGATATTGGCCAGACCAATGGAGTTCAGCATACCGGCGGCGGTCTCTATGATCCTCGGCGGCGCATGTCCCGGTCTGGGACGGATGGTCAGTCCCTTGCACACCACCCCCCCAACCCCTGAGATATCCAGGCGAGCCGCGAACTCCACCCCGTAGCCGAAGGTGCCCGAGGCTGCCATGACCGGGTTGTTGAGGCTGAGGCGCCCGGGTATCAGCTCGTGCGTCGCGACGCTCCTGTTGGACCTAGTCCACCGTCATGGCCGATCAAACATTGAACTTCGAGGCCCGAACCTTGAGTTTCATGAGCTCCCAGCTCAGCGTCCACTCAGTTCGATCGGTTTCATGGACATGCCGTGGCGAATGGCCACGGGCCGTCCAGCCGATAGGTACACCCGGGGCACGCGGACACCAATGCCGGCCAGCACCTCATAGCTGATCGATCCGGCCCACCCGGCTATGTCGTCGGCGGTGATCCGGCTCTCGCCCGAACGGCCCAGAATCACCACCTCATCCCCCTCCGCCACCGGCCCCACATCGGTGAGATCGACCATGAGCTGGTCCATGGCGACGCGGCCGACGATCTTGGCCGGGCGCCCGGCGATCAGAACGTGGCCATGCTTGCCGGCACAGCGTGGAAAGCCGTCGGCATACCCGAACGGCACCAGCCCAATGATGGTCCGCCGGCTGGTGACGAACTCGTGTCCATAGCTGACGCCCGTTCCTGCCTCGAACGTACGGACCCGTGCCAAGGCTGATTTCAGGCTCATAACCGGCTGAAGATTGATGCGTCTCGAGACGTGGGCGGAGGGATAGTACCCGTAGACGGAAATGCCGCAGCGAACCATGTCCAGGTCCATCGCCGGGCAGTGCAGCATCGCCGCCGAGGCCGCGGCATGGCGCAGCGAAAAGTGAAAGCCGTGCTCCTCGAGCGCTCCAAGCAGGGCCCGGAACAGCTCGAACTGCTGCCAGGTGAGCGCCTTTGAAGGGTCCGGTTCGTCGGCCGAGGCGTAGTGAGTAAAGATGCCCTCAGGTTTCAGGCCCGGTAGAGTCTTCAACGCCTTGAGGAATGTACCTACCTCGCCGACCAGGATGCCGTACCGGGTGAGTCCGGTGTCGACCTCAAGGTGATACGTGACGGTCATCCCGGCCTCAACCGCCCTCTGAGACAGCGCCCGCGCAAGCTGCATGGAGGCAATCGCGGGCGTGATGCCCGCCGTCACACATGCCTCGGCCTGGGAAGGATCGATCGGGCCCAGGACCAAGACCGGTCCCGCGATGCCCGCGTTACGCAGCGACAGGGCTTCAGGGACTGTATATACCGCCAAATGCGACGCTCCCGCCTCCAGGGCCGTCCTGCCGACCTGGATCGCGCCGTGACCATAGCCGTCCGCTTTGACCACCACCAGCAGCTGCACGCCGGGCTCCAGGCTGCCCCGGATGGCTGCGACATTCGAGCGCAGCGCGTCGAGATCGATCTCGGCCCTCGTGGCTGGGAGCGCCTGCATCAAGCCTCTCGCGCCGGCCCGCTTGCGCGGTGCGACGGCGGTCACGAGGTGGCGTCTCCGGTTTCCTCGACCACCAGCAGCCGGACGATGTCGTTCTCGTCGATCGTCCCCAACAGCCTACCGTTCTCTACGACCGGAAGGAAGCTGACGCCGTGGTCAATCATGAGCGTCGCGGCGGAGTCGATGTCGGCGTCGGGTTCAACCGTGATAACCCGCTTCGACATGAGGTCAGCGGCTCGCGTCGATAGCGCCTTCTCGATTTCCCGGTCGTCGCGTTCGGACTCTATAGGAATCGAAAAGCCGAGAAGGGAGAAGTAGGTGGGAAGATGGAGACGGGCGTGCCGCGCGATCATGTCCGCGGCCGTGACCACGCCGGCCACCCCTCCATCGCTAGCGACCACCGTCACGTGTGCGATTTTCTTCATCGTCATGATCCGGGCCAGGTCCGTGACCGGCGTGTCCGGAGAGGCCGTGGGCGCGTCGCTCTGCATCCAATCTCGTACGATCATGCGAACTCCTGATAGCCAAGCGTGGGGACGCTCTGAAGACGGGCCCGCTGCCGTGGAAGCTCGGCCAGCAGATCGGAGGCTACGGTGCCTGCCTCACCCATTGTGCCGGTGAGGGCGGTTCCGGCGGCGCCATGCAACCAGACCCCGGCCACCGCGGCCGGGCGCGGTTCCAGTCCCTGCGCCATGAGCCCAGCGATCACGCCGGTGAGAACATCTCCAGTGCCGCCGGTAGCCAGGTTCGGACTACCGGTCGGGTTCACCCACAGCTCGCCGGTCGGATCGGCCACGATGGTGTATGCCCCCTTGAGCACCACCACGATCCCCCACTCGCGCGCCGCGTCACGAGCGGAGGCAAAGCGGTCACGCTGAACCGCATCCACCGAGGAATGAAGCAGGCGCGCCATCTCGCCCGGATGCGGCGTGACCACCAGGCCTTTGGGAACGTGTCGCCACCAGTTGGACTCGTCGGCTACGGCATTGAGGCCATCGGCATCAAGAACGCCCTTGAGGCCGGAGCCGGCATGCGAACGAAGAAACTCGCGCACAAAGGCCACTGTTTGGGGATGCTTGCCCAAACCGGGGCCGACCGCGAAGGCCAGGGCCCGCTCCAATGACCGGTTTACGGCCTCCAGGTCGGCGACGTCGACCCATTCTGGTGATTGAGGTAGTCGCGTGAATATCGGTTCGAGCACGTGGGTGGCCGCGATCTCTTGCACCGTCTGTGCCAGGGCCATGTCGACCAGCCCGGCCCCGATTCGGTAGGCGGCCATCGCCACCATCACGGGTGCACCGGTGAAGTCCCGACTGCCGGCAACGACGGCCACGGTGCCGTTGCGTCCCTTGTTGGAATCGAACGCTCGCCGTGGAAGAAGGCGCGCGACGTCGCCTTCAGTAACCAGTCGTGTCTCGCAAGGTTGCTGCTCCTCGGCCGGCAGCCCAATATCGATCACACGGACACTTCCGGCGTACTCCCGCCCGGGATAGGACCAGAGGCCGCGTTTGGCGAAGCCCAGCGTCAGCGTGAGGGCGGCACGAAAGGCCACCGACTCCACCTGCCCGGTATCGGCGTCGACGCCCGTAGGTATGTCGATGGCCAGACGTGATGCGCTTTCGACCTGGTTGACGGTTTCGATGATGGCCTGGAGTGTTCCCTCCACCGGTCGCCGGCGTCCGGTCCCGAGAAGCCCGTCGACAATTACGGTGCTCCCCCGGGCCAGCCGCCTCAGCTCGGCTTGCTCGGAATCGCCGTCTGCCGTCAGATCGGTGCCCGACTGGTCCCTTCGGTTGTAGGCGTACACCGCAACCCGCTGGCCCCGGGTCCGCAGCCTCTCGGCCGCAACCAGGGCGTCGCCGCCGTTATTTCCAGGTCCCGCGAGGATGAGCACTCGGGCGTCGGGGGCAATGATGCGGGACACTGCCTCGCCGGCTCGACGCATCAGCTCGTCGAGTGACCCGCCTGCCTCGCGATAGCGGGTCTCGATGGCCCGCATCTCCTCGGCGGTGACGAGTGGGAGACTCACCGCGCTTCCCAGCCCATGACCACGGCTGCCGCCAGATCACGGGAGTGGGTGATGCTGACAGAGAGGCCGGTTATGTGTCTCTGCGTGGCGGCCTGCTCGGCGGAGCCATGGAGGATGACCTCCGGCTTACCCTCGGCGTTGGGAAGGATCTCGATGTCACGCCAGCGAAGGCGGCGGATGCCGATGCCCAGCGCCTTTGACACTGCCTCTTTGGCGGCGAATCTCCCGGCCAGCCGCTCGGTTCGATGGCGGCAGTAGCGCTGCTCACGCTCCGTGTACACGCGGTCCAGGAACCGCTGGCCGAAGCGTTCGACCGTGTGCGCGATGCGATCGATCTCGATAAGGTCCACTCCGGTGGCTGCCTGCATCCTCTACACGTCGTCGGGTGGCGGCATGGTGGTCGTGCTCACGCGTTCCCGCGTGCCGTGAACGCAGGCTCGCCGGCACTCATGACGGCGAACGGAAGGCTGAGGGCCATCGAGCCGTCGATGGTGAGCTGAAGTTGATGGATGCCGGCCGTCTGAAAGCCCAGGTTGTCGAAGGCAATGATGAGGTTGGTTTCGGCAGCCGGGTCGGGGACCGAGATTCCCATGGATGGTCCCGGCGGGATCATCAGCTGTCCCGAGGGCGCAAGCATCTGCAGCCGCCCCTCGTGCTCACCGGGATCGAGGTCGGCGATGACGACGACAAAGAATCGGGGGTAGTTGGCCGGGAGTGCCTGGAAGCTGATCCCGCTGAATATCCCTATCGCGCTGACCTTGCCGTCCTGTCCGGTGACGGCGTAGTCACAGAGTAGCGCCGTCTTGATACGTGAGTCCCGCGACCCCGAGCTCATGTCACGAGCGGCAGCAGGATCAAAGCTCAAGGCCGTGGGCTCAAGGGTTCGAGGGTCCAGGCTGGGTCATCTGTGCTTCATCATAGTTCGGGTGAGTTCGGCGCCCAAGTTCCGGGTTGAGCTTGCCGGTTTCAGTCCAGGCGGTCAAACTTGGAACCTCGGAATCGACCCTGACCTTGAACTTCAACTCCCCTCGCTGTAACCTTCTGTTCATGTCGCGGCCATAAGAATAGTAGTGACGGACGGGCCTGTGCTCGACCGATCTCTAAACGTAACTCCAAGGAGGAGCTATGAAGCGCGTTCTGTACCTCGCGAGTAGCGTGGCGCTGTTGGCGTCTATGGTGCTTGCAGGAAATGCTTTGGCGGCCCACCCGTCCGCGAAGGCCAAGACGATCACCGTCCGATTGTGCAGTTCAGGCCCGTTGGCGGTTCCGGCGCTCCACCAGCTATGGCAGGGTGTCAACAACGGCATCAACGTCGCCATCAAGCAGTGGAAGCCGAAGCTCAGCAAGGTCCACGTGAAGGTTCAGCCGCTGCTCGTCCTCGACGATGGGAATGCGCTGACCAACAACTACGACACCAGCAAGGAAGCGGCCAACGCGGACACCTGTAACGCCACCAAGAATACGGTGGGCTACATCGGCACGCTGAACTCGGGCGCCGCCGAGGTATCCGAGCCCCGACTCAACCGGGACCACATGCTGATGATCAGCCCGGCGAACACCAACCCGACGCTAACCTCGCCCAAGAGTCGCAAGGCTCAGGAGCCGCTGACCTACGCGCACAAGATTCCGTACGTCACCTACTACCGGACGGTGACCACGGACAAGCTGCAGGGTCCGGCGGGAGCCGACTTCGCTAAGAAGGTGCTGAAGAAGTCAACCTACTTCCTCGTCGACGACGGCACGCTTTATGGTGAAGGATTGGCGACGTACTTCAAGGCCGAGGCCAAGAAGAAGGGTATGAAGATCGTAGGTAGCGGTCGGATTGACAGTACCAACTCGGGCACGCAGTCCTCGACCTCGCTCACCATCGCCCAGGAGATCAAGGCCAAGAACCCAAGCATGGTCTACTGCGGCTGCAACAGCAACACGGCCAACGACCTGCCCAAGGACCTGCGCACGGTGGACGGCTACAAGAAGACGTTCATGGGCGGCGACGCGCTCTACAACACCGCGTGGCTCAGCTCGAAGAACGGTGGCGCCGGCGCCGGCGCGACGAACAACGATGCCACCTCCGTCGGCCCCGACCCGTCGAAGGCGGCCAAGACGTTCAAGAAGCTGTACAAGAAGGACTTCCCCAGCTTCTACAAGAATCCCGGCATTCAGGCCTACGACGCTCCCGCGTATGACGCCGCCAGCATCGCCCTGATGGGGGTCTACGATGCTGCCAAGGCAGGCAAGCTCAAGGGCGGAATCACCAAAGAGCGCGATGCTGTCGTGAAGTACGTCCACAGCATCACGTTCAAGGGCGCCACAGGCACCACCAGGTTCGACAAGAACGGCGACACCACCAACAAGATCATCAGCATCTACGCCACCCAGAAGGTCAAGGGCAACCTGACGTGGGTGTTCAAGAAGCAGCTCAAGCCGTCGGGTAGCCCCACCTAAGCCGCTTCTCGAATCACGAGACAATCGGAAGGGCGGAAGCGCATGGCGTTTCCGCCCTTTCTGTGTGTGGATGAGCGGGGCTGAGCTGCTCGACAGCGAAGTATCCGTACGCTCGATCGCGCAGCCGCCGTGTTGAGCCGGAACTCAAAGGCGACGCTCCGTCATAGGCTTGTTTGCCGCGTTTGGGGTTCTAAACCGGAGGCCGGAAGCTCCACCACCGAGCGGTGCTGCGTGACCCGAAACTCGAAACTCGAAACTCGAAACCAAACACACTTCCGTCTATAATCCTTGAAGTACGGGCCTCCCGCCTGCGGCGGCCTGGTGGATGTCCGGAGGCCCCTCATGAACGGCGACATTCTCATAGCCGGGATCGTGTTGGGCTCGCTTTACGCCATCGTCGCTCTGGGCTACACGATGGTCTACGGCATCATTGAGCTGATCAACTTCGCCCACGGCGACGTCTTCACCTTCGGCGCCTTCCTGGCCATACCGACGATCTCCGGCACCACAGTTTTCGGTTGGCACTGGCCAGGCCTGATCACGCAGACGGGAACGCCTGCAGTGGCGCAATCGATCATCGGCATTGGTGTGGCGATGGTAGTTTCGGCCATAATCTGCGCCTGCCTGGGCGTGGTCATCGAGCGAGTCGCCTACCGACCGTTGAGAAACGCTCCCCGCCTGGCCCCATTGATCACCGCCATCGGCGTTTCGCTGATCATCGAAAACCTGCTCTACCAGTGGCAGGGCGGCTATTCCATACCCTTTCCCACGACCATCACCTTCTCCAGCTACTCCCTCACCTTCAGCCTCTTCGGGCACCAGTTTCTGAGCAACACCTCCATCACGAACGCCCAGCTGCTGGTTATCGTGGCGGCCGTGGCCATGATGATCGGCCTGGATCTCTTCGTCAACCGGACTACCATGGGCAAGGCGATGCGGGCTGTGGCCCAGGACCGGGAGGCGGCCTCGATGATGGGCATCAACGTCGACCGCATCATCTCGTTGACCTTCTTCGTGGGCTCGTTCCTGGCCGGGGCGGGCTCGATCCTCTACGGGATCGAGCAGGTCAATATCGGGTACGACACCGGCTTCGCGCTGGGCTTGTTTGCCTTCACGGCCGCGGTCCTCGGCGGTATCGGGAACATTCGCGGGGCAGCCGTCGGCGGACTGTTGATCGGTATCATCTCCGAGTACGTCGACTATCTCGGAAACGGGCTGGGCACCGACTGGTACGACACCGTGGTCTTCAGCATCCTGGTGCTGATCCTGGTGTTTAGGCCTGCCGGGCTCTTCGGCACGGCGACGGCGGAGAAGGTCTAGATGGCGGCGCTCTCTCTCGCCCGGCGCCGGCCCCGCAACCTTTTGGGAGGGGAGTGGCGGGATAACCCCTGGGTGCGGCGTGCGGTCGTCGCGTTGGTGGTTCTGCTTGCATTCCTCTATCCCATCCTCGACCACAGTGACCCGCGGGTCGACACCGCGTACGTGGCCGAAATCTACATCCTGCTGGCGCTGGGCCTGAATATCGTGGTCGGATTTGCCGGCCTGCTGGACCTAGGCTATGCCGCGTTTTTCGCCATCGGCGCCTACACGGCCGCCATGCTGGCCTCGACGCACTTCTCCGTCGGCAAGAGCACCATCTCGAACCTGCTGTTCACCATAGGGCCCGGCGGGATCCATCTGAACTTCTTCGTCCTCATTCCGTGCGCCGCGTTGGTGGCGGCGTTCTTCGGGCTGCTTTTCGGCGCTCCCACACTGCGTCTGCGTGGCGACTACCTGGCCATCGTCACCCTGGGCTTCGGTGAGATCGTGCCCAAGGTGGTCGAAAACCTGGGCGGCGGCAGCGGCCTCTTTCTCGGTCGCTTCGTGTGCCATGGGGCGCTGCATCACCGTCACTGTGCCAACGGCATCGGGATTCCGGACCTGACCGGCGGCATCAATAACATCACCGGCATCGATGCGCCGCCCAACGTCAACCTGCTCTGGATCCACTGGAGCTGGCAGACCAATAATCCCCGGCCTTGGTACTACCTGGGCTTCGTCATCATCGCCATCAGCGTGATAATCATCACCCGGCTGCGGGATTCCCGACTGGGACGTTGCTGGGTGGCCATCAGGGAGGACGAGGTCGCGGCGGCTCACGCCGGGGTCAACATCACCGGGACCCGGCTGACAGCCTTTGCCCTGGGCGCCGCGTTTTCAGGGTTCGGAGGACTGCTCTACGCCAGCCAGTTGGGCACCGTCAGCTACGATCAGTTCTTCTTCAGTGTTTCAGTCTCGATCCTGGTGATGGTGATCCTGGGGGGCATCGGCAGCATTCCCGGCGTCATGGTTGGAGGCGTCGTCATCGCCTACCTCAGTCAGACGTGGCTCGACACCATCTCGGCCAAGCTCAACACCCTCGGCTCGAACATCCACCACGCGCCAGGTCCGATCGGCGCCTTCGGCACCTGGCTCGCCACCGCGCCAATCTCCACCGCCAAGCCTCTGATCCTGGGACTGATCCTGGTAGGCATGATGCTGCTACGGCCCCAGGGGCTCATTCCCAACCGCCGCCGCGCTCGCGAGTTGCACCCCGAGACTGCGAGCGAGGCCGCAGAGGAGAATGAGGAGCTATGGACCGTCCAGACGGGCGAGATATAGGGTGACGAGCATGCCGGAAGGCGCGCCGTTGCTGGAGACCGTGGGGCTGACGCGAGTCTTCGGCGGTCTCAAGGCGGTCGACAACCTGGACTTCACGGTCAATGCCGGCGAAATCGTCAGTCTGATCGGTCCCAACGGCGCCGGGAAGTCGACAGTGTTCAATTTGGTGAGCGGCATCTATCCACCGACGGCCGGGAGGGTGCTGTTCAAGGGCGAGAACATCTCGGGCCTGAAACCCGATCGCGTCGAGCGTCGCGGCATCTCGCGCACGTTCCAGACGCTGCGGCTCTTCGCCAACATGACCGTGCTCGAGAACGTCCTGGTCGGTTACCATGCCCGCCTCCATTCCAACCTCTTCGGCGACATCATCAAGCCGCCCTGGGTGGCCAGGGCGGAACGAGAGGCGGTAGCCGAGGCGAAGCGCATCCTGAGCCTCCTCAGCCCACGGCTGGTCTCACACCAGGACTTTCGCGCCTCCGATTTGGCCTATGCCGACCGCAGGCTGCTCGAGCTGGCGCGCGCCATGGCCTCGCAGCCGGCCCTGCTGATGCTCGACGAGCCCACCGCGGGAATGAACCCCTCGGAGGCGGTGGAGTTCATGGAGCATATCCGCCATATCCACGCCCAGGGGTTCACCATCCTGCTGATCGAGCACAATCTCAGCGTCGTCATGGGCGTCTCCCAGCGCATCACCGTCCTGGACTATGGGACCAAGATCGCCGAGGGCACTCCCGACGAAGTGCGGCGCGATGAACGAGTGATAGAGGCATATCTTGGACGGAAAGCCGCCGCAGCCACTGCTTGAGTTTCAGGACGTGGACACCTACTATGGGAGTCTGCACATCCTGAAGGGCGTCAACTACAGGGTCAACCAGGGGGAGATCGTGGCACTGCTGGGTGCCAATGGCGCCGGCAAGACGACCACCATGAAGACCATCCTCGGCATCGTCAAGCCGCGACAGGGCCAGGTGTGGCTCGAGGGTAAGCGCATCGACGGCAGCCCCACCCGGCGGGTGATCGAAATGGGCGTGGCCCCGGTGCCCGAGGGGCGGCGGGTGTTTCCCAAGCTCACGGTTCTCGACAATCTGAAAATGGGCGCCTGGACGCGCAAGGACAAGCATGTGCAGGAGGACATGGACCGCGTCTATGCGCTGTTTCCCCGACTGCACGAGCGACGAAATCAGACCGCAGGTACGCTCAGCGGCGGCGAGCAACAGATGCTGGCCATCGGCCGGGCGTTGATGGCCCGGCCGCGGCTGATGATCATGGATGAACCCTCCATGGGCCTCTCGCCCATCCTCACGGAGCGCGTATTCGATACCGTAGTTGAGATCAACAAGCAGGGTACGACGATCTTCATGGTCGAGCAGAACGCCTACATGGCGCTGCAGATCGCCGGCCGCGGCTACGTCTTGCAGACGGGCGAGGTGGTGCTGGAGGACACGGCCGCCAATCTCCTGGCCAGCGACACCGTCAGGAAGGCGTACCTGGGCGAGTCCTAGTGTTCAACGTTCAATATTGAGTGGCCGAGGCATGGTACGCGGAGTCCAGAGAAACGCTTACCTCCAAACTCGGATCCGAAACTCCTCGACCTACCCCACTGACTCGTATACTTCGATCTCAATCGGCGCCTCGAGGTCGGCCTGCAGGCGATCTGCCAAGGCTTGGCGCTCGTGGCTATGACTCAGGGCATTGGCCTGCTGTCGGGTATCCCAGAGGCTGATATAGAGTGCCCGCGAGGCCTCGCGATCGACATAGACCTCGGCGCTACGAAAGCCGTCGAGCACACCAAAGGAGGCCGCTCCCTGATTGAGCAGGCCGGCAACCGCGGCGTCGAGCCGGGCTCTCTTGATCTGAAACCGCGCGATTCGAGCGAACATGCGCCCTCTCCCTTGTGCTGGCTTATCATAGCGAACTGCTGGCTTTGCAATCCCGCGACCTGAACTCGAAACCCAAAGACTGCCTGCGGTCGCGGACACCGCCTGACGACCTGGCCTCGCCCCTCATTGGGGCCAACCATCTGCTGATTGTCGCTCAATGCACAGGCCTCTGGAAGCACACTGATGACCGTTAACCTGAAAAGAGTATTCTCGTGTCGAGGCTCTTCCCATCGAAAACTGGCTAGATCGGTAGGTGGGCGGCGGCACCTGGTCCACGCGCGTTAGTCGCTTGCTCAGGCCGGCCGGGGCAGAGGGATCGCTGCCAGCGACGGAGGGAACCTGCTGCAACTGGATGACTTGCCGGCCTGCTCCTGACCGGACAGGTGCCGAAGTGGTTATCGCAGCCAAGAGTAATCAAAACAGGCCATGGGGCGGGCTGCCGGCGTGCTGAACAGTGGAACTGTGAAGCTGGTCGCGTGGCTGGACGCGCAGTGTACTGCTGGACAGGCGCGATTCCATTGGGAGCCGCGTGAACGTTTTAGCGCCACTTCACCACCGTTGTTCCGCTTGAGAAGATAGGCCATGGGAATCCTGAACAAGAGCCGGATCCTCGTCGTGGATGATGAAGCCGGTATCACTCGCCTCATCCAGATGTACCTGGATCGCGAGGGATACCAGACTACGGTCGCCGCCACCGGCGCGGATGCCCTTCATGCCGTCCGGCACAATCCGCCGTCACTGGTCATCCTGGACATCATGCTGCCGGACATCGACGGCTGGGAGGTCTGCCGCGAGATCCGGCGCATGAGCGACGTGCCCATCATCATGCTGACGGCACGTGAAGGGGATGAGGACAAAATTGTCGGCCTTGAGTTGGGAGCGGACGACTACGTCACCAAGCCCTTCGTACCGCGTGAGCTTGTCGCTCGGGTGAAGGCCATTCTGCGGCGTATCGACCGGCCTACCGACCTCAAACAGGAAGAGGAAGTCCTCGACTTCGGAGACCTGCGCATCGAGCCCGCCAGGCGTGAGGTCTGGCTCAACGGCGAGCCCGTCCATCTCCGGGCCAAGGAGTATGACCTGCTCACGGAGATGGCGCGCAAGCCCGGCATCGTTTTCTCTCGTGAACAGCTGCTCCAAAACGTCTGGGGCTACGACTTCTTCGGCGACAGCGGCACCATCGACGTCCACGTCCGCCGCCTCCGGGCGAAGCTCAACGACGACTCGACCAACCCCCGCTTTGTGGAGACGGTTTGGGGCGTCGGATACCGATTCAAGGATGCTCGGTAGCCTTCGTAGTCGACTGGTTCTGACGAACCTTGTGGTCACACTGATTGGATTGCTGGTCCTGGCGGGCGTCTTCTCGCAGCTTCTCCGTCAGCGCAGCATCAATATCGAGCAGCGTGTCGTCGAGCAGCAGGCGAAGAGCCTTCAGGCAGATGTCAACCTGGAGCTTTCGCGGATCTCACACCTTACACCCAACGAGCTGTTCGCCTTCTTTGCCCACGACAGCCGCCTGCTGCATAAACAGATCATCTGGTTCAATGCCAGTGGCACCTGCGCCTTCGATTCCCGCGTGTTCCAGCTCGAGCACGGACGCAGCACCGGTAATCCCTGCCGGATTCCCGGTATGAGCGACTGGCAGATCGTACCCGTGGCCTCGGCCAAGGCTGCGTCGGAGTTCGTGCACCGGGGGAGCAACACTTACCTCGTCTATCAGGAGCCGACACGAGCCCCCGGTCAGCGCACGACCGCGGTCGTGCTGGTTACGAACGCCTCGGCAGTGATCCCGAGCCTCTCAGCTGTATCGACCGCATTTCTGCTGGCCGCCGCGGCTTCGGCCGTGGTTTGGGTCTTTATGGCCCTGTACTTCGCCTATGGTGTCTCCAGACCCCTGTTACGGGTCTCACAGGCGGCAAGGGCCATGGCAACCGGCGACTACTCGCAGCGGGTTGATGTGAAGGGAGGCGGCGAGATCGCCGAGCTGGGCCGGAGCTTCAATGAGATGGCAGCCCAGGTGGGAGCGTCTCATCAGTTGCTGAGAGACTTCGTCGCCAACGTCTCCCATGACCTGCGCACTCCTCTCACACTGATCTCCGGCTATGCTCAGGCCTTGAAGGACGGAACCGCCGAGGGGAGCCAAAACACCAGTCAGGCGGCCACCGTGATCGTCGAGGAGACCGGCGCCATGCAGCGTTTGATCGACGACCTGTTGCAGCTGACCCGGCTCGAGTCCGGTCTGGCCCGGATCGAACGCGAGCCGGCTTCGCTCCGATTCCTGGCTGCCGCCGCCATCGAGCGTGTCGGAAGAGTGACGGCGGACGGCAGGCCGATCGAGAACGAGATCCCGGCTGCCATGCCTCTGGCAAACGTGGACCGGGGCATGATCGACCGAGCGCTCACCAACCTGCTCAGCAATGCCGTTGCCCACACGCCTCGAGACACGAGAGTCGAGGTCAGCGCCAGCGTGCTCGACGACCAATGGCTGGAGGTCCGCGTGTCGGACTCGGGCCCCGGAATCCGCCCCGAGGACAGGGAGCGCATCTTCGAGCGCTTCTACCGGTTGGATCGAGGACGCAGCCGGGACGACGGGCACTCGGGTCTCGGCCTAGCCATCGTCAGGGAGATCGTCGAGGCGCATGGGGGCCATGTTTGGGTCGACGTGGCCAAACATGGCGGCGCCAGCTTCGCCTTCACCATCCCGCGCCAGTAGCCCTTAGATGCCTGCAACCACCAGGTCCGGCTCGTTCGCATGGAGGCGGGCGATGTGCTCTCTGAAGCGCGCAGTGAGCTGTGCCGCCTGGTCATAGCGATCAAAGGACGGGATGATGTACACACCCTGAACGTGCTCGAACAGCGCCTCGAAGGTCTCCGTGGCGATACGTGTCCCCTCGTCGATGCCGTCGGCGCCGGCGGCCTTCATTCGCTCAAGGACCTTCGCCGGCAAGGTGACGCCCGGCAGCTCGTTGTGGATGAATTCCGCGTTCTTGAAGCTTTGGAGCGGCAGCAGCTCCAGGATGATCGGCAGGTTCACGTCCTTGATGCGTTCGAGCACGGAGAAGAACAGCTCGGTGTCGTAGACGGCCTGCGTCATCACGAAGTCGGCACCGGCCTCGACCTTCCGACGGAAGCGATCCAGCTCCAGAGACAGGTCCTCGGCCGTCGGATTGAGGCTGCAGCCGGCCATAAAGGCGGTACCCGTGCCGATGCTGGTTCCGGCTGCGTCCTGGCCCTCGTTCAGACGCTTGATGAGGGTGATGAGGCCGATGGAGTCGACATCGTAGACGCCGGTGGCCGGTGCGAAGCTGTTGGCGTTGGGAGGATCACCGGTCAGCGCCAGGACGTAGCGAATGCCGAGCGCGTGCGCACCTAGAAGATCGGCCTGGAGGGCCATGAGGTTCCGGTCTCGCGTGGTCAGATGACTGATCACCTCGATCCCAACACGGGACTGGATGAGGTAGGCCGTGGGAAAGGGTCCCATACGGACCCGGGCCATGGCACTGTCGGTGACGTCGACGGCTGTGACTCCGGCTTCCTGAAGCTGCTGCGCCGCACGCAGGACCTTGGACGGGTTTCCACCCCTCGGCGGCCGCATCTCGACCGTGATGACGAACTCTCCCGTCGATAGTGCCTGCGCCAGGGCTCCCTGGCCTGCCTGTTCGTGGCTGGACCCGGACGACATCTGTTCCGTCTCGGGAACGGGGCGCGCCCGCCGCGGAGGAGCGGCCGGCTCACCGTCAGAGTGGGCGATGCGTGTACGCATGGCCTGGATGTGTGCCGGTGTGGTGCCGCAGCACCCGCCGATGAGGCGGACGCCCGCACGAGAGAGCAGCTCCGCGTACTCTGCGAAGTATTCGGGGCTGGAGCTGTAGACCAGCCGGCCGTCAATGCGGCCGGGTAGTCCCGCGTTGGGCATGGCGCCGAGGGGAGGGCCGTCCTCGTAGCGCATGCGCTCCACCACTTCGAGCGTCGGCTGTGGTCCGAAGCCGCAATTCGCCGCCACCAGGTCGGCGCCTGCCTCCTGCAGGGCATGCGAGACCGTTTCAGGCGCCTCGCCTGCGAGGGTAGTGCCGTCCTCGGCGAAGGTCATGCTCGCGATCACGGGAAGCGTCGAGCAGCCCCGGCAGACCGCCAGGGCGATCAGCAGCTCCTCAATGGAGCCGAACGTTTCCAGGATGAACAGATCGACGCCACCGAGTAGGAGTCCTTCGACCGCTTCTCGAAAGGCGTCTCGAATTTCCACCGGGGAGACGTCGATGCGATTGATCGGCCCGATGGCGCCGGCCACGAAGGCGTCGGCCCCCATCGCCTCCTGCGCCTCGCGTGCGATCCTGGCTCCCGCCCGAGCGAGGCGTTCCACCTGGCCTTCCAGCCCACGCATGCCGAGGACGAAACGGTTGCAGCCGAACGTGTTGGTCTCGATCAGCTCGGCGCCCGCGGACAGGTAGTCGCGGTGGACGGCCTGGACGAGCTGTGGATCGGCACTGTTGAGCTCCTCGAAGCAGGTGTAGCGGAATCCCCGACGCTCGTAGAGCTGCGTTCCCATCGCTCCGTCGCCCAGGACCGGTTCGCCCTTGGCGATGCGTGTGAGAAAGGGATGCGAGGGCGCGGCGCTGGAGGCTTGACTCATAGGTCTAGTTTATCGTTCGAGTTCCCCATGAGGCCTGGCCGCTCGGCAAGAAGTTGCTCTTCTCGCACTGTCCCGTCTGCCGACGCCCGCGTCGGTGACAAAGACTCGACGCTCGACATCAGCCGGGAGCCTTCGCGGTTGAACGGAAGGCAGCACCCGCCGCCGAGACGACCGCCTCAACGTCGGCGGATGTGTGGGCGAAGGAGAGCATCCAGGTTTCGAACTGCGACGGCGGAAGATAGATGCCGCTCTCCAACATGGCGCGGAAGAAGGCGGCATAGCGGACGGTGTCACAGGCCTGTGCCGAGTCGAGATCGGTTACGGGCCCTGCACCAAAGAACACCGAGAGCATGGATCCCTCGCGATTCACTGTCAGCTCCACCCCGGCGGCGGAGGCCTCGTCCAAGAGTCCGCCCTGCAGGGCAGTGGCCAGCTGCTCAAGCTGAGCGTAGCGGGCACCGCCTGCAAGCCGAAGCGAGGCGGCGCCGGCTGCCATCGCCACCGGATTACCCGAGAGGGTGCCCGCCTGATAGACGGGGCCGAGTGGCGACAGGAGCTGCATGATGTCACGCCTGCCTCCGAATGCCGCCGCCGGCAGTCCGCCGCCGATGATTTTGCCCAGACAGGTCATATCGGGCCGGATGCCGTAGCGCCCCTGGGCGCCACCTGGTCCCAACCGGAAGCCGGTGATCACCTCGTCGAAGATCAGCAGTGCGCCGTGCTCCCTCGTTAGCCGGCGCAGGCCCTGCAGGAAGCCAGGCGCCGGCGGGACGGTTCCCATGTTGCCGGCAACCGGCTCGACGATGATCGCCGCCACGCCACCGGCCTCCGCCCGCATTAGCTCCTCGACCTGACGGAGGTCGTTATAGCGGAGACTTCTGGTCGCTTCCGCCACCTCCTGAGGGACGCCGGAGCTGGTAGGGCTGCCGTGGGTCAGTGCGCCGCTGCCCGCTTTGACCAGCAGCGCGTCCACATGTCCGTGGTAGCAGCCGTCGAACTTGGCGATGATCCTCCGTCCCGTGAAGGCCCGCGCGAGACGCAGAGCGCTCATGGTGGCCTCGGTACCGCTACTGGTGAAGCGCAGCATCTCGAGGGAGGGCATCAGGGCCCGAATGGTCAGTGCCAGCTCGACCTCGACCGCCGTCGGCGCGCCGAAGGTCGTTCCACGCCTAGAGGACTCCTCGATGGCCCCCACGATCTGCGGATGCGCGTGCCCGTGCAGCAGAGGTCCCCAGCTCATTACCAGATCGATGTACTCCCGACCGTCGACGTCGACCAGCCGGGAGCCCGACCCGGAGGTGATGAACAGCGGCCGGCCACCGACCGCACCGAATGCCCTGACGGGGCTGCTCACACCCGCCGGCAGGATGTCCAGTGCCCGCTCGAAGAGCCCGTCCGACGTGTGAGGCAGGTCTTGGGTGGAAGGCATCAAATCTGCGTGCTCAGACATGGCTCGGGAGGCGCGGACTGTACCGTCAGCTCGCCCTCGACGTCCATGCAGGGCCATCGCCGCCCCCACCACTGGTGCGGCCCCGCAACCGCGATCCTGTCCATGTCCAGCCACCACTGGGCATAGCCGGCGAGTGAGCGCAGGAACATGACTAGCGCTCCTGGGCTCGGCAGCAAAGGATGTCGGTGGCCGGGCAGCGCTGGATAGTAGAGCCCGTAAGTCTCCAGCCGGAACCGGAGCTGTCCGGAGCGCGCCAGCCGGTATAGGTGGCGCAGGAACGCGAGACTAATGTTCAAAGCTCAACGTGCGGGCTCAACGTTCACAGACCGAGCCGTGCCCCGTTGGGACCTCAGACAACTCCTCGGCCCCAACTCGAGACTCGAAACTCGAAACTCGCCCTCACGCCATCTCCTCAACCTCGCTCGCGTACGCGAAGAGCGCTGGACTGCCACCGGTATGCAGGAAGACCACGGTGGAGCGCGCGGGTACCACACCCTCACGGACGTGGGCCAGCAGGCCGGCCATCGCCTTGCCGGAGTACACGGGATCGAGCAGGATCCCCTCGGAGCGGGCGAGGAGTCTGATGGCCTCCCAGGTTCGGTTGTCGGGATGGCCGTACCCCCCGCCCACAAAATTATCGTCCACGTGAACGTCAGAGGCGATTGTGGCCGAGTCGAGATCCAGGTGTGTCAGGGTCTCGTTGGACAGTTGCAGCACCCGGTCCTCCTGCTGAGCAGCCGGGCGGCTGACGCTGATGCCCTGGACTCGCCAGGAAACGCCGAGAGCCGCCCGGCCAGCCATGACCCCAGAGTGGGTGCCGCACGATCCCGTAGCGAGGTAGAGGCTGACGTCACTCAAGTCGAGGCTCGAGAGCTGACGTTCCAGCTCCAACGTCATGGCGGCGTACCCGCTGGCGCCGGTCGGGACGCTGCCGCCACGTGGGATCATGTATACCTTCCGGCCCTCCTGCTCAAGCCGTTGTCGAAGCTGCTCCATCGCTGCGACCGCGGTCTCCGGCTCCTGGTCGGCCACGAACTCCACACGTGCCCCGAAGAGCCGGTCGAGGAGCAGATTGCCGTTCTCGGGATGGAGTCCGCGGTCGAGAACCAACCGGCAGTCGAGGCCGGCCACCCGGCAGGCAGCCGCCGTCAAGCGGGCGTGGTTGGATTGGGAGCCGCCGGTTGTGACCACCGTGTCGCAGCCGCCGGCGACGGCACCGCCCAGCAGGAACTCGAGCTTGCGCGCCTTGTTTCCGCCGAGCGCCAGTCCAGTGCAGTCGTCGCGCTTGATCCACAGCTCGATGTCGAGCTCCTCGCTGAGGCGGGGCAGCCGGTGCAGGGGCGTCGGAAGCTGAGCCAGCTCGAGCCGGGGCAGCCTTTCAAGGGCGGCGCCGAGTTCAGGCTTCAAGGTTCAGTTTCGTCAGGTCCGGCCAGTTGTGATGACGGTCAAGCCTTCTCACTCGCTCCCAACTTGAACCCGAAATTCGGAAACCCGAATCCGTCTACGTCCGCGCACTGGTTACCTCGCACGCTCCACGAGCCCGGCGCAGCCCGCAGTCCCCGGCAGCGCAACAGGATATTCCACAACTGGCAGCTCGCACCCGAACCTCGACATCCGCTCCATGCTACCGGGCCCTTCCAACTTCAGAACTCGCCGGATAGCCTCGTACAATACGCCAGTTCCATGTCTCAATACATGATCTGGCTATTAGTTGGACTCCAGTGGGCGGTGGTAATCGGCGCTCTGGTGCTGTCCGAGCTGCACGTTCACGGAGCCTCACATCGTGCCGGGGTGAAGCGCGGGCCGCGCCGCTGATCCCCCTGACCCCCTATACGGCGGAAGCGACATGAGCACGGACCAGGGCCGCGCTCTCGGTGGTAGCTGCACAGTCACCTACGGCGCCGACCAGAGGACGTTCGCGGCGCAGGTTGGTCAGAGATTGCTCGATGTCATCCTGGCAAACGAGCCGGATCATCGCCACGTCTGCGGCGGGAACGGCTACTGCACGTCGTGCAGGGTTCGGGTCGAGGCGGGACATCTGTCGCCTCCCAACCGGACCGAGCGCGAGCGCCTGGGAAGCCGGTGCGGCGAGCTACGCCTGGCCTGCCAATCGCACCTCATAGGCGATGTAACGGTGATCCCGATGGTGACCGGCTCGCTCATCGATTGGGAATAACGGGGCGATCTCCCGGCTACCCCGCACCTCAGCAGCTCAGACCAGCATAGGGTCGATCGCCCGAAGTCGGAACCCGAACTTCGAAACCCGAACTTCGAAACCCGAAACTCGTAACCCGATACTCGAACCCCGATACTCGAACCCCGAAACCCGAAACCCGAAACTCGAAACCCGAAAGTCTTTATGCCGTGGCGGCCTGCGAGACGGGGCGACCGTCTGAGTGGACCAGAAGGAGACCGGTCTGGCCTTCCATCTCCAGACGGTCGCCAATGCTGCGAACGAACGCGTCGACAATCTCGGGATCCCACTGGACGCCCCTGCCCTCTCGCAGAATCGATACCGCCTTCGTGACCGTCATGCCCTTTCTATAGGGCCGGTCACTGGTCATGGCGTCGAAGCTGTCGGCCACCGCGATCACGCGTGCGCCAAAGGGAATATCGGTGCCCTTGAGCTTGTGCGGGTATCCGCTGCCGTTCCAGGCTTCGTGGTGATGGCGGACGATCTCAACACCGCGCCGGAATCCCGGATGCTTCCCCAGGAAGTCAGCGCCGACCTCCGGGTGTGAAGCCATGATGGCCCACTCCTCATCGCTCAGCTTTCCTTCCTTGTTCAGGATGGCGTCGGGGACGCTGATCTTGCCGATGTCATGGAGGCGTGCTGCCGTGACGATGAGCGGCACCTCAGGCCCGGACTTCTCAAGGGCGTTCAGGATGCCGTCAACCAGCTGAGTGACGCGCCTGGAGTGCCCACCCGTATACAGGTCGCGCAGGTCGACGGTGTCCGCCAGACGCTCGAGCATATGCTGTGTTCCTTCGTTCAGCTCCTTCGACCTCTTGGTGGCGATCTGGACGAAGGCAGCGGGGAGGATCAGCAGGGAAATGGCCCACAGATTGTAGTGGCCGATCACGGCGGCGGCGACTCCGAGAACGTACTGAGCTCCCTCTGCCGCTCCTCCTTCGCGCACGCAGGCTCGGACGACGGACAGCGGCCATTCACCCGACATGGGCGAAAGTGTGGCAGGGGAGCTGAGCATGTCCCACAGCCACATGGTGCAACCGCCGAGAGCGAGGCTGCCGATCATCCCGGCCTGGCCGCTCAATCCATGGATCACGGCCGAACCGAATAGGACTGCCAGCGACCAGCGGCCGACGTCGGTAGCGATGTCGCTGGGATAGTTCCCCTTCTGCTTTCGAACCGTCAGCTCGCCGGCGAGCATGGCCCCGCCTCCGACCAGGGCTGCCAGCGACGGCTCAAGGAAGGCCGCGATGAGGAACATGGGGATGGTGGTCATCTGGACCTTGGTGTTCAGCCTGATGTGGATGGGGAACTGTTGGGCCGCCACCACGGGAATAAGCAGGATCACAATGAGCAGGCCGTGATGCCCAAGCCCCTGCCGGATCCCGGTTCCGAACCCACTGGTCATCAGGATCGCGGTGGCTCCTACGAAGCATGTGACCAGGGCGATGAGTGGCTGCGGCACGAACTGCCGGAGGGGCATCAGAAACTGCGGCATAATACTCACCTTGGTGCCTGACTGCCGTGGTCCGATCGTCGTCTAATCGCCATCTGGGTTAGCCGCGCAGTCATGGCCCAAATCAGCTACTACCGGGATAACACGCAAGCGGCTTGGGCTCCGTTGCGAAACGGTTGCGCCGGTTGAGATACCGTTACCCGTGAGGGAATCGTCAACGGCTTCCCGTTGGGGCAGAATGAGCCACCACCAACCGAGGAAAGGGAGGTAACCGCGTGACGACTCTTGACGAGCCCATCATGACCTTCCAGGCGTACCTCGAGGCCGGCGGGGATCGGGGCCTCGGGGCAGAAGGCGGCTCTCCTCCCTATGCCCATCCGATGGACGGCTGGATCCTGAAGACGCTTGATGCCATGCCGGTCAAGCACGTGCTCGACACGGCCATTGATACGCTTATCTCAGTCCAGCTGGGCCGGTTCATCGCCCAGAGCATTCCAATTGACCACAAGTCCTTTCCCCAGCTCTATGAGCTGGTCTCCGAGTGCTCCGAGCGCCTGGGTATCGCCGTGCCGCATGCGCTGATGGGCTCGTTCGGTGGCAGCTTCAACGCCTTCACGGCCGGGACAGACGAGTACAACTTCCTGTTCGTGACCGATGGCCTGCTCAAGCATTTCCCACTACCCGAGGCGCACTTCGTCGTCGGGCACGAGTGCGGGCATATCGCCGCCAAGCACCTCATCTACCACACCCTGCTGGAAGCCATGACGGACACGGCCCTCGGCATCCTCAGGCCGGCGGCTCGCATGTTGCGGTTGGTCGCCGGCACCGCCCTGCTGGCCTGGTCCAGGCGCTCAGAGATCACGTGCGATCGGGCCGGCCTACTTTGCTGTGGAGACCTCCAGGTGGCGGAGCGGGCGCTGGTGGGCCTGGTGGCAGGCTTTGCCGGAGCTAAGGAGGTTGACATCGACCAGTACCTCCGGCGATACCGCGAGATGTCCGATTACCACGGGGCTTCCGCCTGGCAGGAGCTGTTCTACACGCATCCGATGATCCCGAAGCGCATCGAGGGACTGCGGCTGTTTGCCCGCTCCGAGCTGTACTTCGAGCTGCGCCGCGAAGCAGCACCGGCCGGCGTGGAGCTGCTCTCTCGCGCCGAGCTAGACCAGCTGACTGGAGAGCTGGTCCGGCCGTGACCGCGACCACCCGCTCCAACATGGACCAGCTTTTGACGGAGATCGAGGAGATCGCCGGCGAGCTGAATGATGGCCCGATCCTCGACGGAGTTGAGACGCTGCGCGAGCACCGTAGCAGCGCCAAGATGCAGCTTCTGCTGGTCGGTACCAGCGGCTCCGGAAGGTCCACCCTGGCCAACAGCTTACTGGCCTCCTTCGACCTGCTCCCGCGCTCGGCCGTGCTGAAGCAGCCGATCACGCTGGCGCTCTCGCACGGCGAGTCGCCGGTGGTCACGCTGAGATACGGAGATGGCAGAAGCATGGCACTCTCCAGCGGCGATCTTAGGCAGGCTCTCCTGGAGCCCCCGGACGGAGTCGAGAGGATCGAGATTCTGTCGCCCGGCGACCTCCTCGAGATCTGCGACCTGCGCATCGAATCGCTCGACGCGTCACGAGAGAACGGAGAGTGGCGTGACATCCTTCGAGCCAGCGACTACATCGTCCTTGTCCTCAATGCCTCAGCGCTGCTTTCTGAGAAGGAGAAGCGTTTCATCCGTGAGCTGCTGGCGCCGCAGCTGGCGGGCACGCGCCGCGGCTGGGAGCGCACCGCCATCGTGATCAACAAGATGGATCTGGTCAACGAGGACGAGCGCGAAGAGGTGCTCGAGTACGTGCGCCGGTTCCTGGGGCCGTTCGCAGGCGAGCCTCCGCTACTGGCGCTATGCGCGATGCATCAGAGCGGCGTCGGCTCCGAGACCAACCCGGCTGCTCTGGCGGTACGGTCGTTGATGGCCGACCTCATGAGCCGGCGAGTTCCGCTGCGGGGACGGGCGATTCGCGAGGCCCTGGAGATCATGGTGCGTGAGCTGGAGCGTTCGGCCATGACGGCCGATGCCGTGGCGGCGGCCGAAGAAGCAGAGGTTCGTGCTGCCGTCGAAGAGATCCAGGCCAAACAGAAGTGGACGCAGGGGCGAATCGCGCGGCTGCAGCGAAGCATCGACGGCTTTTTGCAGACGGTTCTCCGCGAGCGGCTGTGGAGACAGGCGGAACAGTTCGCCGACCGGCTGGAGGTGCAGCTGCCTGATGAGGTAGGCAGCGTGGAGGATCTGGCCACCGTCCGCAGGCACCTGGGCGGATACGTCGAGGCCGTGTGGGGGGCATTTCTCGAACGTCGGGTGGAGGAGGCGCGGGAATCCATCGAGCAGGAGCTGGAGCGCGTCACGGCGACCATCCGAGATGACCTGGCAGAGCTGATCGGTGGCGCCGGACCGACACTGCGTGAGGCATTGCAGTCGGTGGCCATGGAACAGGACTCACCTCATGTGTTCATGGGACCGCGCCGAGGCAAGCACCGAGCGTCGAACATCGCGCGGGCCCTGAGCATCCACGGACTCATCATGTTGTATTGGTCCCCGCTCCTCGGAATCCTCTCGCTTGCCGGAGGCCAGGTGATCCAGCGGGCCTTCAAGGGGGAGATAGGACGCGCCAACCGGGAGGCGCTGACAGCATCTGCTCGGGCCGCGAATCGCGAGCTGGAGGACGAGGTCAAGCGCCGCATCGGAACGCAGCTTTCGGCCCTGTCCGAGCACCTACAGGTAGCCGTTGCCGCTGCCTTTGAGGAGGCCGTGGGACGGATCACTGAAACCCTCGATGAGCGCTCCGGAATGGGTCACGACGTGGTTGGCAGGCGCAGGCGGCTCACGGAGATCCTCCAGCAGCGGCTACCGCGAGTCCACGCCGAGCTCTCGGGCCTGGAGGCGGCTGAATGAGTGAGGCAGGATACGAGGCCGCACGGCGGAAGGCTGACGGGCTGGCGGCGATTCTTCGTGAGGTGGCGCTCCTGCTGGGGAAACCGGCATCCGAGGCCGCGATGCTGGTTAGCGGACGCCAGGTCATGCCGGGATTGGGCATGGAGGCCGAGTCGCGTCTGCTGGAAGCGCGAGTGGCCGACCTCGAGCACCGGCTGTTCACCCTCATCGTCCTCGGTGAATTCAAGAACGGCAAGAGTACGCTGATCAATGCCATGCTCGGAAGCAAGCTGCTGCCGGCCAAGGCGGCTCCGGCGACCGCCATCATCACCATGCTGACCTACGGGGAGAGCGATGTGGTCCAGATATGGGAATCGGGTGGGGCGGAGCCGCGCCGGCTGCCGGTCGAAGACTTTGTCCGGGAGTTCCAACTTACGCCCAAGGATCAGGAGACCATTCAGGAGCACGGCGCCGTAGACCGCTTCTCTCAGGTGGAGTATGCCGTCGTGGAGACCTCTGCGCCGCTCTGTGCGCAAGGGGTCACGCTGGTCGACTCTCCCGGCCTTGGCGAGCATCTCAGCCGCACACGGGTGGCCACGGAGTTCCTGCGTCGCTCACAGGCCGCCATCGTGGTCCTTAACGCCACCCGCATTCTCAGCCGCGATGAGCGTGTCTTCATCGACACCGTGCTTGGTCGCGGACGGCTGCCGCACGTCTTCTTCGTCGTCAATCGCATCGATCAGGTCGATGCCGGCACTTTGGAGGAGATCAAGAACTGGCTGCCGGAGGAGCTGGCAGCCCACTTCGCCCAATCAAACGGCAGCTTCGACGAGAACCTCTACCGGCGGCGGGTCTTCTTCACCGACGCCCGCACGGCACTCAATTCCAGGATGCCCGGCTTGGGCGATGAGGAGGCACTGAAGGGCAGCGGAGTGCCTGCGCTGGAAGCGGAGCTGGAAAGGTTTCTGACCGGCGAAGAGCGCATCTCGGCCTCCATTCAGTCGGCGATTGCGGCCGTTGACCCCCTGATCGATCAAGGGTACAGACGAATGGAGCAGACGGAGGCGGCACTCGACGAACCATTGGGTGAGTTGGAGACGAGGGGCCGGAACGCAGAGGAGGCCCTACGCGCGCTGGACCGGCGGAGGGAGGAGAGCGCGAGAACGATCCACGAATACGGCGACGTCATCAAGCAGAAAGTCTTTGCCGA
This sequence comes from Chloroflexota bacterium, assembly GCA_035653255.1. Classification (GTDB taxonomy): domain Bacteria; phylum Chloroflexota; class UBA5177; order UBA5177; family JAJPKF01; genus DASRCF01. The sequence goes on from DASRCF010000010.1 coordinate 32,445, forward strand.
CCTTCGTGGCTACGTGGAGGAGATGCGCGCCTCCTGGGAGGAAGATTCGCGCCGCCTGATGGACATCGGCAGCAGCCTGTCGCTGCGGAACGTGATCACCGCGCACGCACAGGAGGAGACGCGGCGAGAGATCGCGGCCGCCATCACTGCCGAGGTACAGAAGTACGTTCAGGTTAAGTTCGAGGCCTGGTCGGAGCGGGTCCCGGAGAGGATTGGGCCTGACATCGACCTTCTGGTCTCACAGGTCGAGACCCAGCTCGGTGATCTGCAGGATGAGCTGCAGCAGATCGCAGCCACCTTCTCGGGATCGGCGCATGGAGAGCGCACCCCGGAAGGCCAGGGGGCGGGACTGTTTCGGCTGGCGCTGTCGTCCTCGGAGATTGCAACCCTCACCGACGCCGCGTTGGGGATCGGTGATATGGGCGGCTTTATCGGCCACGTGGTGCAAAGCTCGGTGGTGGCGTACGTGCTGCGATCCGTCATCGGCGAAACGCTGCTGTCGGCGGCGGTGATGCTCGAGGCCGTTCAGGCAGGTGTGCACGAGAGCGGAGCAAAGCGGCGCCTGCGGCAGGCATTGGGCGAACGGCTGATCGACGCATTGCGGGACCGCCTCGAGGAGCGGCGTGAGTTTATCTACGCCGCGGTCGGTCGTCGGTTCGACGACTTCGCCATGGCCACCTCGAACGCCATCACCACGCAGATCGCCGAGGTGCGCGAGGACCAGGCTCGAATTCTCCGTCAAAAGGCCGACCAGAGCTTCTCAATCGAACGAGAGAAGGAGCGGCTGGCAGCCATCCGCGAGGAGCTGTCCTCGGTGCGTGATCGCCTGCACGCGATGGGTAAATGAGTTTCGGGTTTCAGGTTTCGGGTTTCAGGTTTCGGGTTTCGAGTTTCGAGTTTCGAGTTTGGGTCCTGGTTCGGAGTTTGTGGTTTCGGTTTGGAGTTGGTGGTTCTGGGTTCGGGTCCCGGTTTCGACCTCTCCAACTCGCACTCCTCACCTCGCGCTCCCTACAAGAGACCTAGGAGCGGCCCGCCCAGCCCGCGACGCCCGCGCGGGGTGCGCTTACAACTCGAAACTCGAAACTCGAAACTAGGAACTGGATGCCAGGAGGCGCCCGCCGCACCTGAGCACCCGATCGGGAGTCGCATGGTCCTCGCGGGTGCACTCGTGACCTCGCGCTCCCCCTACGAGAGCCCGGCGTATGAGCGCCCGCCCGTCGGCGACGAGTCGCCGGGTGCCCTTACAACTCGAAAACTCGAAACTCGAAACCAGGAACTGGATGCCAGGAGGCGCCGGGGCGCACCTCACTACGAACGATAGTCTCTAAGCGCTCGCGGGCGTACTCGTGACCTCGCGCTCCCCACAAGAGCCCGGCGGTACGAGCGCCCGTCGGGCCAGCGACGCGTCGCCGGGTGCGCTTACAACTCGAAACTCGAAACTCGAAACCAGGAACTGGATGCCAGG
>DASRCF010000011.1:0-19619 GCA_035653255.1 Chloroflexota bacterium
CGTGCGTCCTCCTGCCGGTCGTGGTTGCCTGGGAACCGTAGGCCACTCATGACAGCCTGCCGCAGTGCGGCGGTCTGAAGCGCTCCCGGCCGCTCTGCCCAATCGCGGCTCAGTGGGCACCTATCAATGACGCCCGGCGGCGACGGCGTCGATGATGTGCAGCGGCTTATGGCGGTCGTGCAGCAGTGTTCCCGATCGCGTCCGACAGTGCGCCTTAATCCGTTGTTGGTATCTGTGATGGGAGCCAGTCCGAGCCGTGTCTGGGTCAAGACCGGTGAGGTAGGAGAAAGAGGGAGACCTGGGCATCGCGCTCAGGGTCTCCCCAATCTCCACCGCTCAGCGCCGTGTACCGTCGGGAGCCCCCCGTCGCAGTACGGTGCCATTATGGCGTCGTCCATGGATCGACCCGGAAGCTAGGAATCGGGAGTGCCTGGGCAGCAGTTTCCGCCCCCGACCCCTATGCCGACTCGGAGAACAAGCCCAGGTCGTCCTTGGGGAGTGGGAGGAAGGTATCGGCTATCTGGGCCCGACCGTCGTATTTGGGGGCTTGCTGCGACGGTTGAGGCCTAGCGGCAGTTGCGGTGATCCTGCGGCGACCCAAGCGCTCCCCGCGGCTACGAGCGCCGCCACGACGATAGTCGCGAGCCGCCCACGACGAACACTGAGGAGACCGGGCCGGCGCATCAGAACACCACCCCCGGTCCGAGACCGGGTGTGTCGCTGGCCGCAGCCGGGCGGAAGGCGTTGCGTCAGCTCGCTCCGAAGGCTTCGTGCCTCAGACTAGTTTTGGACGGCGCACGGAACTAACGATCGACCGGCCGAAGGCGCTTAGCTCATGCCCAACCGTTTGGTAAGAAACGAATACCACGGGCCAGGAGCAAGCCCCGCCCACGTTCTCGGCGATCCATAAACCGTTCCGCCCAAGCGAGAAGGTGTTGTAGGCTCCCCATCGATCCACCTGGATCTTCGTCATACACGGGCGATAGGTGCCGCGATACCCTTGATGAACGAGCGCGCGGCGGGTCCCGACCGCTAGGGCAGGCGGAACGCTCTCACGCGACCGGCGAGCAAACAGATCACGCAAGCTAATGCTTCTGCCTGAGGGAACAAGGACCGTCCTCGATGTGTTGTCAGAGCAGTCGGCAGTCCCAAAATCCGAACAGAAGGATTCTAGGACCAATTCGCTGGCGACCCGTGAGCTTGCAGTGAACTGCCCGGCGGCCAGAGCTTCTTGCAGAGCGATGGCTGCCCACCCACCGTTCGATTGGCCGGGATGGTCGGCACCGATGCCCTTGATCTCAAGCCGCCAGCTACTGAGGTCGCTCAAGAACGGATGACGCAGAACCCGATTAACGTTTGTGAGGAGCCGACCCTTGAGCCGCAGGCTCGGGAGCCCACCGACGACCTTCCAGCCCTTTGCCCGAAAGTGTAGGGGAGCGGTAGTCAACGTCAAAGGCACAGCACTGGCATTTTCGTGCCTATCCGACGCGCTTCCCTGTCCACACCCCGCAGTTACGGCGCAGAGCGCAGAGACCGCACACACAAGCAGCAAACGACGGCCTACCGAGGCGGACCCAGTGAGAATGTCTCCGAGGCCTTGAATCATGCCGAAGTAAGCGAGTTTGAAGCGGTCACGAGTATTGTTCGGCCCGGCAGGCACCTGCCCGTAGGTGTTGGTGGCGTTCGAGCTCCAGGCTGGCCTTGGCGAGGTAGGTTGGAGTGCCGTTGCCATCCCCTCGGGAAGAACATACACAGGGAAAATCACGTACACCCTGGCATCTGGACCGTGATTCACTCACTCAATCATGACAGACGGCCCCGGCGGTGTGCGCGAAGTTTCTTACCAGATAGCTGATGCAACCGCGGCTACGGGACAAGCGCCGTGCCGACACCGGGTGTGTCGCTGGCCGCAACCGGGCGGAAGCCGTAGTGTCAGCTCGCGCCGAAGGCATCGACCAGCCTCGCCATGTGCTTGGTTCCCCGGACGAACTGATCGATCCTGATGTGCTCGTTGGGGGCATGGACCATGGACTCGGGATGCGAGATACCCAGCGAGACCACCGGCACGTCGAGGTAGTCGCGGAAGGGGGCAATGGGGCCGGAGCCGCCCATGAGGGGAATGATTCGGGGCGCAGTGCCGTACACCTGCTCGGCGGTCTCGGCGGTTAGCCGGACGAAGGGGTCGTCCGCGGGCGTAACGCCGGGACGCTCGCCGCCCAGATACTCGACCTCGACATCGTAGAACCCATGCGCCTCGAGGTGGCGCCGCAGCTTCTCCAGGATGTCCCGGGGGTCCTGATCCGGGACCAGGCGGAAGTCCATCTTCGCCATGGCCGCTGCCGGGATGACGGTCTTCGGTCCCTCGGCCTCGTATCCCGCACTCAGGCCGGCTATGTTCGCCGTGGGCAGGAAGACGGCACGGTGGCCCTCGAATCCGGAGCGATTCAGAAGGAATGAGTCGATGCCATAGGCGCGACGAATCTGCTCGTCTTGATCCGGTAGTGCATGCAGGAGCTGCAGCTCACGGTCGGATGGCTCACGCACCTCCGAATAGAACCCGTCGATCAGGATGTGCTCCTGCTCATCCTTGATGCTCTCCAAGGCGCGAACCAGGCGCCAGGCGGCGTTGGGCAGGATATGGGCGGATCCCGAGTGGGCGTCGCGCTGCATGTCGCGCACGTTGAGCTGCACGTAGCAGATGCCGCGCATCCCCAGGACGAGCAGCGGCAGGCCGTCGTAGCCGATACCGCCCGTCTCCCAGACACAGGCGTCTGCCGCCAGCAGGTCGCGATTCTCCTCCACAAATTCGGGGATGAAGGGGCTGCTGATCTCCTCGCCGCCCTCGACAATGAATTTGATCCGGCAGGGAAGCTCGCCCAGGACGTCGCGAACCGCCTGTATCGCCGCCAGCCTCGATATCAGCTGACCCTTGTCGTCCTGGATACCGCGGCCATACATCTTTCCGTCGCGCCGCGTCGCCTCGAAGGGTGGCGACTCCCAGAGGTCGAGGGGCTCCGGCGGCTGCACGTCGTAGTGGTTGTAGCAGAGCAGCGTCCGCTCGGCCCGACCCGCCGCCTCACCGTAGACCACCGGGTAGCTGCCGGTAGGCATGAGCCGGGTTTCGAAGCCCGACCTCCGCAGGAGACCGGCCACCATCTCGGCCGTTTCCTCCATGCCCACGTTTTGACTGGAGATGCTGGGCTGAGCGACGAGCTCAGCCAGGCGCTCCAGCCACCGCTCCGTCTGCTCTTCGACAGCCCGATCGATCTCTCCCACCCGAGATCCGCCGCCATCCACGATCGCCACCTCCGCTCCGCATCCTCAATATCAGGATACGAGCAAATCGAAGACGGCAGACCGAACGGACTTGATTACTGGAGCCTACGGGCCGCCCGGCCGGCCAACCCTAGGCGCTCCATGCACGCCCGGCCGAATCCGAGTTGGCTGAGGTCGAGCACTAAACTCTAAACTCCAAACTCCAAACCAGCCCTACGTTATCGCGATATGCACCCGCGTGTCGCCATCCTGGACATTGACGATCTCGCCCTTCTGCTCGCCTCTGGCTATGGAATCGAGAATCTCGGCCAGATTGAGGCCGTACTTCTCCATGGCCTCCTGCGCCTTGCGGGGAATGAACTTGCCGCCGGCCAGGGCAAGGCCCAAGGGGATGTGAAGCTGGGTACGATTTTCGTCGCCTTCGCGCACGTTCAGAAGGAGCCCCCGGCCCATGAGGTCCGGATCGAGGCGTGGTCGCGGGGGTGACGGTGGCCGCGGCAGTGAGCCGGCATCGAACGCCGGCTCCTCCTCGGTTTCCAGAGCGTCGAGCAAGTCGCCGGCCTCAGATGGCGAAATCTTGCCCTCACTCAGCATCTGCAGGATGATGTTGCGCTCTTCGCTGTTCACGACTTTCTCCCTTTCTGCAGCTCCCTCAGCTGCTCGACTGCTTCAGCGGAAGAGATCTCCTCCCGCTCCAGGCTCCGGACAATCTCCAGTCGCCGTTGCTTCCGATCCTCTTCCTGGGCAGGCATCTCGGGGTGGGCGAGGCCCAGCGCCGCGAAGGCCTCGTCAAGTCGCGCCCGCACAGTCGGATACGAGAGACCCAGCAGCCTCTCCATGTCCTTGACATTTCCACGAACGCTCAAGAACATTTCCAGCATCGACGCGTACGGCTCCGGCAGGTTCAGCAAGCCTCGATGCTGGAAGTGGCCCGACACCTCCGTGCCGCAGTCTGTACAGTGCAGCCGTACGACCTCCAGGGTCCCTCCACAAGCGGGGCAGCTCTTCGGCGTTGCCATGGATCTCGATGCGGTCACAAGAGATTATGACACAGTCTTACCAATTTGTAAAGAGGTAGTTTCTAAATTAGCAACTACCTCAAGCTGCTCCTACGGCAAACCAAGAACGCCAGGCTCTTGGTATGGCCCGCAAGGCCGCGCTGGCTGCTGTGGAAGGCGGCTAAGCCGGACTGATGCCGGGAACCAGCTCCTGCATCTCTACCTCGAACTCTTGTCGCAACTCCTGTCTCGCAGAGTCGGGAGCGAAGCCGACATCCAGTGCCGTGAGAGTCATCTGCCAGAGCTCGTCGATCGAGAAGTCCAGCGCTTCGTGAATGCGCTCCATCTCCAGGGAGACCGAGGTATTAGAACAGGTTCTGCTATCGGTGCTGACCGTTACCGGGATGGAGTAGTCAAAGTAGAAGCGGATGGGGTGGCTTTCGAGACTGGCCACCGACTTGGTTTGCAGATTGCTGTACGGGCACATGTCAAGGGAGATGCGCCGGTCTCGAAGGACGGGCAGCAGGGAGGCATCTTCTCGTGATCGCGTGCCGTGACCGATACGGCTCACTCCGATGACTTCCACGGCGTCGCGCACGCTCTGGGCTCCGGCGCCCTCGCCGGCATGCGCGGTCATGCCGTACCCTGCCGCCCTGGCATAGAGCAGCGCCTCCTTGTGCTCCAGAATCGGATACGGAGCCTCGTCCCCGGCGATGTCGAAGCCCACGACTCCGAGGCCCAGGTAGTGTTCTCCGGCCCGGGCCACATCGACGTTTTGCTGAGGCGGCCGGTGACGCATGGCGCAGAGGATGAGCCCGCCCTCGAGGCCAAACTCCTTCGACCCGGCCCGCCACCCTCTGGCCGCCGCGGCGATGGCATCGTCGATCGTCATGCCCTGCCGGATGTGGAGCGAGGGGGCGAAGCGAGGCTCGATGTAGCGCACGTTTTCGGCTCCGGCGTCCTCACACAGCTCGTAAACGGCCCTCTCAAGCGCCTCCGGACGCTGCAGCACGGTGAGCGGGATGACATAGCGGTCGAGATAGTCGGCCAGACTGGGGCAGTCCTCGGGGACGATACAGGCGCCCGCCAGCTCTTCTCTGCCGACGGGAAGCTCGAGGCCTTGCTCGGAGGCCAGCTGGGCGATGGTTTCGATACGCAGGCAGCCGTCGAGGTGGACGTGAAGCTCTGCCTTGGGCATCAGGCGGATGATCTCGTCAACTGGACGGCGCTGCTGTACTGTCGTGGGTGATGAAGCTTCGGTGGTCATAGTTCTCTCCTAGTGAATGACGGCCAGGATCGACGGAGACTCGGGCGCCGGCTGAGAGCCGAATCGGTAGGCCCGGCGGAGGCGCTCCTGCAGCTCGTCGAGAGGCGGGATGGGATGGTGAAGCTCGTGGTCCGGTGGCATGTGAAGCTCGGCCAGCACATCGCCGGCCTGCACCTCGGCGGATGACGGCTTGGCGCGTAGGACGACTCCGGCCGAGGGCGAAACCGGCTCGCCCTTCGCACGGCGCCCGGCACCCAGATCCATGCCGATCATCCCGATGCTCAAGCCGTCAATCGATTGCACGTAGCCGGCGACACTACTCGTCACGGGGATCACCCGCTGCGCCGAGGGCAGCAATGACGGCTGGTCGACGACGCGCGAGTCGCCGCCCTGCCACTCGATCATCTCCGCCAGCTTGGCGGCCGCCGACCCGTCACGCAACTTCTCACGTAAGAGGCTCTGCGCATCTTCGCCGGCCGATATGCCGGCCATCTCAACGATGCAGGAGCCAAAGGCAATCACCTCGGCCTCCAGGTCGGCCGGACCGGAGCCGTGCAGCGTCTGTATTGCTTCTCCGACTTCGAGAGCGTTACCGATGGCATTGCCGAGAGGCGTGTCCATTGAGGTGATCATGGCGACCGTCCGCTTGCCGGCCGACTTGCCGATCGCGACCATCAGATTCGCCAATTCGCGCGCGCTGTTCAGAGTCTTCATAAAGGCGCCGCTTCCGCACTTGACGTCGAGAACGATGCCATCGGCGCCGGCCGCGATCTTCTTGCTCATGACCGAGCTGGCGATCAGGGGAATGGAGTCGACCGTCGCCGTCTGGTCACGAAGGGCGTAGATGATTCCGTCGGCGGGCACCAGCTCCGCGGTCTGGCCGGTTACGGCCAGTCCGATGTGCCGTACCTGGTCGAGCAGCTCGTCCAGCGTGAGGTCCACGCGCATACCCGGTATCGACTCCAGCTTGTCGAGAGTGCCGCCGGTATGGGCTAGGCCACGTCCAGACAGTTTGGGGAACTTGACACCGGCGGCCGCGACCAGCGGCCCGAGAACCAGCGTTACCTTGTCGCCCACACCACCGGTGGAGTGCTTGTCGGCCTTGAAACCTACGATCGACCTGAGGTCCAGGGTCTCTCCCGATCGAACCATGGCTCGAGTCAACTCGGCAGTCTCGGCTTCGGTCAGTCCCCGGAGATAGATGGCCATGAGCAGGGCGCCGATCTGATGATCGGCAAGCGTGCCGTCCACGATCGACTCGACGAGGTGGTCGATCTCCGACCCCGTCAGCTCCCGCCCGTCGCGCTTACGGCGTACAACCTCGAGAATCGACCGGGTCACGCGCTCTGGTGTTCCATATTCACCGAGTATATCAGCGTGCGACCCAGGCCGGACGGGCTTAGCTCTAGTCCCTGTCGAACAGGAACTCGACCGTCATCCGGTCCGCAAAGGGCCGCCGAACCCACAGTTCCGAGAAGCTCGTCGATCCAAACGGATTCCGGATCTCCAGATCCTCCGCCGCCGGCTCCTCCCCATCCACGAGCACCCGGCCATTGGTGCGGCCACTGGGAATACGCGCGCCCACCTGGAGCTCGAACCCCGCCGGCGCACCTCCGGTGGCTGCGACCGTCACCGTTTGCGCCTCATCACTCTCGCGGCGGCATTCAAGGTCGAACCAGCAGCCCCCGACTCGCCGCCGGGATGCCAGCTCGGGCCACTGACTTGGGATCGAGGGACGAAGGCTCACCACTCGGCTTTCAGCGTCGACAGTCACCCCGGCGAACTGATGCAGGCAGGCCACGAACCCGGCCATGCTCCAGGCCTGGAAGTCGGCTCCCAGCGGACCGTGGAGATCATGCAGCTCGTCAAGACCGGCGACGCCACCACGTTCGAGTGCCTCACGCACCAGCGGCGCGACGTACCGTTCGTAGCCACCGTCGGTCTCTCCCAGCGCCAGCTCTCCCGCCAGCAGGAACTGGTTCAGCCACAGCCACTCGATGCCACGGTGATAGTTATAGATCCCCACGCTGGCCATGGTTCCGTCGTGGACGTTGTTTGGGTCCGAGAGGAACCGGCGGCTCAACACCTTCGGCCAGTCTCTGGTCGCCAGGGACTTGACTCCGACACGGCCGGCCAGCTGCTCTCGGGCCAGCCTGACCATACTCTCGGCGAGACCGGCCGGCAGCGGGAATCCGAGTGGAAAGGCGATAAAGCCGTTGGCTGTCAGCAGTCGCCGAGGTCTCCAGTTGTAATCGATGCTGTCGGCGAGGTACCCGTCGAGATAGAACATCTCGAAGCTGCGACAGCCGGCCTCGAGAGCCTCCTCCATACGCTCGGCCAGGCCGCTGTTCCGATCCCGAACCATGGGCAGATATTGCGTGACCGCCGTGAGCCATAACAGCTCGATCTCCACCGGATAGCCGTCGCGTGGTGTGAACTGCGTGTCCTCCCACGTTTCCCAGAGGAAGTTATGGTCCTTCACCGCTCCGGACGGCAACAGTCCGTTGCGACAGCTATCGAGGCCGGCCTCGAAGAAGCGCTCGAGCATGGGGTATTTGGCGTCGCGCAGCGTTTCGTCCCCGCTGGCGTTCGTGTACTGACGCAGCCTGCGCAGCGCCCAGGGAGTGCCGTCGCTGGAGAAGTAGACCAGTGGCTGACCGAGCTGGATGATCTGCGGCAGGCGGCCAGTCTCGGAATCTTGATACTGCCAGGTGTCGTCGAGAATTGCGCGCGATGTCTCGAAGTCATTGGTCAGAAGGAGCGCCTCCAGGGAGACGTTTTCGTCGCGTTTCCAAGGGTCAAGGAAGTACTTGTCACCGGCGAAGATGGCCGTGAAGTTGTCCATCTCGTGGCCACCTGTGCGCACGTCTACGTCTCGTGCTACCAGGCAGCTGTTGAAGCGGCTAAGGATCTGGTTGTAGGCGAGATCGACCTGCGCGTTGCCGGTCTGAAAGAGGCCTCGCTGCATGCGCTCGACGGCTTCGGTCTCGTTCCTAGAAAAGAGGTCGTCGATGTTTGGCGTGACGCTGCGGGCTATTCGCTCGGCCTCGGCGGGGTCTTCGTCGAATGAGTACACCAGCGTCACGGGGGCTGCGGCCTCCAGCTCCGCGGGCACATACACGGTGTTCTCATATTGATCCCAGATGGGCGCCTCGTCGGGCGACAGCTCGTGGATCTCCGCGTAGGCCTTGTGTATCAGCTTCTCTCGGTGCTCGTCCTTCAGATACACGTGTTTTCGCAAGCGCTTGTTTTCAGGCAGCATCGTGATCCTGAGTGGTCCCGTGGCGTTGCGGATGGAAGCGGCGAACTTCATCTCACCGACCGACTTGTCGGGACCCTCCGTACGATTCGAGACCTTCAGAATGGCGGCGTCTTCGGAGCCCTCACTCGAGGCGCAATAGCCGTCGAAGCTGGTGCTGAAGCTGGCGTAGTACCGCATGTCAAATTGCGGCTCGACCACGAACCGTACCGGGCGGTCTGCCTCCAGCGTCATGACCACGGCAGCCCAGCGGTTGGGGATGAAGTAGCGCTGTCTGATCGAGATACCCTCGACCCGGAAGTGCCTGACCGCCTCGTGAAGGTCCTGATCGAAGGCCACCTGATTGCCCCGACAGAGAAGGGTGCGTAGGCCGCTCCAAATCATCCACACCCGCTGCGCCTCGAGATACTTCCGTCCAAATTCGGAAGCTCCGAACCACTTCATCGGCAGAAGGTTGCGCTCGAGGTTGTTGAGCTCAACCGGCGACAGAAGGACGAACCCGCCTTCGTTGCCCAGAAGGAAGTTCCGAGCGAGCATTTGGCGGCCCTCGAGGTGGATCCTGCGGTCCAGCGGCCGGGGTGTTTCCATCAAACCTCCTGAGACGACATTCTTTGAAGTCTAGCCAGAAGCTCCTTCCGGCCCGGCCTGAGAGCCTCGGTCCTTCACTGGTTGCGTCGGTCGGTCCGGGCGGGGGAGACTTGTCCAGAGGGTATGCGTCCCGTGCGGAGGTGGCGATGACGGATCGGATTCGATTAGCGGTCCTCACCCTGGCAGTCGCACTTGCCCTTGGCGGTGCGTCCTTCACCTCTCTGCATGCTCAGGGCCAGGCGCCGAATGCCTGTTTCGGCGCCGGATCGGGGACCAATGCGGTGGTTCGCTTCTACATGGCCATCGACCAGCGCGCGTTCAGGTCCGCATACCAGTGCTTCAGCCCTTCCATGGCAAGAGGCACGAAGTTCAAGAAATGGAAACGGCAGTTCGCCAGCCGGGTGGCGACGCGTCTGATGGTGGCCGACGACCAGGTTCCGAACGGAACGCCCGCCAACCACGTGCTGGTGATCGTCAACACGGTGAACCAGAGCCATGGACGGTTGAGACTGGTCGTCTCCGAGGGCGTGTGGCACGTCGACCAGGCGCACGACTTGTTTGCACCCAAAGTGAAGGCGATCGAGCGTACGTCCGTGAAGTCGGTCCCCAACGCCGATCCTCAGGGCGAGTTCACGTCGCAGAACCTGCGCATTCTGAAGCACCTAAACAGCCAGGTGACGGGCGCAGGAATACGCGACGGCATCTACCTCACCACGTCGGCCACCTGCCACAAGCATTGCCACTCGCAAGAAGTATGGATCTACAGCGGCCAGCGGCTGGTGTTTCAGCAGCGCGTCGACGATGCCAAGATCATTCCCTGGAAGGACCACCTGGCGATGCAAATCCGGACCGACACGCCGGGAACAAAGGGATTCAACACCTCGCATCCGTCCTCGCGAACCTACGTGACCTGGTTCTGGACCAACCTGGGCTTCGTCTTCCACAGCCACAAGGTCGTGCAGCTTAGCCACTGACCGGGAAGCCCCTCTTTCGTTAGGCGGCGACCGTGTTCCGGGGACCGTGATATGACGTCACTGCCCCTGAACGTGCTCATGGGCGCCGGCGGATTGGTGCTTCTCCTGGCCGCCAGTGAGCTGATGGTGCGGGAGCTGCAAACTGCCGGACGGCGTGCGGGATTGAACGCCGGCCGGCTCGGCCTCATGGTGGCCATTGGAGCCGATGCGCCCGAGATCACCACCGCTCTGGTGGCGCTTGCCGCCGGCTCCCAGAGCATTGGCCTGGGCGTCGTCGAGGGATCCAACATCTACAACTTCGCCGGCCTCCTCGCCCTCGGCGCTATCGTGACCGGCTCCATCGTCTTTACTCGGGGTCAGATCGTGAAGGAAGGCACGGCAGGAATCGTGGTGACTGCGCTTGTGGTCGCGCTGGTGTTCCTACCGAATGGGCGCATTCCGCTGGCCCTCGCAGCCTTGCTGGGCTCGGTCGGCTTTCTTTTGTTCACGAGCCACGGCGAGGTCTTGCCGCGAGAGGCCGGCGACGTTCGGATCCACGTCCTCAGGGCCCTGCTGGCGAGCCTGGCCCTGGTCGCCCTCACAGCGGTCATGGTGCACGGCGTCATCGGTGTGATCCACCAGCTCCGGCTGCCGCTGCCGCTGATCAGCATCCTCGTACTGCCGGTGGCCACCAGCCTCCCCAATACGTGGGCCGCCCTTCAGCTGGCTCGACGGCACATGGGCGATGCCGCCATCTCGACGGCATTCAACAGTAATCTGATCAACCTGGCCTTCGGCGTCGCCCTGCCCTCCCTCTTCATCTCATTCCATCCGTCGAGGCCGGCGCTCTACTTCGACGGGCCGTATCTCCTCGGGATGACGGCTGCCACGGCGCTCCTCTGTCTCTGGCGCAGCAGGCTGTCTCGGACCGAGGGTGTGCTCATCGCGCTCATGTACGGCGTCTTTCTCGCCGTCCGGCTCGGAGGGCTAGCTCCTTAAACCAACCGGGCGATGTTGAAAGCTTGGGGAAGATGCTTGCTCAGCGGGACCGATAGAGATCACGGAGCAAGGCGACCTCCGCCGAATGGTGGATGAACTCGTCGAAGACGTGCAGCACGAGGTCCGCCGTCGAGTCGCTCCCAAACGGCCCCCACGACGGTCCAAGCTCTCGCCACAGGCGGTCCTCGTCCACGGCAGCCAACGCCGCACGCCACTCTCCGTACGCCGTGCCCAGGAGGTCCAGTGCCCCGGCCGCGTTTGCCGCACAGCCGGGGGACGCTGGTTCCGGCGGCTGACCCGACCGCACTGAAACCGTGAACCCGCCAAGCACGTCCAGGCTGATGTGGCACAGACGCCAGGCGATCGTGGTGACAGGCTCCGGGGCGCCGTCCGGCCGCTGCTCCCACTCCTTTCGGTAGCCCTCGTCGGATTCCACAATCGTCCAGCACGCCGGCACCGGTTTCCAAAGGTACTCGTCGTCGCTGAGTCCCCGAAGGCGTTCCACGAGGCGGTTATTCGTGTAGTCGAACCCCTGCAGGAACATCGCGCGGGCGTCTTGTGTCATTCCTTGACTCCTTGGTAAAGCTCTTGGACGAGCCTGAGCTAGGCCGTCACGTCGGCCCCGAGACAGGCCGCCAACAGCGCCATTCTGATGTAGAGTCCGTTCTGCGCCTGACGGAAATAGGCGGCCCGCGGGTCATCGTCGACCGCCGGATCGATCTCGTCAACACGGGGCAACGGGTGCATCACTATGGCGTCCTTGCGCATGAGCTCCAGTGTCGCCGGTGTGACCACGTAAACGCCCCGAGCCTTCTCGTACTCCGCCTGCCGGTCGCCAAACCGCTCCTTCTGGATGCGGGTCTGGTACAGCACGTCGACCTCGGGCGCGACGGAAGCCAGGTCACTCTCCTCCGCGAAGGTCACGTTCCTTCGTGCGAGATAGCCCTTGATGTCTTCGCGCATGCGAACCACGTCGGGCGCCACCATGAGGATGCGTACATCCCGGTACTTCGCCAGGAGGTAGCAGAGCGACCGAACGGTGCGGCCGTTGGCCAGGTCGCCGACCACGGCGATGGTGATGCCGTCGATGTGACCCAGCTCCTTCACGATGGTGTAGAGGTCGAGCAGCGCCTGGGTGGGATGCTGGCCGGTGCCGTCGCCGGCATTGATGACGGGCACGTTCGAAACCTCGGAGGCTCGCTTGGCTGAGCCGCTCTCATAGTGCCGGAGAACGATGACATCCGCGTAGCCGTTGATGATCCGAATCGTGTCCTCGAGGGTTTCGCCCTTGGAGACCGACGAGAACTGCCTGGCGTTCTCGGTCGAGATCACCGCTCCACCGAGCTTGTGCATGGCGCTTTCAAACGAGAACCGCGTTCTGGTGCTCTCCTCGTAGAAGAGGCTGGCCATGATCCTCCCTTGCAGTAGCCGGCTCCCGACGGCTCCGTCGAGGCGCTCCATGGCTCTGGCGAGAAGAAAGAGCTGGTCGAGCATGCCTCGATTGAAGTCCTGAGCTTCAACCACGTGATGAAGGCGGAAGCCACGCGGCAGGCTCTCAGACCCGGCCGGAGACGTGATGGTTTCGTTCACCAGAGCCACGTCACACCCTGCTTAGGCATCACGGGCACCCTCTTATCCCCTTGAGCTGACGGGGATGAAAGGGCCTTATCGGCGGCGGCGGAATACGGCCAAAGGGCGCATGATAACGCGGCAAGCTCGATCCGACATGAACGCGATAGCGCCTCGTCACGTCGCCCGCGATCACGGTCAGATCAAAAGAGCCGCTTCTGCGGTAGGCGTGATGAACCAGAGCGCCTGAGGCGGTGCCGCCGTCGCCGAAAGACCACCTGGGCTTTTGCAAAGCTGCCCCGGCAAAGGCGGTGGAGCGTCCCTTGACGGCCGGCGCGGCGAACACCGAAAGTCCGGCGCCCTTGGACGGAGGAGCATATGCCGCCACCAGGCTGGTGGTCAGATCGACGGGAAGGGCGAGGGCGGCCTGCAATGCGGGGGTTGGCGAGGGTTTCCCCCCCGTGTCACAGGCTAGGGTGGTGGGAGTGTCCTGAGGCTGATCAAATGGATAGGCCCATGAGGAGTGGTGCTTGTCATAGTAGGAGGCGTCGCCGGAGAACATCGCCGTCGGGAGTCCCAGCGCCTCGAAGGGAGCGTTGTCGCTGCAGCAAACCGAGTTCGGTCCGATGAGCAGGTACTTTTCATCCGCCGGCGAGAAGGCAGCGGCTTTGCCGCCCCGGTACTTGAGGCGTGGGAAGGTCGACCGAAGCTGCCGGTAGGCCTGGTCGCGCGCAGACTTGAGCAGGGCCATCATCCGTTTAAGCCCGGCACTACTCGGCTTGGTAACGGGTCCAAAGACGTTGGCCAGCCGCTTAGACAGCCTGGTAGTCGTGGCGTAGGCCGGCATCGGCGGCTTCGACCGCAGTCCGAAGGGCCTGGCGGGGTATCCGACGCCTGACTGCTCCTCATCGACCAGGACCGTGGGCTTGGGCATCAGAGCCTTCTGGCGGAGGTCGAAAAGATAGGCGCCGGAGCCGACCAGTCCCTGTTCCTCCGCATCGAACAGCACGAACTCGACGGTGATCGAGGGTAGCCCGCGTGATCGCCAGGTGGATCCAAGGAGCTTGGCGACAGCCAGCATGATGGCCGCGCCGCTGGTGTCGTCGTAGGCAGAGCCTTTGGAGAAGGGCTCGCCGTCGTAGTGGGTGACGATGAGCAAAGCGCGGTCCGGGTCGACGGCGCCCGGAACCATGATGATCTCATTCTGCCCGGGCCGGCTGGGAGGGGCGTAGTGCTGGAAGCCTGGCGTCGAAAAGGGTTGGGCGATCACCTGCAGCGGCAGTCCGTGCAAATTGCCCCGCATCTCGCGGAGCCATGCAGCGGCAAATTCATCGTGTCCGTTGACCCTCGGCGGCGCTCCGTCGTCTTCCCCGGCAACCCTGGCCCAGTAGCCCGATGCCAATTGATTGAGCTGTTGCAGGGCATAGGCGCCCACCTCTTCGCGCTGTACGCCGATGGTGCGCTTCGGACCGCGTGAGAGGACCGTTCCCGATACCGCCAGCACGGCAGCCATGGTGATAGCCGCAAGGAGAATGGCCACCAGCGCGGTTCGTCCTCGCGTCGCGCCGGTCATACCCGAGGATACCGGACGCCACGCCTAGAATCTGGGGTGTCTGAGCTAGTCATCCGCCACGCGCGGCCCGGCGATCGGGACGACGTGTTCTCGATCTCCGCCACGGTCTGGGAAGGAAACGACTACGTTCCGTCGGTCTGGGACTCATGGATCGCCCAGCACGAAGCCGAGGGAATGCTGCTGGTTGGGGAGCTGGAAGGGCGCGTCGTGGCGATCCAGCACCTGGAATTTCAGCCTGGCGATGTCGTGTGGCTGGAGGGCATCCGCGTCCACCGAGATTTCAGGGGCCGGGGGTTTGCCGCGAGGCTCCTGGCCGATGCGCTGGAACGGATCGCCGCCGGCCGGTTCCGGGTGGCCAGACTTTCCACCTCGAGCGAGAACGAGGCCAGCATGTCCGTTGTCCGCAGGGCGGGATTCCGAGAGCTGGCTCGATATCACGCGTTCACCGCTCCCGCCCTCGAGGATTCCGCACCGACGCAAGGCGTTGAGCCTACATCGCCCTCGGATGCTGACCTGGAGCGCGCCCGCCGGCTCATTGGCCAACCGGATACCCTGCAGGTGGTCGCCGGCTGGACGGTGATGGATGTGCCTCAGCAGATGGCCGTGACCGACTTTCCGGTCGCACTCAAGGTGAATTCGAGCGACAGCTTTGGGTTAACGCTGGGATCCGAACGGAGACAGCGCAACCGCCTCGCAATGGCCTTCATCGGAGGCGACGCTGAGGCCATCGCACTCCTCGGCCGGGAGATGCGCCGGCTTGCGCACCGCCGCGAGCTGGAAGCCGTCAACGGCATGTTGAGGCGAACGCCTCAGGTGGAGGATGGACTAAACCGCGCCGGATACGAGCTGCGGGACGAGCACTCGATGCTGCTCTTCGAGCGTTCCCTACGCTAGAAGCCTCGCTCAGCCTGTAGCCTGCGGCGCCGGCGTCCCCGACGTATCTGTCGCGAGCATCCAATCCTTGAGCGCCTCATGGGTGCTCCGAAAGGCTAGGTCATCCCAGGGGATCTCGGAAGGGGCAAAAGCCCGGACCTCGAGTGCCTCGTCGCCGGCTGCGGCGAGGCCTGAGGCCTCGGCCAGGTAGACGACGAAGACAATGGACGTCTCCGGCCAGGAGTAGACGTTGAGCAGCCGGCCGATCTCGACCTCGAGGCAGATCTCCTCGAGGGTCTCTCTGGAGGCGGCGTCTTCGACGGATTCCCCGATCTCCATGTAGCCGGCGGGAAAGGTCCAGGTGCCCGCCCTGGGCTCGATCGCCCGCCGCAACAGCCACACGCGACCATCTGAGAAGGGGATTGTCCCGGCGACCACCGTGGGGTTCTCGTAGAGGATGTGATTCTCCGGGCACACCAGCCGCTCCCGCGTTTCGCCCGCGACCAATCGCAGCTCCAAACTACCGCCGCATACCGGACAGTACGAGCGTGTGCTCATATGCCCTCCTTCGTCATTACCCCCATCGTCCTCTCCATCGTCTCTCTTCCCACCGGGAGTTGTTCTGGGTTTGGAGTTTGGAGTGCCGAGTCTTCTTCACGGTTCGAGCGGCTCGCACGCCGTTCGCCGTTCGATCTGAGAACCGTCGGCACGCCACGCCACCACCGTATCTAGGCTCCTCTGGGCTCGAGTCGAAAGACCGGATGGTCGTCGGGCGAGGGAAGTTTGGTGAAATATCCGGAGACAGTTCGTCCTGCCTTGGCCCTATAGGCCTCGATAATCGGCGGCCGCTGGTCGACGGGCAGCTCTACGGCGTGGACCGGTCTGGAACCGGCCCGCGATCGCAGGTCTGCATCGGGATTGCGGCGCAGATTTCGCACCCAATCCGTCTCGCCCCGAGCGGACACGGCGTACTTCACGCCCTCGACCTCGACCGGAAAGATGGGTACCCGCTGCGTCTGACCAGAATTGCGTGTCCGCACACTGGGGGTTTCGGTGCCTCCGATCCCTATGGTCATCGCCAGCGGATTCAAGACCTTTCGCGCGAACGCCGGGGGCTTCAGATACGCCACGGTGCACCTCTCAAACTCTTCAACCTAGTATCCGCGCCCGATTGGGCACCTGTGCATGTTGCTCCGTATCCTCAGCGGCCATGACCGTCCCTCGCCGGCGTTACACGCCTCGGTTCGTGCGCCCGGTACGAGCACCGTGGTGAGAGCAAGAGCAACGGCCTAAAGGCCTGGACTACGGAGTGTCGCACGCTATGGGGAATAACTCGAGGCGAACTAGAAGGAAGCGTTGGACCTTACTTCCGGGGCTCAGCACGAGCATCAGGGTAAGAGCAAGAGCAACGGCCTAAAGGCCTGGACTACGCAGGTTCCCTGCAGGAGGATAGTGGGTGGCCGGCGGTGGGACAACAGGATCACCTTCCAACTCGAACCCCGACACCCAAATCGAAACCCGAAAACTCAACTCGAAACCCGAAAACTCAACTCGAAACTCGAAACCTCGAAACTCGAAACTCGAAACCTCTACAAATGGCTAAGTCGCCGCGGGCCGGATCGCGAGGGAGTGCTTGCCTAGAATGGGCCACATCAGAGGGAGAGCAGATGAGCACGACGGAACGGTTTGACGTGATCGTGGTCGGCGCCGGCCATGCCGGCTGCGAGGCGGCGTTGGCGGCGGCGCGCATGGGTCGAAAGGCGGCGCTGTTCAGCCTGGATGCCTCAAAGATCGCGCTCATGCCCTGCAATCCCTCGATAGGAGGGCCAGGCAAGGGACATCTGGTGCGCGAGGTCGACGCTCTGGGCGGCGAGATGGCCCGGAACGCCGATCGGACCAGCGTACAGATTCGGCGTTTAAACACAGGCAAAGGCCCTGCCGTGCAGGCCCTCAGGGTTCAGTCCGACAAACATGCCTACTCCCAGGCCATGGCAGGCACTATCCTCGGCCAGCCAGACCTTCGGTTGGTCGAGGCCTCGGTCGAAGACCTCCTCCTGGAATCAGAGGGACGGGGACACCGAGTGGCCGGCGTAGTGACCTCGGGGGGGATGCGGTACCAAGCGCCGGCGGTCGTCCTGACGACGGGAACGTTTCTCCGTGGCCGGATCATCGTCGGCGACGAGTCTCGCCCTGGAGGCCGTGAGGGCGAGTTCCCGGCCGACGCCCTCTCTCAAAGCCTCGACCGTGCCGGGTTCTCACTCGGACGCCTGAAGACCGGCACGCCTCCTCGAGTTAGGCGGCAATCCATCGATTTCAGTCGCACCTCAATTCAGGAGGGCAGCCCGGAGCCGCTGTTCTTCAGCTACGCCGCGCGGACGAGCCTCGAGAACGGCTACGCGCCGGCGCCGTCCGCGGACGTGCCCATCCTGCCCCTCGATCTGGCTCAGCACCGTCAGGTGCTGCCGTCCAGAGGGAACAACGGCAAAGGTCAGGGCTCCGGCTTCGCCACCCGGACCTGGCGCGAGCAGCTCAACTGCTTCCTCATGCACACCAACGAGGCCACCCACGACATCATTCGCCGGAACCTGCACCGCGCCCCCATGTTCAACGGCGACATCACCGCCCCGGGTCCGCGCTACTGCCCCTCCATCGAAGCCAAGGTGGTGCGGTTCGCCGAGAAGTCCTCCCACCAGCTGTTCCTGGAGCCGGAGGGCTGGCATACCGATGAGATCTACGTACAAGGGGCAAACACAAGCCTTCCCGTGGAAGTTCAGCTGGAGATGCTCCAGAGCATTCCGGCACTCACCCGGGCGGAGATCGTTCGCCCCGGCTACGCCATCGAGTACGACTACATCCCCGGCACGCAGGTCCTGCCGACGCTGGAGACGAAGCTGATCGCGGGCCTCTTTCTGGCCGGTCAGATTGTGGGAACGACGGGATACGAGGAGGCCGCGAGCTTGGGGCTGATGGCCGGTATCAACGCGGCGCAAGCATCGAGCGCTCGGGAGCCGGTGGTGCTGCGCCGCGATCAGGCCTATATCGGCGTCCTGATCGACGATTTGGTCACCAAGGAGCTTCGCGAACCGTATCGCATGCACACCTCTCAGGCCGAATACCGGCTGCTGCTACGGGAGGACAGTGCTGAGGCGCGGCTTACCTCCATCGGACATGAGGTTGGGCTCATCGATGACCAGCGGTTCCGAGAGGTTCAATCGCGGCAGGAGCTGATCGAGCGCACGCTGCTGAAGCTGGACCGCATGGTTTTGACGCCCAATGCCGACCTCAACCAGCGGCTGCTGGCTCTCGGCTGCCGTCCACTGGCGGACCCCCTCACGGGTCGCGAGGCCCTGAGCCGGGCCGACATCTCCCTGCGGACGTTGAACCAGCTCGAAATTCTCGACACCCTACCGTCGGATATTGGCCGTGAGGTCGAAACAGCGGCAAAGTACGCCGGATACGTAGAGCGGCAGCAGGCCGAGGTGCGGCGCCTCGCCCGAATGGAGTCGAGAACCATTCCCGCGGGCCTCCGCTACGCCTCGGTCTCCGGACTCAGGAGCGAGTCGGTGGAGAAGTTGGAGCTGGTCAGGCCGCGCACCATCGGCCAGGCCGCCCGCATTGGCGGCGTGAGCCCCAGTGACGTCGCCGTCCTGCTCTTCCATCTCGAGAGGCAGGCCCGCTCCGAAGCCGCCGCGTGAGTACCTCTGAACAGCCGCTGGATCTGGTCGGATGGGAGATCGATCTGCCGGCCGAGGCCGAGTCTCGATTTCGAGATGCCCTGCCGGGGGCCGAGGCGGCAGGAGATGATGTCTACCTGGCTGAGCTGCTGACTCAGCTTGCCCGGACGCAGTCTCTGCAGGGCCGGTTCGAGGAAGCCCACGCCCTCTTGGATCGGGTGGAAGGTCTCCTGATCGATGGCATGGCCAGGCCGCGGATTCGGCTCCTGCTTGAGCGGGGAAGGACCCTCAACTCATCAGGCGCAGCGGCCGAAGCCCAGCCGCTGTTCCTGGAAGCGTATCTACTGGGAACGGATAGCGGGGAAGAATACCTCGCCGTCGATGCCCTCCACATGCTGGCCATTGTCTCGCCTCCGCCAGACCAGATTGACTGGGCCCGACGAGGCATCGAAATGGCTGAGACGAGTGAGGATCCGCAGACCCGCAGGTGGCTCGGCGCGCTTTACAACAACCTGGGCTGGACGTATCACGACCTTGGTCAGTACGAGGCTGCCCTGGAGTGTTTCCGTCGGGCGCTCGAGGTGCGGCGC
>DASRCF010000012.1:0-2755 GCA_035653255.1 Chloroflexota bacterium
CCCGCGGCCGGTGCCGGGCCGCGGTGGCGAGGCCACCGAACCAGTAGAATCGGGTCCCGGACGGGCCTACGTAGCTCAGGCGGCAGAGCACTTCCTTGGTAAGGAAGAGGTCCCGGGTTCGAATCCCGGCGTAGGCTCCAGCCCCCTCGGGAAGGCCGATGCGAACTCGGGAGGGGGGTTCCATACCTCCGGAGAGGCGGCGGAACCGCCTGGGAGCCGCCCTCGGAGCCCGCCGAGCCGAGTGGCGTGAGCCGCCCCTGGCACCGGGAGAGGGCCGGGGATGGGTTCGATACGGGCCGCCAGAGCGGGTTGCCGCGACGCCCATCGGCCGTCGAGGCGGCCGACGACGGGGCCGTGGGCGAGCCCACCATCTACCTGGTGCGAGCGGCGGCGAGGCGCCGGGGGCACCAACGAACTCGCCCGGGTCCAGGGCAACGGCTCCGTGACCGCACCTTCCGCCGGCGCACCTCGCGGGTCGACGGCCCGACCTTCACTCCCACGTCCGATCGCCAACCCGTGCCGGGGAGCGAGGGCCGGTGGCGATGGTCGGCGCCCGTCGGGGAGGCGGAGGAGCGCGTAGGTCTGGAGAACGGGCGAATGGAGGCCACAGGTCAGCAGCAGCGACGGCGCCGACAGGTATTGGTAGCGCAGGCACCGGCCACCGCCCGGGCCAGCCGAGCGCATGGCTCGCCACGAACCGTGCATCGCCGGGGGCATCTCCGCCGGCGCGCCGAGGGCCACCTTCGCGAACGTCTTCGCGGCCGGACTGGCAGTGCCTTCACCAAGGTTCGAAGCTATTCGGCGAGGGAGCAGCGTGGTTCCAATAGGAGCGCGTCCCTCCGCCACCCGGCCTCGCGCCCCTCCCTCTCCGCGATGCCGCCGCTGCCCGTCGCGGCGCTCTTCCCCTGAAATCGCACACCCTGGACTTTCGTGCATCCAGCTTCGGGTCGAGGTGCAGTGGCTCCGAGAGCGTTCGATTCAGCCCGGCCGGATGGGCAAACAGCTCAATCAGAGCAACCTGAACTTTCCAGCGAGCCGAAGCGCGATCGCTGCTGACAAAGGCTCGATCGTGCCAGAGCTGCTGCCCGGCCGCGGCCGGCACGTCCGCGAAGGAAGCGAGAGCTTTGCCCTGGTATCAGGCGCGCGATGGCCAGGACGGCCTGGCTGCGTGCACCGTCACCTACCAGTCCGACCCACGGAGAAGAAAACCCCCATGGTATCATTTCCCAACCAGCACAACGAGGTTTCACCATGCATCAAGTGAGCGAGTGCGAATTCTGTCGCATCGTTCTCGGTAAAGAACCAGCACGTATCGTCTGCGAAACGCCTATGACACTCGCATTTTTCCCACCCCAGCCTGCCGTCCTAGGGCACACGCTCGTTATTCCAAAACGCCATATCCCAGATCTCTGGAGCATCGACGAACCGCTAGCCAACCATCTCCTACACGTCGCTCTCCACGTATCACATGCAATCAGGGCGGCAATGAATCCCGATGGCTTAAACCTGATCACGTCGGCTGGGGAGGCGGCCTCTCAAACCATTTTCCACCTACACCTTCACGTGGTGCCGCGATGGCACCACGATCGTATCGGCAACATCTGGCCTCCCAAGACCGACTACGATAACGCGATCAAGGATGAGATAGCCAACAGAATTCGACACGCTTGTCAGCGCTCAATGGCTGCCCACAATAACCGCTAGCGCAACTCCCACAACCAACAGGGAAGCATAGAGAAGGAGAAGCGTTCTTGACCAGAACGTTGCCCACCAGCTCGCTGAGTCACCGCGCCAGGGTAAGTATCTCCAAGGACCGACAAATGGGCGGTAATCCACAGACAGAGGTTTGACTCGCCGATCGCCAGTTCTCACGGCCTCATACATCGCTCGATACATACGTTCTCGGCTAAGAACGTACGTATCCAGGAACCAGAACGCTACGACTGGGAGCAACCCAACCGTCGCGATGCGCCAATTGAGATTCTGGACTGCAAAACCGTAAAATGCACCGGTAACGGTAAGTGCCCAATCCTTCATGAGAAAGGAATCAGTGAATAGACGACTTATCACCGACTGGATCATCTCGAGATGCCTGATCGTCAACTCATCGAACTGAGGCTGTTCACCCTTACGATTCCGCAACCCTGACAGGCGATCTCAGTCGAAGACTGATGGCTGGAGAGAGGCGCTCATCCCCGAGATTCGCCTCGTCGGCCTGCCTCATAACCGGGCAGATGGACCGGGGTGGACCAACCGCATGATCGACAAGGTCCTCGGTAGAACCCCACCGCAGGGTCGGAGGACCGAAGAGAAGACCAGCAGCTGCCGCCGCCTCTCCATTGATCGGATTCATGGAGACCGAAAACCCTGCCCTCGGTAGGACACGGGGCCGACTCCGACCAGATGCAGACGATCGCGGCCTGCGTTCTTCGGTCGCCGGCCAAGAGTCGCAGCGGCCGGCAGGTGACGTTCTCAAGAGCCGCCCCAAGATCTCGACGGTCACTGACCTCATCAGTGTCGTTCGTGAACCGGCTGAGAGCCCCCCGGTCGCTCTGGTTGAGCAGTCCCAGCAGTCGCCCCGCGATGAGATCGTTCAGCCGCTCGGTGAGCGTGGACTGGCTCACCTCCTTGGCGACCGGCATGCGGCTCTTCTCCTCCCCGCAGGTGAGCAAGACCATGGAGACGCGACCAACCGCCGCATGGCCTTGCCGTGGCCTCGCTTCAGCTCGTACGCTCACCGACTCCTCCTCCGGCG
>DASRCF010000013.1:0-3885 GCA_035653255.1 Chloroflexota bacterium
AGCTCCTGTTGCGGGTCTGGCGGGCAGCCTGCGAGCATGGCGCGGCCATCCCGGCAGTTCCAGTCGCTGACACGATCAAGCGGGTTGACGGGAGCAGGGTGATGGAGACGCTGGACCGGTCTCAGCTCTGGGCGGCGCAGACGCCACAGGTCTTCGAGCGGCTCCTACTGGAGAGGGTGTTCGCGGACCCGCGCTGGGAGCTGGAGACGGCGACTGACGAGGCCTCGATGCTGGAAGCTCTCGGCCATTCGGTGAGAATCGAGACGGGTGAGCGGGATAACCTCAAGGTGACGGCCGCGGAGGACCTCGCTGTGGTGGAGACATTGGCGACCGAGAGCTACTCGCGGTGACTCCCTGATGACGTCCGGCCCTTTCGATCGGTTTACGGAGCGAGCACGAACGGTCATAAGCCTCGCGCGGGAGGAAGCTCAGCGCTTCAACCACAACTATGTCGGGCCTGAGCATCTGCTGCTCGGGCTGGTACGGCAAGGCGACGGTGTCGCCGCCAAGGTGCTCTCGAACCTCGGCGTCGAGCTGCCGAAGGTCCGCAGTACGGTCGAGTTCATCATCGGCCGCGGCGAGGTGGCGAGAGAGACCGGGATGACACCTCGATTCAAGAAGGTGATCGAGCTGGCGGTCGACGAGGCCCGTCGACTCCGGCACCACTACATCGGCACGGAGCACCTGCTGCTCGGCCTGATCCGGGAGGGTGATGGAATCGCCGCCGGCGTTCTCGACAGCCTGGGTGTCGACCTCGAACAGGGGCGGACCGAGGTCGTCAAGGTGCTGAGACAAGCGGAAAGCCCTTTTAGGACGGGACCGCGCCGAGAGCCGACGACTCGCATCGGCGTGGGCTACGACGTTCACCGTCTGGGGGAGGGCCGGCCACTCCACCTCGGCGGGGTCTCGATACCGTACCATCTGGGTTTGGTCGGCCACTCGGACGCGGACGTGCTGGTGCACGCCGTCATGGATGCGCTTCTGGGTGCTGCGGGGCTCCACGACATCGGTCACTACTTTCCGAACGACGATCCCCACTGGAAAGGCGCTTCCAGCATCGACATGCTTACCACAGTGATGTGTGAGCTGAGGCGATCGAGATTCGAGGTCGAAAACGTCGACAGCACCATCATCGCGGAGGAGCCCAAGCTGGCGCCATACATCCCTGAGATGCGCCGGCGCATTGCCACCGCACTCGGTACGAATCCGAGCTGTGTCGGGGTGAAGGCCACAACAGCCGAAGGCACCGGCCCTGAGGGCCGCGGCGAGTCGATCGCCGTCCATTCGGTGGCCCTCATTCGGCAGAGGTGAGCGGACGCTGGATCTGGGGCCGGAGGCCTGTCCTGGAAGCTCTTCGAAGCCACATGGTTCGTAGTATCCTCCTCTCCGAGGGAGTCCGCGACGCCGCGATCGTGACCGAGATTCGGCGGGCGGCTCTGGAGTCAGGCGTTGAGCTGCACGAGGTTCCCGACTCGGAGATTGAGCGGCACGCTCCGGCACATGCGGCTCAAAGCATCGTCGCCGAACTGAGATCGGCGACGACAGTTCCGCTGAACACCATCCTCGAGGTCGTGAAGAAGGCGAATGGGCCCGCGCTCCTCCTGGTGACCGATGAGGTTCAGGACCCCCACAATCTGGGCAGTCTGCTACGGAGCGCTGAGAGTGCGGGCGCTCAGGGAGCGATCGTGACCGAGCGTCGCAGCGCACCTCTGACGGGAACGGTGACAAAGGCGTCCGCCGGCGCCCTCTTCCATCTGCCCGTGGCAACGGTAACCAACCTTATCTCCGCCATCTCGGCGTTGAAGGATCAGGGAATCTGGACCGTCGGCTTATCCGAGCGGGCCGAGCAGTCGCTGTACGGTGTGGACCTGACGGTGCCCGTGGCCATCGTCGTGGGAGGCGAGGGGCGCGGTCTTCGCCGGCTTACCTCCGCCAAGGTCGATATCATGGCTTCGCTGCCTATGCTGGGATCAATCTCCAGTCTGAACGCCTCCGTCGCGGGTGCGATAGCCCTGTATGAGGTCGTGAGGCAGCGGCGGCCAGCAACCGGCGACGAGACCGGTCCCTCTAGACACTGAGCCGGGCCCGGCTCAGCCACCCCTTCGACCGTCGGGCTCGCAGTGCCTTGCTAGGCTAGAACGACAGGCTTCCGTAGCTCAACTGGCAGAGCAACCGCCTTGTAAGCGGTAGGTTTCCGGTTCGAGTCCGGACGGAAGCTCCATGCCCTTTCGCCAGAGTACGGGATGTAGGCGGCCGTTTTACGGCGTGCGCCCAGGTCCGAGGGATATGCCTAAAGCGTCTGCTGGTATACAGATCCGAGCACACCTCGATGCTGAGTACCGGCTGCGGCTTCGCCGACGAAGCTGTTACCATGATGCCACGACCAGTGGCAGCCGTGCCAATCTTGGGACCGCGTTGCGGAGAAAGGAAACGAGCATGAACTTGAATATGGCCGTCCGTATCGTCCTAATGGCCACCATAGCCGTCCTCACATGTGTGACAGGTGTCAGAGTCTGGACGAATAGTGCCGGAGCGGCAGCCTCGTCACCCTCGCGGTGCGCCAACTACCAGCTCTTCATCCGTCCGGCCTCGAGTCAGGGCGCGACAGGACACATTTATCTGCAGTTCCGGATAGGGGACCTTCTCGGCCCCTGCACCCTGATGGGCTATCCGGGGGCAGAGCTGCTCGACCGGAACTTTCGGTCCATGACCACACACGTGTCCCAGGCGCCCTTTCCCGAAGGAGGGCCGGGACCCAAGCAAGTGACACTCAGCCATCAGCATCCGGCTTTCTTTGTCATGCATTGGAGCCACTTCCCGGTCGGGAACCAGACCTGCCCGACCGCCCGAAACGTTATGCTGTGGGGACCGCATCTCAACCTTCCGGTGGTGACGTACGCAACGATCGATGCCTGTGGCGGAAATGTTACCGTCAGTCCCGTCGCCGCAAAGAAGTTCTGGTAGCGGACAGAAACACTAGCTACAACGGGCAGGTCGTGCCAATGTGGGCACGTCCAACAAGAAACCCGTCCACTGGTCTGCGAGGCTGGTAGAGGCCGAATTCATTCTGCGACCGGTTTGAGGGCGACGGCCGTCGCGACCTCGATGACGTCTCGTACCTTGCTGCGTCACGCAGGGTGCCCCGACGGGGGCATCCGGGCTGGCCCCTAGCGCGCAGTCGACTTACCATTTCTCGCCTCAAATGCATCCGGCTGGGGCCAAAGGCTGGTGGACGAACTAACGGCGGCGAGGTCGGTCGATGCAGGGAGTGCTCTCCCGCCGAGCACGCCGGGATGGTGCGCATGCCCAGCGGCCGTACCCCTCGACGCCGGTCACAGAATGGATTCTGGCCCTACCTGCCATCGAAGCCGGTGGGGCCCTTAATTCGCTCGTCCCGTCGATCACCGTTGGAGGGTCGGCGACGGCGAGATGGTTACGAAGCCCTTACGAACCCTGCACGGCCCGGCGCAGCGACTTGGGTTTGCTCCTCCATGGACCACCATCGACGCTGATCGGACGGCGAGGTGATGTTGGATGGCGCCGGACTTCGAATCCCAAGGTGGCAAGCAGCATTGGAAGCACAGGCGCGCTGAGGAAGCCCCTGATAAAATCGGTGGCGCCCGCGGTGGGGTACCCAAGTGGCCAAAGGGGGCTGACTGTAAATCAGCTGCGTTATCGCTTCAGGGGTTCGAATCCTCTCCCCACCACCAGCAGCAGGACGGCAACCGTCATCGAGGCGACACCGTCACGTTTGTCCGTTCAGGCCCCAGTAGCTCAGTGGTAGAGCGCATTCTTGGTAAGAATGAGGTCGAGAGTCCGATTCTCTCCTGGGGCTTGCCTAATAGTTTTACGTTGTGATATTGACAGCTTGGTGGACAGCTACGG
>DASRCF010000014.1:0-17245 GCA_035653255.1 Chloroflexota bacterium
GCCGAAGGGCAGGTATCTGCAGGCGAGTACCGACTTCAACGAGGTCTGTGGCCTGCCCATGAATCATGTGGTGCGCTGTCACGCTCCGGCCCCGAACTATTGCCGCGGTCCTTGGCGGCTGGGGCCTCGGGGCTATCGCTACACCAAGGTCGGAGGCGGCTGCGGGCTGCGCAAGGTCGGGCGCATCTACTGCTTCGACCCGGGGCAGACCCCCAGCCGGTACCGGATAGTACAGTTCGCCGGCGGCGGATTTGCCATCACCTGCTGGGTGCGGGCCAATGGAGAGCTTCACCCCAAATGCTGCGGGCCCAAGTAGGGCGTGACAGTCCCTTCGGCTGGGGACCGGCCGGCGGCTTGCCGTGGGCTGGACAGGTCCTCATGGACCGACCGCGAGCTGGCCACTGGGGATCAGCGCGGAGGCCAGTTCGATGCTAGCCTGTACTGTGGATCACGATTTCTGTGAGTCTGTGGGAGACTAGGGCATGAAGAACATCACCGTTTCCGTCCCCGACGAGGTGTATCTCAGGGCGCGCGTTCGCGCGGCGGAGCAGGGCCGCTCCCTGAGCGCTCTGGTGGCCGAGTATCTCGTCGCGCTCTCGGATCGGAAGCGCGAGTTCGAACGTCTCGAAGCTCTCCAGCACAGAACTCAGGGCGAAATAGTGCGCTTCAGGGCCCGCGACCGCGTCAATCGCAATGAGCTTCACGACCGTGCGCTTCGTTGACACCGACATCTTGCTCTATGCGATATCACGGGACCCGGAGGAAAGATCCAAGGCGGAAACCGCCAACGCCATCCTCGCCGCCGGGGACGTGGGGCTGTCCGTCCAGGTCCTGCAGGAGTTCTATGTTCAGGCTACGCGTGAGAGCCGCAACGACCCGCTCGGCCATGACCAGGCCGCCCTCCTCGTCGAGTCCTTCCTGCGCTTTCCGGTGCAGGAAGTAACGGTGGCCGTAATGACGGCGGCCTTCAGTACTCGCAGCCGCTTTGGCATCTCCTACTGGGACGCTGCCGTCATCGAGGCGGCGCGAGTGCTCGGATGCGAGGTCCTACTCTCGGAGGACCTGGCCGACGGCGGCAACTACGCCGGGGTCCGGGTTGAAAATCCCTTCGGGCGCGGCTGAGGGAGTCGGGACCAGCTTTTGCCGGAGCTGTACACCAAGTACTGCCGGCCTAAGTAGGGCCTGACCGGCGGCTTCGGCTGGGGCACCGACCGGTGGCAGCGGTTAGGATTTGCAGCCGAGGAACGCTTGGCCAGTTCTGCGGGTCGCCGGTACGCAGCGACGCCATCGTCGCTGCGGTCATATTGGGCACGGTAACTGCAGGCACAATACTCTTCTATTTCATGTCGTCCGAGGATACCTCGCGGCAGTTCTATTTGTGGGGCGGCATTGGCCTGCTCGCTATCGAGGTCATCCTTGTTCTTGCGATTGTCGGCGTGCTGCCTTCCTGACGCCTGGATCCCGTCCACGCGTGGCAGTTCACCTCCAACATGGCGTTTTCCGGAGCCGGCCGGGGCAGGGGGCCACAGGGGAACGCAGAGCTGGCCGGACGCCACCTTGTGGGACGTCAACCAGGTGAAGCTTCCGGATATCCGGTTTCGAGGCTGCAGCGGGACACCCCGGTCCCTCTTGGCCGTTTGACGAGAAAAGACGGAGGTTGCAGCTTCCTATACGTTGCACTCAGCTACGTTGCACTCAGCTGTCCTGTTATCACGTCTGGGAGGCGGACCGACCCACGCGTTGCGGTTGGCGCAGGAGGCAGCCGCAGCTATACTGGGTACATTCACCGTTCCGTCGAGCGAAGGAGAGGAGTCGATGATTCAGCGGCTGTTCCTTGCACTCGCCACCAGCGTCGCCACCGTCGCGATTTTCACGTCCACCGCCCTCCGGAGCATCTCGCAACGCGTCGAACACGACCGTGACGGGTATGGACGTCTCCTATCCCCAGTGCGGCAAGACGCTTCCCAGCGGTGAGGCATTTTCGGTTGTGGGCCTAAACGACGGCCTCGCCAATACCACCAACCCGTGCTTCAGCTCCGAGCTCACATGGGCTCAGGGTGCGAGTGGATCGACTTCTCTTCCAAAAACGATGCTCTACGTCAACACGGCAAACCCGGGCAATCTCGGGGTTGCAGACTGGCCGGTAAACAATATAGATCCGGTCACCCTTGGGGCAGACGTCGTGGCCGATCCCTACGGGTCGTGCACGACCGGATCGAACGGACAGGGCCTGGACAACCAGGCATGCGCGTGGCAGTATGGCTACAACCTGGGTGATGAGGATGCCAATACCCGCGGAGTCCCAAGCGCGCGGAGCTTCATCTGGTGGCTGGACGTCGAGACGGGCAATAGCTGGGACAGCAACACGGCCAACAACGACGCCGATCTGCAGGGCATGGTGGATTACTTCCATTACATTGGATCAGTGGCCGGGGGCAATGTGGGTGTCTACTCGACCTCCTATCAGTGGGCCAAGATCGCTGGAACGACCGGCCTGCCCGGCGAGCTGATCGGTTTGCCGGATTGGATTCCCGGAGCCCGAAACCTATCGGGAGCGAAGTCGAACTGTCGCGTGACCCCGCTTACACGCGGTGCCACCGTGACGGTTACCCAGTGGACGGGCTCGTACGATTACGACTACGACTGCGCTACCTGGACCTGACACCCGGACACGAGTCAGGAAGCTCGAAGGCGTCACCACGATGGCTGCTTGGCCTCCTGTCCTGTTTCCGCCGCCCCAGCCAATGGCCATCAACGCGTTGTATCGCGGATGAGACAGCCGGTTGGCAGACAAAATATTCATTGGGTCAACCGGTTGACCGGTAAAGCTGAGAACACGAGGCACAAACCGGATACTCTGAAGGCTCGACTGAGCCTTCCATAGCGTCTTCGAGCCTTCCGGACGTCCTAAAGGGGCCCGACCAGGGACCCCGCCTCCTACACGCAAGTTGTCCTGCCGTCAGAGCTCTGCGCTCCTGCGGGGAGCGTCAGTGACATGGAGCTCGCCCTTGAATCCGCATCGGGCCCGGCGACGCGTTGGAGGGCGGCTGCAGCCAGCTTTGCGGGTGGCGGCAGCCGCCTCGTGATCTGGTGCTAGAAGTTAACCGTCCCGGTCTCCTGGTAATAGGAGTTTCCGGATCCGTCGTCGCCGCCGGTCACTGTTCCCCTGCCGGTCGCGCCTGCAAATCGCCCTGTTCCTCCGGTGTTGGTGAAGGTTCCTGTAAACGTGTGCGGAACATTATTGCCTGTCGCACCAACTTCACAGACCGTGCCGGATTCGCTCTGATCAAGGGTGTCGCCGTTAGCCGCAGTGATCGTCCCGGTGCCCGTCGCGGGCGCGCAGTAGCCTCCAGCACCATTCGAGGTCGCGGCCGCCCAGTCAACTGTGAGCGTAGACGTGTAGGGGCCGGTACCCATATGCGAACTGGTGGCGGTACCTGTCGACTGGACCGTGCAGCCGGCTAGTGTGGATTGGCAGCCAACTGCGCTAAGCGACGTCTCGGTGCCGGATCCACTCGACTTGAATGGGACGCTCTTTGCAGATGCGAATGCGGTTCCGCCGACGATGGAAAGTAGAGTCAAGCCTGTGAGCGTACCGATGATGAGCTTCTTCAATTTTCGTCTCCCGTCCTTCTTTCTGTAATCGATTCGCAAAGCGTGCCATTGTACCGCGTTGAGAGCCTCGCCGTCGACACGCACGCCGTTGTCACGCATCAAGGGTCTCAGCCAAAGCCGGATCGTCGTTCTGCGATTCGCCTACCCAATGTGTGGGTAGGATGGCCTGACTGAGGCAAACAGGAAGTGGCGGCTCAGGAGGTTGGTCCGGATCTAACCTCACGCCTTTCCGGCCCGACGGAATGTATCCCTCGCAATGGCCACGGGCAGGTTCATAGGGTCACAATTCGTTGCGACAGCTCATCGACTCATACGGGTTGGCTCAAAGCCGCCTAAGTCGGCCGGACACTGGACATAAGCAAGGGAGGCGGCGATCGGGTATCGCCGCCTCCCTTGGGTCCGTCCGACGGTTTACTTCAACACGTAGTTGGCGCCGATGACGGCCTTCGACTTCATGATCTCGAAGCTGAACTTGTGCTTCTTCTTCGTGGACATGTGGCCGCTGTTATCGATGCTCCAGCCGGCAAACGGCCAGGTCGAAGGCGAGGAAGCAACCTCACTCAGATGCAGCTTCACCATGTGGGCGGGATGGTAGACGCACTTCTTCTTCCTACAGGTGTACATGAACGTCTTGCCGGCCGCCTTCCAGTCAACCGAGACCCTCCCCCACGTCGTCCCACTGGTGGTTGTGATCTTGACCACCAGCTTGTCGGGCTTGGCCATATGGCTTGCGGCTAGAGATGTTCCGACGGTGCCGAAACTGAAGAGCGAAACGGCGAGCAGGACGAGAACGCTTCGTTTGAACATTGCTGAATCCTTTCTTTGAAACCTTCTTCCGTAATTCGATGGTCGGATGCTACCCGTACTGATGTTCGTCATGAGGTTACAGTCAGCGCCGCCCTCTCCGGTAAACGTTCCTTGTACAGCTTGTCTCGCTTCTCCTGGCTGCATGGCGACTCGGGCATGGATTTCACCCGGCTGATACGATCAACATGCGAGAGGCGCCAGGCAGTTGAACTGGCCATCCACAAGATTGAGGTGCGGCTACTCCCACAGTCGGTTGAAAGGAAACAGCTTGAGCGTTTCAGACCCCAAAGAGGATCTCCGGCGTTATCTGCAGCTCGCTCGAGACGCGGTGCTATGGAAGATGGAGGGGCTGTCGGAGTACGACGTTCGCCGGCCGATGACGCCGACTGGGACGAACCTCCTTGGAATCGTCAAGCACCTTGCCGGAGTTGAGTTTGGGTACTTCGGGGAGACGTTCGGACGTCCGGCAGTGGAGGAATTGCCGTGGTTCGAGTCGAGCGCCGAGCCAAACGACGATATGTGGGCGACGGCCGACGAATCTCGTGACGAGATCATTGCGTTGTATCGCCGTGCCTGGGACCACGCCGACGCCACAATCGCGTCTCTCCCCTTGGATGCCGTCGGTCAGGTTCGGTGGTGGCCCGCCGGCAAGAACCAGGTCAGCTTGCACCGGATCCTGGTGCACGTGATCGCGGAAACCCACCGGCATGCCGGCCACGCCGACATCGTACGCGAGCTGATCGATGGCGCTGCCGGCGTCCGGCCCGATAACGACAACCTGCCGCCGGAAGGACAGGAGTGGTGGGAGGCCTATCGGGCACGCGTGGAACGCGCGGCAGTGGAGGCGGCCGGGCTCCGTGAAGCGAGCCCCGGGCCCGACAATCAATAAGCTCGTAGTCTAAGCATCACAAGGGTCAGCGCCCAATCCCCCGCTTGAGCGGGCCTCGGCTGGTTTCCTCCTACCCCGTACCGATACATGGCTCGTCATAGGCGCCATCTCACTTCGGTACCTCACGTACGACCGCATTGCCGGTGTCGGCAATGAATAGGTTGCCGGAGGAATCGAAGGCGATGGCCGCGGAAGCGCTCATCTCGCCGGCCACGGCCGCGGAGCCGTTTCCGGCGTATCCGGAAGTGCCGTTTCCCGCGATCTTGTAGAGCGAGCCTGGTTGCAGCGTCGCCCCGGGCAGCAACGGATCGCTGGTGCTTCCCGCCATGAGCCAGATGGCATTGTTGGAGGCGTCGTCGAGGGCCAGATTGCCGCTGGGATCGAGGGCTACGGCGGATATGTTGCCGAGCTGCTCGCTCACACCGGTCTGCCCGTAATCAAAGCTCGAACCCCCGCCGGCCACTGTATAGATGTCACCTGGGGTCAGAGTCGCTCCAGGCATGAGCTTGTCGGACGTCTTGCCGGCGATCAGGCGCACCCGGCTGTCTCCGAAATCCGAGATGGTCAGGTCACCCGAGGAGTCGAGAGCGAGGCCTTCAGGCTCCTGGAGGCCGGCAAGAGCGGCGGGTCCGCCGTCATTCCTGCCCGAGACGCTTCCCCGTCCGGTTATGAAGTACAGGTCTCGCTTGGTGAGCGTCTGGCCTGGGAGGAAGGGATTGCTGGTTGCCGCTGCAACCAGCACCACTGAGGCATTCACCTGCTGGTCTCCCGAAGTGTCGTAGATGGAGGCGTATAGGTTGCCGGCGGGGTCGGTGACCAGGCCCATCGGCGTCAATAGGTTCGATTGCGTAGCCGAAGCTCCATACGTTGGGTCGCCATAGGTTCCGCCGCCGCCGGCGATGTCATACATGTCGCCGCGCGTCAACCTTATGCCCGGCATGAGTGGATCGCTCGACACTCCGGCTACCAGCCGGATGTCGGGCCAGGCAGCATCGCCCACGATGAGATTCCCCGCGTGGTCGACCGTTAAGGCCACCGGCATGATCGAGGTTGACGTGGCCGGCTGCCCGCTGCGGAGCGACTCGCCGCCCGGCGGCTGCTGCCCAGTGCCGGCGATGGTATAGATGTGACCGGCCACTAGCGTCTTACCCGGCAGGAAGGCCGCACTGGTCGACTTGGCGATCATCCGTACCGCGAAGTCGTTGGTGTCGGCGACGAAGACGTTTCCTGCACCGTCAGTGGCGATGGCTGGGGCCGCCGTCATGGGCGACTTGGTTGGACTGACGCCGTCCCAGTACAGGGTCCCGTTGCCCGCGACCGTTGAGACTTTGCCCGTAGTCACCGAGATCTTACGGAGTCGGTTGTTACCCCAGTCGGCGACGAAGACGTTTCCGGATCCGTCGAACGAGACTGTTGTGGGCCAGAGCGCCGATGCTGCGGCGGCGGCACCGCCGTCTCCGCTGAAGGCTTGCTGCTGAGCACCGTTCAGCAACGCATAAATGTAGCCCTTGGTTAGCTTCTTGCCGGGAAGCAGCGAATCGCTCGTGTTGCCGGCGATGAGGCGAACTTCGTTGTTTCCGGAGTCCGCCACGAGCAGGTCGCCCGCAGATGTGGAGGCGAGTCCTCCAATGTACTGGAAGGTTGCGGACGTCGCTGGACCTCCATCACCAGTCCCTCCACTGCCCGCCCCGGCCAGGGCGTAGATCCGGCCCTTGGTCAATCCGGCGCCTGCCAGCAGTGGATCAGTGGCGGCGCCCGCCACCAGCCTAATCGTTCCGTCGAAGCTATCGCCGATCAGCAGGTTTCCGGCACGGTCGACGGTTATTGCCGTCGGAGTGCCCAATCTCGCCACCAATGCCGAGCCGCCATTACCGCTGTTGCCGATGACGCCAGTCCCAGCGACGGGATAGATGTCCCCGGCCACCAGGGTCTTCCCGGGCAGCAGAGGGGTCGACGTCGCTCCGGCGATGAGCCGCACCTTTCCATCAAAATCATCGGCTACCAGAAGGTTTCCGCTGGAGTCGGTCGCCACCGCGACCGGGTCTTCAAACGTGGCCTTGACTGCCGGCATGCCGTTGCCCGCATCGCCGTAGCCACCGTTGCCCGCAACCGTGTAGAGATCACCCTTGACCAGCGCTTTTCCCGGCAAGAGCTTGTCGGAGGTCGCGAGCGCCAGCAATCTGACATATCCCTGGTCGTTCTCAACAAAAGCCAGGTTGCCGGAGGGGTCGACTTGCATTGACGTCACGTTTCCGATCTCGCCCGCGGTAGCCGCGGCGCCATCGCCACTGTGGCCGTCGATGCCGTTGCCTGCCACCCGGGTCTCGGATCCGGTCGTCAGGTTCACGGCCCGGATAGTGGAATCGTTCGAGTCGTACACGTAGGCGGTTGACTTGAAGATCGCGGTTGCCTGGGGGTCCTGTCCCAGCTGCGTTGCCGTGAAGGGCGATGGACTTAGTCCGGCATATCCGCCGGCGATCGTCGAGATTGGGGGCGCCGATGTGGGTACGGCTGTGGCCTGAACCGTGCCCGCTGCGCTGTCTCCGTAAAGGGTAATGGCCTGAACACCATAGGTGTACGTCCCGCCGGGAATCGGAGTGGTGTCGGTGAATGACACGGACGAAGCCGGCGTCGTTCCGACCGGAGTGTACGCGCCTCCAGGAACAACAGGACTTCGTGAGATCTGGTAGCCGATGACCGGGCCAGAGCCGGGTTTCAATGATCCGCTCCAGTGCACGCTCACATGACTGTTGCTGCTGGAAGCGGTCACGCTCGTTGGTGGGCTTGGGACCAGTGCGCCGAGAAGGACGGTACTTCCGGCGCAGATGACCAGGTTGCCCTGAGGCGTCGCGAGGATATCTCGCGGATCGTTCGGGAGCTCCAGAGGATACGTGATGGGATTGGAGCTGGAGCCGCTGTTGCCCGCGAGTGAGTAGATATCGTCTTTGATCAGTGCGTGGCCGGGCATCAGCTGGTTGCTGGTCGTCGCGGCGATCAGCCTGATCTCGTAAGGGTTTGCTTCGTCGGTTACATACAGGTTGCCGTGTGGATCGACCGAGAGGAATTGTGCCTGGGCGAAGGTGGCCTTGCCCACGGGGCCGCCGTCGCCAGCCGAAGCACCTGTGCAGCTCACCGCTCCGTATGGTCCCTGTGGTCCTGCGAGGTGATAGATATCTCCGGTCGCCAGGCTTGCGCCCGGCTTCAGCGCATCGGAGGAGGTGCCCGCGACCACATAGATCCAGCAGCCGTCGGTGATGTAGACGTTGCCCGATGGGTCCAGGGCGAGGGCGTTGACGGTTCCTAGAGACGCTAGGCTTGCCGGCGTCCCGTCCGATTCGTAGCCTGTCTTCTCGTCCGTCCGTCCAGCCATAGTGTAGATATCGCCCGTGGTCAGAGTCTTGCCCGGCATTAGTGGGTCGGATGCGCTTGCGGCCACCAGTCGCACTTGATAGCCGCTGTGGTCGGCGATCAGAAGGCTTCCCGACTTGTCGACGACGATCGACATTGGGGTCGATAGCAAGGCCTGAGTCGCGGCTCCGCCATCCCCATTTGAGTAGAAGCTACCGTAGTAAGCATGGTTAGGGGTGCCGGCGACGACATATATGTCACCCACCGTGAGTGCGGTGTTGGGAAGCAGCGGGCTGGCCGTGGCGGCGGCTACCAGCCTAATCGTTTGCGATTGGGTGTCGGCGATAAGCAGATTGCCGCGGGAGTCGACTGCCAGAGCGCCGGGGCTCGGTATCCCAGCCTGCCTGGCCGGACCGTTATCACCGCCGTAAGTGCCGGAACCGTTGCCGGCGACGGTGTAGATGTCGCCAACAGACAGACTTTCGCTTGGTAAGAAGGGACTGGAGGTCGTTCCGGCGAGCATTCGCACGGTGTGGGTGTTCCCGTCGGAGAAGAAGATGTCGCCCTTGGCGTCCTCGGTGGGGCCGTTCGGATACTGAAGCTGCGACTCGTCGCCTGGCACTCCGTCGGCGTAGCGCACACCATCTCCGGCGATGGTGATGATCTTGTCGGTGCTGCTCGAAACCTCACGCACCCGGTTGTTGGAGGTATCCCCGATGAATAGATCGCCTGAGGTGTCCAGGGCCACGCCGTTGGGATATGAGAGCTGCGCACTGGTGGCTGGGCCGCCATCCCCAGCGAAGCCCGAGTTTCCGTTGCTGCCCGCCACTGAGTACGCGCTTCCTGGGCTCAGCGTCTGACCGGGCAGCAGCGGACTTGTGGTGGAAGCTGCCACCATCGTTACGATTTCGTCACCTGCATCGGCAATGTATAGGTTACCGCTTCCATCGACCGCAACTTCCTCGTACTCCGCGCGGTATCCGCCGCCGGCGTTCAGACTATAGACGTTATCGGGCGTGAGCGTGGTGTTCGGTATGAGAGGGTCGGAGGTATTCGCGGACACCAGGTAGAGGCCGGCAGTCCCGTCCTGCACGACGAGATTGCCCGAAGGTGTCTGGGCTACGCCGAACGGATTGGCGAATTCCGTCGTTGTCGCCGAACTGGCGATAATGGCGCCGTAGCTCGCGCACGCCCCGTCGCCGGCGACGACGTAGATGTCGCCGATTACGAGACTGGTGAGGTTCGGGAGGAGGGGGTCGGGCTTGCTACTGCCGGCGACCAGCTGAATGTCGCAGGGGCCCCCGTCGACGAGTAGGAGGTTGCCTGAGCTGTCAATAGCCACGTCGCGAGGGTACTGCAGTGAATCTGAGGTGGCGGGAACGCCATTGGCGCCGGCTGTCTGACCGCCGCCCACCACCGTGTAGATGTCACCGGCGACGAGCTTGACGCCGGGCATGAAGGGCAAGCTGGTGCCGGCCGCGACCACACGCACGGCATGGTTGCCGTTGTCGGCGAAGTAGATGTTACCGGCGGCATCCAAAGTAATTCCCGCTGGGCCGTTGAGCTGGGCAGCCGTGGCAGGCCCCTTGTCACCGGCGGAACCGCGACTCCCGTTCCCGGCCACGATCGCTTCTGTCGTGGTGATCCCACTGGAGAACTGGATCTTTCGCACCACGTTTGACTGAGCATCGGAGACGTACAGTGCCTTCTGAGCCGCACTGAAGAAGAGGTCGGTCGGATATTGGCCTACCTGCAAGGGCGGAGCCGAGGCCGGTCCTGGCGAGTGGCCACCGCCGGCGATGGTTGTGACCGCCGTTCCCGGCAGGGCCGGAGCGGAAGTGCGGGCGCCCACCGACGCATGGGTGCCAGCCCGCCTCACCCCCTCAAGCCGGCGACCTACTCCGGCTCCATGCAGTAGTTTGATCCGGCAGGCAACCTTCTCCGCTTTCCCGCGGCTGCTTCGCAGTGCAGGGCCTTCCTCTGTGGCCTGTCGGAATCGTGCCACCGGCGACTCGTGCGCACGCTCTGGGGTTTCCAACCTGCCGTCAACCCGGCTCCCCTCTTTGAAGGGCCTGCCTTTTCTCGGCAGGTTTCCATGCCCCGCCGTACAGGACTGAGACTGGTCGAGGAGGGCTGAAAGACCGTGAGACTGGCCGGAGCCCGGGACACAGCCCAACCGAGACGCGCCGCAACCAACGGAAGGCCCGTAGACCGCGTAAGAGGGGTTCTTCAACTGTAGGGATGCGTTCGCGAGGCCCGGCGTTAGCGAGAGCCCTGCCAGTGCCATGACCAAAGCGGCACGGACCGGGCGCGATTCCAGGACCTTAGAGAAGGAGTTGAGGTGGGTCATCGAGGCAGCCTCCAGGAAGAATCGACCTTAGGCAGCGTTCCCGTGGCGGCTGCTCCGACGGGTAGCCGGTCGGCCACGAAGTGCAGCGGCCATAAGTACGTCGGATTCGCATACTTCGAGAGCCGCGTGCATCGCGAGGGTGGCGCCATGTGCAGCGGAGTGCTGCACGTGGCTCCCTTGGTCCTGGCGGGACGCTGGGCCGGGCCGTGGGCGCCGCGCCAGGAAAGCGACGCCGAAGCCGTGAACCTTGAACGTTGAGAGTTGAACCCTGAATGCCTCACCTCGGCTTTCCGGCGCCGCGGAGTGCCTCCGCTACTGCTCACCTTGACCTCTCGGACCACCGAGCCTCCTCCATCGGCGATGTAGAGGTTGCCGCCGGAATCGACGGTGACCCCGGAGGGTGAGGCAAGGCCTGCCAGAACAGCCGGCCCTCCGTCACCCGAGCCCCAGCTTCCGTACACCTGAGCCGGGGCGTTCCCGGCCACTATATACATGGAGCCAGGCTGTAACGTGACCCCGGGCAGTAATGGATCGCTGGTCGTAGCCGCGTCGAGCCATATGAGGCCGTCGCTATAGTCAGCGACAAGGAGGTTGCCCTTGGGATCCTTGGCCACGCCGCTGATCGAGCCCAGACTCTCACTCGTCGCCGGAATCCCGTAGTCGAATCGGTTGCCGTTTCCGGCAAGTGTGTAGATGTCGCCCCTGATCAAGGTCTGGCCAGGAAGGAGAGAATCCCTCGTAGC
The DNA here is from genome assembly GCA_035653255.1 of Chloroflexota bacterium. Taxonomy (GTDB): domain Bacteria; phylum Chloroflexota; class UBA5177; order UBA5177; family JAJPKF01; genus DASRCF01. The sequence continues at coordinate 11,753 of DASRCF010000014.1, forward strand.
GCCGGCTATTACCCTGACGGCGTTGTTGTAGTAGTCGGCCGCGGCCAGATTGCCGGAGCCGTCGATGGCCAGTCCGTCTGGTCCGTCCAGCTGGGCCGCTGTGGCCGTGCCGCCGTCACCCGAGTAGCCGTTGGAGCTGTTCCCGGCCACCTGGTAGATGTCGCCCGGTGTCAGGGTCTGCCCGGGTAGGAAGCGGCTGCTGGTGGTTCCGGAGGCGTCCACCATCGCCACGTAACTCACTTTGGGGTTACATCGATTGCAGCCGTTGTACAGGGTGGCGTAGAGATTCCCCGCCGGATCGGTGGTGAGCCCGTAGGGTGGGTACAGGTTGGTGGTCAGGGCAGGCTTTCCGAACACCGGTAGGCCGAAGCCGCCGTCGCCTCCAGCCAGGTTGTATATATCTCCGGCCTTGAGCGTCTGACCGGGAAGCAGTGGATCCGACCCCTTCGATCCCGCGACCAGCCAGATGGCCGGCCAGAACCAATCCGCAATGAGCAGATTGCCGGACGGGTCCACGATTGCGTCCTCCGGCTCGATCGTGGCCGACGTAGCCCGCCCGCCGGAGGGTGAGGATTCTATACGTGGAACGAATCCCGAGCCGGCGACGGTGTAGATGTCGCCGGGAACGAGCGTCTTGCCGGGGAGGAAAGGCAGCTTGGTCGACTTGGGAATCACCCGCACGGCGTAGTTGTTGGTGTCGGAGATGAAGACGTCGCCGGCGGCATCGGTGCTCACAGCGTTCGGTGTATTGAGCGATGTCTGGGTTCCCGTGACACCATCGCAGTAGAGAGATCCATTGCCGGCCACCGTGTTTATCTTTCCGGTGGCGACCGATTCCTCTCGCAACCGGTCGTTGTTGGTGTCTGTGACGTATAGGTTTCCAGCCCCATCGAGCGCCATCTCGCCCTGGCCGTTGATGGAGAGCTTCGCGGTGACAGCCGCGCTGCCATCACCGGAGAAGCCACCACTCTGAGAGGCGTTGATCACCGGGTAGACGTATCCCACCTTGAGGTTCTTACCGGGAATCAGCGAATCGGATGTATTGGCGGCGACCAACCGGACTTCATTGTCCGAGTAGTCGAGAATCAACAGGTCGCCGGAGGGAGTGGTCAGGAGCCCCCCAAAGTCATAGATGTAGGTGTCGATCGCAGGATAGCCGTCGTAGTAGTGGCCGCCGGAACCACCTGCCCCGGCGAAGTAATAGATGTCGCCCCGGGTAAGGCGCTTGCCGGGCAGGAGTGGGTCCCCGGACCCACCAGCCACCAGCCGAAGGCTTTCATTTCCCTGGTGGTCGCCGATGATCAGACTACCGGATCGATCGACCGCCAGCGCCTCAGGGTCGGTGATTTGGGCCTGGGTTGCGGGACCATTGTCTCCCGAGACACCGGTGACGGTGTTGGCGATGGTGCCGGTGCCGACGGCGGTGTAGATGTAGCCCGGGCGCAGAGACCTGTGCGGCAGCAGCGGGCTCCAAGTCGTGGCGGCGATAAGACGGACACGGTGAGCCTCACGGTCTCCCACCAACAGATTGCCGGCGCCATCGATGGCGATGGCGTCGGGATACAAGAACGAGGCGTGGATAGCCGGACCCCCGTCGCCCGCCGATGCCTGGAGGCCGCTGCCGGCCACGGTGTACAGGTCGCCCTTGACCAGCGTCTTGCCCGGCATGAGTCGGTCTGACGTGGAGAACGCGACCAGTCGTACGTGGCCAGTGCCCTCCGGAAACACAAGATTGCCGGAGCGGTCAAACAGGAGGTCGGACGTCCCCCCGAGCGAGCCCTGCAGCGCGGGGCCACCATCGCCTGTATGCCCACTCTGGCCGTTGCCCGCAATAGGGGTTTCTCGATGTGTATTGAGATCGAGCGCACGAATGACGTGTGTCTGGCTGTCGAAGATGTAGGCTGTCGAGCCGAACACGGCGACGCCGTAGGGATCCTGGCCGTAGGAGGCCGCCGGGTAGGAGGAGGGACCGATGTAGTCATTCCCGGCCAGCGTGTGAATTAGTGGAGGTGTGGTGGGGACGTCGGTGACGGTAAAGAATGATGAGGGCTGCGTGTTGCCATAGGCGGTCATTGCCTCGACCGCGTAGTCATAGGTCCCCCCTGGGATTGCTGTTCTGTCGGTGTAGGAGGTGCCCGTGGCTGTCGCGAGCGGATTGAGCTGACCGAAGCGCGAACGGCGTAGGATCTGGTACCCGGTTACGGGGCCGGAACCCTTGGCCAGCGGTGCGGACCAGGTGAGGCTGATCGTTCCGCTGCTGCTGGTCGCCTCCAGACTGACCGGCGGGCTGGGTACCCAGGCCGCCAGGTCGATCTGGCGCTGCCCAGCGACCATGAGATTGCCCTGTGCCGTCGGTAGCATGCTCGACGGGCTCGAAAGAGTGCCCGAGAAGGGCGCCTGGTTGTCGCTTATCCCGTAGATATTTCCTGGCGTGAGTTGCTGGCCGGCTAGGAGCGGGTTGGCGCTCACAGCAGAGATGACGCGAATCCCACCCGCGGTGTTGACGTACAGATTGCCGTTTGCCGGATCGTCGGCAATCTGTTGGGGATTATTGAGCCCAGCCGTCAGAGCCGCGCCCCCATCGCCGTTGTTGTTGCACTTGGCGCTCGGGTTGGCCACGGCGCCCGATACTGGGTAGATATCCCCCGGTTGGAGGGTTGTGCCCGGGAGGAGGGGGTCCGAAGCCGCCGCCGCGACCACCTCAACCAGGCAGGTGTTATAGCTGCCCGTGAGGTAAAGGTTGCCGGTCTTGCCGACGGCCATATTGAGGTCGTAGGCAAGCTCGATTGAGGTGGCTGGGATTCCCGACCCTGACTGATTCGTCCCGCCACCTGCGGCTGTATAGATGTCGCCCGGGACCAGGGTCTGATTGGGCATCAGTGGGTCGGACGTCGTGCCGGCCACCAGGCGGATGCGCTGATTGGAGTCGTCGGCGATGAGTAGGTTGCCCGACCGGTCCACGACCACGCCGGCAGGCTGGTTGAGCTGAGAACTGGTGGCTGTGCCACCATCGCCGACGAGGCCGCCGCTACCCGGGGTTCCGGCCAGCAAATAGATGTCGCCTGGAGTCAGAGTCTGCCCGGGCAGCAGCGGGCTCGAGGTGGTGTAGGCAATGAGCCGCACGGTCTCCGTTGCCCGATCGGACACCAGGAGATTGCCCACAGTGTCGCGGGCCAGCGCGGTGGGGTTCGGTATGGTCGACTCGAGCGCCGGTCCGTTGTCGCCGGCTTCCTGATAGCCTCCGCCCTCGCCCGCGATGGTATAGATATCCCCTGAGACAAGTGTCTGCTTCGGGAGGAAGGGGCTCGACGCTCCCGCCGCAATGAGCCGGACGGTGGTACAGTCGGCGACGATGATATCGCCCTGGCTGTCGAAGATGGGGCTGATGCTGCAACCGAACTGGGATTGGCTTGCCGGCACCATGTCAGCGTAGAACTCGCCGTCCCCCGCGATGGTTGAGATGTTGGCGGTCGAGGCCGAAACCCTGCGAACCCGATGGTTAAGGGAATCGGAAACGTACACATTGCCGGAGCCGTCGACGGCCACGCCCGTAGGGTCGTAGAGGTTGGCTGCGGTCGCTGCTTCCCCGTCGCCGTTGTAGAGCTGGCTGCCCGTGCCGGCGATCGTGTATAGACTCCCTGCTGTGAGCGTCTGGCTCGGTAGCAAGGGGCTGCTGGTTCCGGCCGCGATAAGGCGGATGAGCTGGTTATTCGTATCCGCTACGTACAGATTCCCCTTGCCGTCGACGGCGATGCCTTGGGGGTTGTTGAGAGAGGTTATGCCGTAAGCGGAGAACTGATAGATGTCCCCCACGGTAAGTGACGTGTTGGGGATGAGGGGGTCGGACTTCGAGCCGGCCAGCAGCCAGGCTCCCGAGGAGTCAGTGATGATGAGGTTGCCTGAGGGAGTCAGCGCCAGTCCTTGCACGGTCTCCATCTCGGTCGTGGTAGCGGGTACTCCGGATTGGAGCCCCGTATACTTCGCATTCCCCGCGATCGTATAAAGGTCGCCCTTAGTGAGCGTCGTGTTCTTGCCCAAGAAGGTCTCGGTCGCGCTGCCCGCGACGACGCATACGATATCGTCGTAGGCGTCGGCGATAACCAGGTTGCCGGAAGGGTCGACGCTGACGTCGCTGGGGCTATTCAGCTTCAGGGAAGTTGCCGGCAGAGCATTGAAGGGAGGTGAGTAGCTATTGGTACCGCCCCCTGCCACCGTATAGATGTCGCCCACAACGAGAGTGACGCCTGGCAGGTAGGGCGAGGATGTACGGGCGGCCACCATGCGGACGACGCTGTTGCCGGCGTCGGCAATGTAGACGTTGCCGGCGGCATCCACATAGATGCCCTGTGGTGAACTCAGCTCCGCCGCTGCCGCTGGGCCGCGATCACCGGCATACCCGAAGGTTCCGTTGCCGGCCACAACCGTCTCGAGACCGGTAGAGAGGTTGATCTTGCGAACCACGTTATCGTTGGCGTCACTCTCATAGAGGGAGTCCTGTGTTGGATCGAAGAAGACCCGCTGAGGGGTCTGGCCCAGCAGGGTGGCTGAGGCGGAGGCTGGACCCGGTGATGTACCGCCGCCTGCCAACGTGGTCACGGCCGTGCCTGGGAGAGCAGGTTGCGAATCGTGCCGCCGAATCCTCGGGGAGAGCAGATGGGTGGACCGCCGCGCGTCAGGAAGGGCATGCGAGAGCCACGGCATTGCCGGGCGTCGACACCGTAGACCAGCGGAGGCGCAGTACGCTGCCCGGTTCGTCGCATGCCGGGCGGCCAGGGTCGCAGCAGGGGCGAGCCCGCTCACCGTCAACGTCAGGCAGACGACGAAGCATCGCACTCGGCCCATTGTGAGTTTGCGCTCCTCGAACGGTCTCATCCTGCAATTCCTCCAGATACAACGGTTTCGGTGTTCATTTCCTCCCACCCGCCAGTCGCATGAACGGGTGCCCGAGGGTCGCGGTCGGCCTTGCCGGCTTTCTTGACGCTGATCTCCAAAGGCGTGGCATTCATCGCTTCTTGATCCAAAACGACGTGTGATCGCCGTCGGCGGCCATCTTGAACAAGTCATGGCCTGCACTGGGACACCACTGGATGATGTTGAGACGCATCGTGGGATCGGCGAAGCTCACCTCGAGCACGGCGGAGCTTGGTAACTCTGCCATCCGACGAGCAATCAGCGACCTCAGGACCGACCATGGAGCGTCTCCGGCTTCGAGCATGGCTGCCGGCATAGGCGCTTCGGCCAGGTTGACTGCCGGACTGGCCTCGATCGTCGGCGCTCGCTCGTCGTGTTCACTGTCCATCGTCACTTCCAAGCCACAATTTAGGTGCTTTTGGTGAAGAGCATACCAGCAGGACGTTCCGATTTTGTTCCCTTCACGTTCTTCGGTCCCCCAAACCCTCATGTCTCCGGCAGGCGCCTCCGCGGAAGTGCGGCCGAGCCCGCCGTCCGGCGCCCAAGGTTTTTGCCCGAACCCTGCAGATGGTCAGCAATTGG
>DASRCF010000015.1:0-4101 GCA_035653255.1 Chloroflexota bacterium
ATTCCCAGAACTCTTCGTCAGCAGCTCCGGGTAACGACAGAGGCCCCTGCTGAGGTCGACGAGGTTGAGGGCCGCCTGAGCACAGAGCGTGTGGGCCGTGATCCGGTTGACGAGGTGTGCGGGATCGATCCTTCCGGAGAGAATCCAAGATTCCGACGACTTCGTGTCTGAGCCGCGAGGGTCAGAGCGACCTTGACAACTTCCAGTGGCAGCGCGGAAGACGGTGCAGAGCTGACCGTCGTGCCGTCGGAACCGACCGAACGCGCCAGAGTTGTGGACCTTCTGGCCCGCGCCCTCCTCGACAATCCCAGCAACATCGCCATGTTTCCACAGAACGAGCGCCGCCGGCTGCGGTCGATCCGGGCACTGTACTCCGTCATGCTAAGCGACCTCGCGCAGCCTCCGCTGATTGGCCGCCTATCGGGGCGGATCGTGGGACCAAGCGTAGTGGCTATGCCGGAGAGGTGCTTCTACCGACGGTCCCAGGCGCATGCCCGCACGGTCCGGGTGGGCGGACGGCAGCTCACGGTCGAAAGCCCGCGGGTGCCCCTTGGGCAACTCCTCCGGCTGCTGTCCGTTGGACCTGGAGCGCTTCAGCGCGCCGCCGTCATGGGCCGCTCGGGCAGCGAGCATGACCCGACAGAGCGGCACTGGCACGTCGAGCTCGTCGGCGTGGAGAAGGAGCTCCGTGGGCAAGGCATTGGCAGGCGGTTGATGGAGGCCGCACTGCGCCAGACGGACCACGCCCACGAGCCGGCCTACCTCGAGACCGATACCGTCGAGAATGTCCGGTTCTACGAGCGGCTCGGCTTTGAGGTCGTCGCTGAGGCGCGACCACTCGACACGCCCATATGGCACATGCAGCGTGCGCCCGCAAACTGAACTCCTCCAACCCGGATATAGACAACGCCGACCCGCTAGGAGGCTTCGCTACAACTGGCGTTTCGATTGCTCGGCTTGGCCGGCAACCGGCATAGTGAGCGAACCGAACCCGAAACCCGAACCCGAAACCCGAAACCCGAAACTCTTTCTAGTAGTGGAACACGCTCTGCACCGCCTGCACGGCCAGGTTGTAGAACCAGGGCACGATGCCGACGACGAAAGTTCCCGCAACCGACGCCGCCATCGCCAGCTGCGATGACCAAGGGGGCCGCACCACAGTCTCGGATGCCGGAGCCGGCTGCATGAACATCACCACCACCACCCGCAGGTAATAGACGAGCGAGACGACGCTCGTCAGTACGCCGATGATGGCCAGCTCCGTGTGCCCCGCCTGCACCGCCGCTGCAAAGGCGTAGTACTTGGCGAAGAACCCGGCCGTGGGCGGGAAACCGGCCAGCGAGAACATGAAGATGGCTGTGGCGGAAGCCAGCAGCAGGCTGCGGCTGAACAGTCCGGAGTATGTCCGGATCTCGTCTCTGAGCGAAAGTAGAGCTTCCATGCCAAGGGTCCGACAGGCGGACGATGCTGAGCCCGACGACATTCTCACGGTGCTCGAGCCGGATCAACTCGTCGAGGCCCGCCGCCGGCCCTTCGGACTTCGGCGGCTCTCGAAGCGGGCACGTCTCGTTATGTGGGCGCTGCGCGTCTATACGCTCTTGATGATGGTGGTCGTTCTGTATGATGTTGTGCGGCTGATTCTCGGAGGCTGAGGCTGCCAAATGAGGCGCCGCACGAATCAACCGATCCGGCTCCCGGTCTCAGGTCTCACTTCTGCCGACGTAGGCGGCTGTCAGTCGAATTCGATGAGCACCTTGCCGGTGGCGGCGTCCACTACAAGGTTTTCTTCGTTATGCATACCCTTCGGCGGGTTAGGATCTCCCGGTGGCAGACTGGGAGCCAGGGTGATCCCCGGGCCCGAGAAGGTCACGATCCATGCGGGTAGGTTCATGTACGAGGCTTTGAACCCCGAGGACGTCTGCTCCCCCATCGCGGGATCCGACAAAAGCCCGTATTGGGCCGTGGCGCTCACGTTCGGCAGCAGGCTCCCCTGCGCGGTCTCGGCCCCGCTCTCTGGGAGCGCCGCGGCAACGGCCTGGTTAGAGCTGGTCACGGCAGGAGAACCATCATCATGGACCAGAAGCCTCGCCTTGCGCATGGGCTCACGCCTGAACTTGATCCCGTAGGCCGAGAACCCCCTGAATCAGCTGCCCTGTAGGCGAGTATCAACGCCTGACGCGGAAAGGTAGGTGAAGGTTGGCCGGGGGACGGCGCCCAACCTCTAAGACCATGAGATCCCGGCCAGTCGGATTGATCTTGGGTATTCGAAACTGCACCAGGTAGTGGACCAGATGATTCCAGGCTCCTAGCCGATGCATGCGTAGCACGAGCGTCGGGCGCCCGAGGTGGGCGCGTCTCCCATGACCGAGCTCGGGCTGGATGGAGGCTTTAGCGCTTGATCTCCGCCAACCTCGCCGTGAGCCACGATAGCTGAGGGAAACCCGGACCAGCTGTCCCCTCCTCACGACCGCCGCCTGCCCCCAACCCTTGCCGCTGTGGACCTGGATCGCACCGAGCACGATATCCGGCCGAGCGTCGTACGTATGCGGGGGAGGGGCAGAAGCGTTGCCGCGGCCGCAGCCGGCGACCGCCAGTATGCTGGTCGCCGCTGCCACCGCAACCACAGCCTTCATTGACGCGACGGCACCCGCAGGGCCCGGCCTAGTCGAACTCAAGAAGCTCCGCGCCGGTTTCGGCGTCGATAACAATGTTCTGCTCGTGGTGAACAGAGGAACTGCCGGAACCGCCCGGAGCGCGCGGGCCACCAACCGAAGGGAGGCTCAGCCCGGGGCCTGAGAAGGTCACGATCCACACGGGAACGTTTTGATACGACGCCTGAAAGCCTCCCGACGACGTTGACCCATGCCCGTAAGCATCGTCAGAGAAGAGCCCGTACTGCGCCGTAGCCTCTACGCCCGAGAGCAACTGGCCGTTCGAGGCAGTAGCCTGGCTGTCGGGCGTCGCATCAGAAATCGCCTGCGACTCGCCCATCACTGCCTGGCTCGAAGGCTCAGAAGTGAACCGGATGCCGTACGCCGAGAGGGGGCCGGGGGCGTAGTCGCCAGCCGGGCTGGCATGGGCCGTCCCGGTTGGGCCGCCACGGGCGAGGGCGGCTCCTCCAGCCGTTAGCCCCACGAGGCTCAGTACACCGACGGCTATGACAATTCCGCGGGCAGTCATGTCCTTCTCCTTTCTCGCACGGGTGCCGGCCCGCTAGACGCTGTGCGGCCTATCCGTTGCATGGTGTGCCGTGGACCCAAATGTTGAACTCGCTGGGCACTCCGTTCTGGCTGCAGTAATAGTCCTTGCTGCCCGAGGGCTGTGGGTAATCATTGACATCCGAGAATCCGGGAGGAAACTGCTCGCCGTTCCATGGACTGCCTGGGAAGTACGCAACCGAAGTAAAGGACGTTTTGTAGTCCAGTGAGCCCGGAACGTCGCTTCCCGCGTTGTGCGTCTCACCGTTGTACTGCTCATTCCACGGCCCGTCCCAGTGGTTGCTGCCGCTGACGGTCGGGTCGTAACCCGTCCAGGTGATTCTCAGGTTTCCAATCGCGCTGTTGCTTGCCCACATCTCGATCTTGTCCGAGTCCGTGCTGTAGACCTCCCAGTACTGGGTGTTGTCAGACGGATAGGTGAGTGTAGGACTATCCACGTGGCAGTAACCAGATGGGCAGTTGGTGTCCGTGTACTCCGCGAACAGGTGGTAATTCGACTGGTCCCTGTAACGCATATACCCTGCCTGAGCATAGTTCGCGACCTGGCGGTCGGTCACCATCGACCAAGCGCTGATGGTGTCCTTGTTTCCTGCCGGATCGTTTCCGGTGCAAAAGCCGGCGTTACGGGTGTTGATCCAGGCACTGGCTCCCCACGTCGACAGCCCCAGACCGTTCGTACCGTCCCATAGCGAGGCGGTGGATGACTGGCACGCGCTATAGGCAAGAGCCGTAGGGGCGCTCCACGCGCCACCCAAGAGTGCCGCGAGAAGGCTACCCGCGCCGATGACCGCTGCAAGCCCCACCCGCGCGATGCGGGCCGGTAATATGCTGAACGCCGACAGCCGTGTGGTACCCATGGCATCACTGTACCCCCCCCCCCCCC
>DASRCF010000016.1:0-7380 GCA_035653255.1 Chloroflexota bacterium
GCCTGGCCGACGGTATGTGCGGTCACGCTGTAAAGCACGCTCCCCTTCCGCGGGTTACCGACGGCCGAGCGCGGGACCGTCAGATCGATGACGCCGTGTTTGGTATCGATCCGTGATGCGACTGCAGTATCGCCAGGATAGACCAGGTACTTTCCGTGGGTCGAGCTGAGGCTGCAGGTATTACCTGCCATGGCGCTGGTGGCACCGGTAGCCGTATCGACCTCCAGATAGGCGTAGTAGACGTTACCCGTCGAGTCATACGTTGCCTGTGTCCCTCGCGGATTGTGATAAACCCACGAGGTGAGATAGTCAACGTAGAGATCGCCGGCATTGAGCCCTGATTCCCCGACGGCCGGCAGGTGAGACAGGTGGGCGATGTTCATGCGGATGTCGAGAGTCTTGGTGTTCCGGGGGTTGACGCCGACCGAGGAGCCGGTGATGTCCATGTTGGATACGTTAGTTCCAATCGTTCCGTTCGCCTCGTAGCGAGCGTCACCCCGTAGGTCGGACTGGCATGGCGACGCCCCCACGGCACGACACACGCGTCCCGGATATCCCTGAACACGAACGGACCGGAACAGCCCGGGTCCACCCGCCTGCTGGGCGGAGTAGATCAAGGCCGCCTGATTGGCGCCGTTACCCGAATTGTTCGACGTGTCCGCCCAGGTCACCTCGGCTCCCCCCGTCTTGTTGACGTCAACCTGGAAGAAGTCGGCAAGACTGCGGTCGCCGCCGGTGGTGCAGCCGAGACCCATGGTGCAGATGCCGCCATTGTGGTTGGGGTGCTGAGAAACCGCACGGGGCCTGCTGAACTTCGCGCCGACCCTCCCTGACCGATTGGCATTGAGTGATTGCGTGAGGTATGGATACCAGTTGGTGGTCTGGCTGCCCGGGTCCCATCCGGCGGACTTCGACTTCGTAGTTCCGTACCACACTATGTCGATCCGTCCCGGGTCTCCGGCCACGACCCACGGGAACACATCCACGTTGGTGGTTAGCCCGCTGTCGACCCGCTGCTCAGGCGTCCACGTCTTGCCCTCGTTGGGAGAGTACGAGTAGTAGACGTGGCTCGGCCCCGTCAGAGCTCCGGCCGCATTAACCGGCGCCTGCGACCACACGGCATAGAGCCCGCCGGCCCGATCGATGGCCAGAACGGCGAAGTCCTGGCCGGTCGTCACGTCGTGGGCGCAAGTCTTGGTGACGGGCGCCTTGTATACGACGGTCTTCTTCCAGATCGAGCCGCCGTCGACTGACTTGTTCACGACAACGGCATCAGCCGCGTTGGAGCATGTGGAGGGGTTGGCGTAGGCCGTGTGAATGGCGAAGATGTGGCGGTTCTTCTGATTCACCTGGATGTTTCCGGCGATGCCGTCGTTACAATCCACTACCGTGAACGGGTTGAAGGTCTGGCCGCCATCGGTCGAGTTCTGGATGACGAAGGCGTTTCCGGCCGAGTTGACTCCATTGGTGCAGCCGGGTGAGACCAGAGATCCGTCGACAATGTCGTAGTCCAGGTACACGACCGAGCCGGCTTTCTTCGGATCCTTGTAGAAGCCGAACCACTGGCGGTCCACCGCCGTGGCCTTCACTGAAGCCGGGTTACAGCTGAACGTCTTCCCGCCGTCAGTCGAGACGCCGGTCGAAAAGTTCGTAAGGCCCTGCAGATCCACGAAGTTGACACGGTAGCTCAGCAGGCTCCGTCCGGGTGAGAGGCCCAGATCGGTGTCGCCGCCGCCGGGACAGTTTGTAGGCTTGCCGGTCGAATTGTTGCTGGGAACCAGCTTAAAGGTCTGACCGTGGTCCTCGGATCGCCAGATGAAGCTGCTGGTGGTGCTGAAGCCCCAGGGAACGCTGATGTACGGATCGTTGAGCCCGCAGCTGCCGTAGCTCCAGCCGGCGCTCGGACCACACACCTTGATGTCGGGCTCTCCTGAAAGGCGCTGGTCGTCGACCACGGTACTTGGCCCGAAGGTGATCGGGGCCGGCGTTCTGGTGCGCTGATGCGGCCGGCCTGGAGCGGCCAGGGCCGGGTTGCTTACCAGGCCCGCAACCAGCAGCGCCACTACTGCGCAGGATGAGAGCGCGGCGACTCCCAGCCGCGAACGGACAATCGACATTGGTCAGTTTCCTCCTAGATGTTCTTCCAGAAAGGAATATCCAAGGAGGGCCACCTGTCGGGCGACCCCTCATCTCAATCTATGCCGCCGCAACCCGCGTTAAGGTAAATATTTGGGAAATAATTCGGGGCAGCGAGTTTCGAGTTTCGAGTTTCGGGTTTCGAGCTGGTCCTCGCGCTGTTATTGGGGTAGACGCCGTTCCATCGTTGAGTTTTGAGCCCGAGCCACCGGACAGCTCGGAAACTGGACCGGCCCTTTGCCACGGTTTGAGGCCACACGGGCGTGTGGCCCTGGCTCTGGTCTGGGTCGGACGCTCCCTATGGCTGCCTGTGCTTGGGGGGCCACAGGGCCTGTGGCTCTCCCAGTCACTTGGTGTCACGCGGGTCTGTGGGGGGCAGCCGACGAAGGAGGGCGCCCCATCGGTTTCGAGTACGGGATCGAGCGGGCGGGGCTCGCAACGTCACGCTCGGGGCCGCACTACGATGGACGAAGAGTACGGGCGCCCGGCTCGGCCTAACCTAGATAGCGGTTGAGCCGGCAGCCGCTAGGGCGGTCGTCAACATGGTGACCAGAGCGATCCAGGCCAACCCGCTGACGGTGCCGAACCCGGGCCGTCGGTGGCGTGTGCAGATGACGTGCAGGTCGTGCCCCGCAACCCAGAGCAGTCCGAGACCGGCAAGTCCGGCAAAGCAGAGTAGCACCGACAGCGACGTCGGTACCGAGGCCGCCAGACGGTGGCCGGCCAGCCCGTGCTCATGGAGCACGAACGTGAAAACTCGTGTGAGTGCTCCCGTCGCCGCCACCATGCTCAGGATGAAGCGCACCCGCCTGAGCGCCGCTTCGCGTGTGCCGGCGTGCCGCAGCCAGCCGCCCAACAGAAGCACGAGCGTCACCCCGACGGAGCCGGCTACGACATAAGGCATGAGAGCCGGATACCGAGTGGCGACGTTGCCGACCTGGGAGCGAAGCACATATCCGCCGGTAAGCGGAATCGCAGCCCACAACCAGGCCGCAGCTCCGGCGCCGATCAGAAAGTGCCGGAAGCGCACCCGGATCAAGCCCGAGGCGATGGACGCGTACAGCCTGAACATGGGGATCAGCCGGGTGACGAAGACCACCGCCGGGTCATATCCACCAAGGCGACGGCGGCAGTAGGCGAGCCGTTCCTCCGGAGACTTACCCTGCCGCGACACCATCCTCATGGCACGGACCAGCAGCCGGTTCCCGCCCGTTCTCGAGATGCTGTGGATGGTGGTCGTCGCCAGCAGGTCGACCGCTCCGAGGAGCAGGATGGACAGAATCAACATCGGCACCGAGTGGACGATCATGTTGCCCGCCGCAAGCAGCGCCACCTCACCGGGTACCAGGGTGGGAAGCCCGATCTCGCCCGCGAAGATCACGAGAACGACGATGAGCAGGCCATACTGAGCGATCAGCGCCGTCACTGACTCAACCTCTCACCTGCACTGCCATCGGGTGTTCGCCACTCGCATGAATGTCCGTTGGCCTTCGCCCGTCTGAATATCTCGATCTGATGGCATCGTAGGTGCCTTCCGGAAGGGCCTCTATAGCCAAACCATCCTCCCGCCGCCTCATACGCGTGTCGTGAGAGCAAGATCGGAGCCCACACGGATGCGGTGGCGGCTGTCGCAGAGTTCGGCCCGATCGGTTCTACTTGACGAATTTGAACCGCCCGTAGGCCAGAGTCTTCTTGCCCAGCACGTAGGCCAGGCTGAAGGCGCCCGGCTTGCGCATGGCTGGGAACTGCCGCTCGAAGCCTTTGACCGAGGCCGAGCTCTGCAGCTCGTCGGCTCCCCACGCCTTCTTGCTCACGGGTCCGCGACCCAACACCTTGTGTCGGCTGACGGTTGCGATCACGTAATCAAGTCCTTTGGCGCCGTTCCGCTTGAGATAGGCGATCCAGACAACCGTCTGCTTTGAGTTGAGCCTAAAACTGTTCTTCCTGCCCTTGATGACGAGATCCTTGCCGACCCGCTTCCAGCCCGTCCCGAACACGATCTTGCCGGACCGCACGGGCGGCCGGGCGAACACAACCGGCAGGGCGCAAGTGCCCAGCACCGCCAGAAGGACGAAGACGCCGATCGTCTTGACAGCGCCTCGCTTCCGCAACATCCCCACAGTATAGCTTCCCCTTCTCGTTGGGGCCAACTTATGTCGAGTGACGATGGCCGGACGCCCAGAGACCGAGGTCAGAGCTCAAACACTGATGGGTAGCATGAGACGCCACATACTCTGACGACCGAGGCAGGAGGCCGGCTTTGCTGCTGGAATCGGTACCCAACTTCTCGGAAGGCCGGAACGCCGAGACGATCGCCGCCTTGCGTTCGTCTCTGGAAACCCCTGGAATATCCATCCTGGACGTTCACGCCGACGCGGACCACAATCGCAGCGTGTTCACTCTGGTCGGCGACCCGGCTGCCCTGGTAGACGCCCTCTTCGCCGGGATCCGGACCGCCCTCGACCGAATCGACCTTCGGCGGCACGAGGGCGCCCACCCGCGCCTCGGCGCGGCCGACGTGGTCCCCTTCGTCCCGCTCCTCGATACGCCCATGGAGGAAGCACTTCGGGCCGCCAGGTCGCTTGGGGAGCGAGTGAGCCGCGAGCTGAACCTTCCTGTCTACTTCTATGAGGAGGCGGCGACGTCTCCCGAGCGGACGAACCTCGAACGCATCCGGCGTAAAGGTTTCGAGGAGCTGCGCGACGCCATCGGCTCCGATCCGGACCGGGCGCCCGACCTCGGACCGGCTGAGATTCATCCGTCCGGCGGCGCCATCGTCATCGGCGCCCGGGGACCTCTGATCGCGTACAACATCTATCTGAATACGTCGAATCTCGCCGTCGCCCAGGCGATCGCGAAGATGGTTCGCCACAGCTCCGGTGGGCTGCGTTATGTAAAGGCCTTGGGCCTCGATATTCCCGAGCGCGGATGCGTCCAGGTTTCCATGAATCTCACCCACTTTCAGCGCTCGGCCATCCATACCGTCTTCGAGATGGTCCGGTCGGCCGCGGAAGCCCATGGCGTCGCGGTGACGGACTCCGAGATCGTCGGTCTGGTCCCAGCCGCTGCCCTGCTCGACACCGCCAAGCACTACCTCCGGATGCACGATTTCGCCCTCGGCCAGGTTCTGGAGCTGCGGCTACTTGAGAAGGAAAGCTGAGCTGAGACCCATTGAGAATTGATTCTTGGTACCCTCTGTGACGAAGACAACGACACGCCCCCAAGGCCACGCTGAAGCTCTTCCAATCTCGACCTCCTTCGACCCCATCTCGCTCAACGTCTTCCGCAATCTCTTCAGCTCCGTCGCCGACGAGATGGGCATCTCCCTGCAGCGGACGGCATTTTCGCCCAACATCAAGATGCGCCGCGACTTCTCCTGCGGCATCTTCGACGACCAGTCCCGGCTGCTTGCGCAAGCAGCCCACATCCCCGTTCACCTCGGTGCCATGACCGCCACAGTCAACGCCGTCCTCGGCTCGATGGAGCTCAATCAGGGCGACGTCGCCATCCTGAATGATCCATTTGCCGGCGGCACTCACCTCCCGGACATCAGCCTGGTCTCCGCTGCATTTGACGATGACGGCCGGCTCCTCGGCTACGTTACGAATCGAGCGCACCACTCGGACGTCGGCGGCATGACACCTGGGTCGATGCCGCTGGCCACGGACACGTTTCAGGAGGGGCTGACCATCCCGCCGGTGAAGCTGGTTGAGCGGGGGAAGCTCAATCAGGCCGTGATGTCACTGATTCTGCGCAACGTGCGCACGCCCGAGGAGCGCGAGGGAGACCTAGTGGCCCAGCTTGCAGCTCAGACTGCCGGGCAGCGAGGCCTGCTACAGATCACGGGGCGGTACGGAATCGAGGAGACCCGACGCCAGGCCCAAGCCCTCATCCGCTACTCGCGCTCCATGGTGGAGTCACTTATCGAGGCCATTCCGGACGAGCGGTGGACCGGCGAGGACCGGCTCGACGGCGACGGGATCACTGAAGGATCGATTCGCCTAGCCGTAACCATCACCAAAACGAGTGCTCGCTCCCTCGCAGTTGACTTTCGCGACACCGACGCTCAGGCTGTAGGGCCGGTCAATGCCGTCCGGGCGGTGACCGAAGCGGCGCTGCTCTACGTGATCAGGACCTTGATCGACGAGGACATCCCGGTGAACGCCGGGACGAGCGAACCGGTATCACTCCTCACCCGTCCGGGGACGGTCGTCGACGCGCTTCCTCCGGCTGCCGTCTCGGCCGGAAACGTCGAAACCTCGCAGCGGATCGTCGACGTGCTCTTCAAGGCACTGGCCCCCGCCCTTCCGGATCGTGTGCCCGCCGCCAGTCAGGGCACCATGAACAATCTGTCGTTCGGCGGCTGGGATGGCCGGCGTGGCCGCCCCTTCGCCTACTATGAAACCATGGGCGGCGGCATGGGAGCACGGCCGGATGGGGACGGTATGCCGGCCGTACACGACCATATGAGCAACACGCTCAACACGCCGGTCGAGTCGCTCGAGACTGAGTATCCCATTCGCGTACGGCGCTATGAGATCGTGAGGGAATCCGGCGGGCCAGGCTTGCATACCGGCGGCGACGGAGTGCGACGCGACATCGAATTCCTGGAACCTGCCACGGTGAGCATCATCAGCGAGCGCAGAGTTTTCCGGCCCTACGGGCTGAAGGGCGGCGAGCCGGGTGCGACCGGGGTCAACATGATCATCACAGAGGGTGTGGAGCACCGACTCCCGGCCAAGTCCATCCTATCGGTCGACGCCGGCGACATCGTGCGAGTGGTGACACCGGGTGGCGGCGGGCACGGTGTGAAAGAGACCGCCGACGGCTAACACACCCGCCGTACAGAAGTCTGACGTGAGCAGGATGGCAGGCTACGTCTCCGCCTTTTCGCGCAAGAAGGTGCTGGTACTCGGAGATATGGTAGCGGACGAGTACATCGTCGGGAAGCCGGCCCGTATCTCACGCGAGGCGCCGGTTCTGATCCTGCACCATACCGAGGAGTTCATCTGTCCGGGTGGCGCGGGTAACGTCGCCGTAAACCTTGCCGCGCTGGGGGCTCAGACGGTGGTGGTTGGCGTTGTCGGCGACGATCAGAATGGCCGCCGGCTGAAGTGCCGGTTGGAGGAGGCCGGAGTCGAGACGGAGGGACTCTTCGTGGACGCGGACAGGCCGACGGCAACGAAGACCCGAGTTGTGGGGCGTGGCACGCAGGAGATGCAGCAGCAGATCGTGCGCATCGAC
>DASRCF010000017.1:0-12282 GCA_035653255.1 Chloroflexota bacterium
GGCGCAGCTTGTTCCCGGTGACCTTGACCTTCTCGGCGTTCACGATGACCACGAAGTCACCCAGGTCAAGGTTGGGCGTGAACTGGGGCTTGTGCTTGCCCCGCAAGACTCGCGCGACGGCCGAGGCGAGCCGGCCCAGGGTCTCGCCGGAGGCGTCGACCACGTACCATCGCGTCTCGACCACCTGACTGCTCGGCGTGTACGTCTTCATGACTCTGTTTCCCGATTCAAGGTGTTGTGTTCTCGAAACCCGGATTGGCGCCCGGGATACCTTCATGCTCGTCAGGATAGCTCACCCGCATGAGGTAGAGCCCCCAGGCCGGGACCCCCTCCCCCGCCAGCCTGCGGTCGCGCTGCTCTAGTATTCCCCGCACCTGCTCGACCGGCATCATGCCCATGCCCACCTGCAGCAGGACTCCTACGATCGTCCGCACCATGTGGCGCATGAAAGCGTCTCCGATAAACCGGAAACGCACGATCTCGCCTTCTTGCTTTATGTCAATGTCTCGCAGGGTACGGCTGCGGTTGCGCCCCTCCGCTTCATCTGCCGAGGCGCTGGTGAAGCTGCTGAAATCATGCCTCCCGACCAGGGAGGCGGCCGCCTGCCGCATCGCCTCCAGGTTGAGCGCCTGCGGGACATGATGGGCCCGCCCGCGCCAGTGCGGAGAGCGGGCCGGACGGTTGAGAACCAGGTAGTGATACTCCCGCTCCGCAGCGTCGAAGCGGGGATGAAAGTCTTCGGCTACCGTATTGAGTGACGTCAGCGCGATATCGGCCGGCAGATGGGCGTTCAGAGCCCGGACCAGAACCGAATTGTCGAGCCTCGTGTCGACGTCGAAGGCTATCACCTGTCCCACCGCGTGGGCGCCGCGATCGGTCCTGCCGGCCCCGACGACTCTCGTCCGGCAGCCCGTGGCCCCTTCGACCGCTCGTTCCAGTGTGCCCTGCACGTTGGGCAGCGCCGGCTGCCACTGGAAGCCGGCGTAATTGGCGCCGTCGTATTCAACCGTTGCTCTCACGCGCCTGCTGCCCACCTATCCACGCACGACCATGACGTCACCGTCACACCAGCTCCACCTGCACCACCTCGGCGGCGTCACCCTTGCGGCGGCCGATCTTGATGATGCGGGTGTAGCCGCCCTGCCGCTCGGCGTACCGCGGCGCCACGTCCGAGAACAGCTTCTCGATCATCAGCTTGTCGGGCAGGTAGCTCAGGGCAAGCCGGCGGGCGTGGAGATCGCCGCGCTTGCCCAGCGTGACCAGACGCTCGATACGGGGCCGCAGCTCCTTGGCGCGCGCCTCGGTCGTCTTGATGTGCTCATATCTCAAGAGCTGGGCCATCAGACCGCGCATCAACGCGCGCCGCCGGTCTCCCGGCATGCCCAGCCGCCGCCCCTGCTTCTGATGTCGCACGATCTACTCCTGCACGTCGCCGGCCTCGACCAGGCGGCGCATCCGCAGCCGGTCGAGCAGCTCGTCCAGGGACTTCTGACCGAAGTTGCGAATCGAAAGCAGGTCCTCCATGTTCATGCCGATGACCTGACCGACCTTGGTAATGCCGGCTCGCTTCAGGGAGTTCTCCGCTCGAGCCGAGAGTGCCAGGTCTTCGATGGGTAGCTCGTATTCCTGCGACGGCAGCGGTCGCGTTGAGAGCGGCTGCTTGGCGCCGCCGATCTCGGGCATCGCGACCGCCTCGCCGAAGGCCGAGATGTGGGCAAAGTACTGCATCAACATCCCCGCCGCCTGGCTCAGGGCGTCGCGCGGCTCCATGCTGCCGTCCGTCGTCAGATCCAGCAGCAGCCGCTCGAAGTTCGTCATCTGCCCGACACGCGTGTGCTCGACGGTGAAGTTGACCCGCCGAATGGGCGAGAAGATGCCGTCGACGGGAATCTGACCGATGGGCAGCTCCTCACCGATCTCGGAAATGTCGTGGTATCCCGTCCCCCGCTCGATCACCAGCTCGGCCGTCAGGCGCCCGGAGCTGTCATCGATGGTCGCCAGCCGCTGGTCGGGGTTGACCACCTCCACCTGGTCGGTGACGTGGATGTCGGCGGCGGTGACCGGCCCCTCACCCTGAGCCTCCAGGAGCACGTGAACGGGCTCGTCGGTGTAGGACTTGAAGCGAACCTTCTTGAGGTTCAGGACGAACTCGGTCACATCCTCGCGAATGTGGGGGATGGACGAGAACTCGTGACGGATGTTGTCGATCTGCACGGCGGTGACAGCCGCGCCGGGAAGAGACGACAACAGCACCCGCCGGAGGGCGTTTCCGAGGGTGACGCCGTAGCCGCGCTGCAGCGGCTCAATCTCAAACTGGGCGTAAGTTGCCGATTCTTGTAGAGTTTCGATTCGGGGAAGTGAGATGTCCAATGGTGGTGCTCCTTTTACGTCAGACGGGGCGAGGTCGGGCAGGGTACCGCCCGGCCATTGAGTCGCGAAAGTACGATCTTGAGGGTCGAGATCGCCGGTGGTTACGTCAGCGCGAGTAGTGCTCGACTATCAGCTGTTCGTTGATGGTGGTCTCGAGATCGGCTCGGGACGGTGGCCCGACCACGCGGCCGGTCATCGTCTCTTGGTCAAGCTCGAGCCACTGCGGAACGGTCGCCCGGGCGCTCTCAAACTCAGCCTTGTTCTTGAAGAACTCACGGTTCTTGCTTCCGGCTCGAACTGTGATGACATCGCCCGTCTTCATTTGCATCGAGGGGACTGACGCGCGCCGGTCATTGACCAGAAAGTGGCCATGCTCGACCAGCTGCCGGGCTTGGTCTCGCGATGAACCGAAGCCCAGACGGTAGATGACATTGTCCATGCGCAGCTCCAGGAGCCGCAGCAGGTTATCGCCGGTAACGCCGGGTAGGCGCTCGGCAGCATCAAAGGTGCGCTTGAACTGCCCTTCGAGGACGCCATACATGCGCCGGGCCTTCTGTTTCTCCCGCAGCTGGATGGCGAAATCCGAGGGCTTTCGCCGCCGCCCGCCCATCTGCTGGCCCGGCGGCGACGGCCTCTTCTCGACGGCGCACTTCTTGGAGAGGCATCGATCGCCCTTCAAGAACAGCTTCACGCCCTCACGCCGGCACAGCTTGCAATCCGGTCCTGTGTAGCGTGCCACGTTTACTTGCTTCCTTTCATCTCGATCAGGTCATGTTCCATATCAAAAAGTTCCACAACTGGAGGCGCTGGCGAGTCAGACTCTCCGGCGCTTGGGAGGACGGGCGCCATTGTGGGGCACCGGGGTGACGTCGTTGATCGACTGCACCTGCAAGCCGGCCGCCTGCAGCGCCCGAATGGCGGCCTCTCGGCCAGGCCCCGGCCCCTTGACGTAGACGTCGACGGTGTTCATGCCGTGCTCGATCGCCTTCTTGGCGGCGTGATCCGCGCTCATCTGTGCCGCATAGGGAGTGCTCTTACGCGAGCCCTTGAAGCCTACCGTGCCCGCGCTCCCCCACGAAAGAGGCTTGCCTTCCGGGTCCGTAATGGTCACGATGGTGTTGCTGAACGTGGCGTACACGTGAGCCTGTCCCCGCGGGACAACCTTGCGTTCTCGCCGGCGTCCTCGAGGTCGCCTAGCCGGTGCTCTTCCCATCTACTCTCCTTGCCTTCGGACGGCGGCGGCCAATATCGACCGCTCCCTTGCCGTTTCGTTATCGACTACTTCTTGGCAGTAGCGCGCCGGCGCCCGGCAACCGTCTTGGGCTTGCCGCGCTTGGTGCGAGCGTTGGTTCGCGTTCGCTGGCCGTGCGCCGGCAGGTTCCGGCGATGTCGCAGGCCGCGATAGGAGCCGATCTCGGTGAGGCGCTTGATGTTGAGCGAAACCTCGCGCCGCAGGTCACCCTCTACCCGGTACTCCTTATCGATCAGCTCACGGATGCGATGCACCTCGTCCTCGGTCAGCGCCTTGACCCGAGTCTCCGGATTGACCCTCGTTCGCGTCAGGATCTCCCGGCTCCGAGTGGGACCGATGCCGTAAATGTACGTGAGTGCGACGTCGATATGCTTCTCGCGTGGAATATCGATTCCAGAGATACGTGCCACGTTGGCTCCCTCTTGTTCCTATCCCTGCTTCTGCTTGTGCCGCGGATCGGTGCAGATAACCTGTATCACGCCACGCCGCTTGATGATGCGGCAGTTACCACAGCGTCGCTTGACCGATGCCGAAACTTTCATGACTTTTCCCCTTTGATCTGTCCCACGATTCTGGCCCGGCTGAGGTCGTACTTTGTGAGAACCACAAGCACCCGCTCGCCCGGCACGACTCGCACCGTCACCGCTCGGGCCTCCTGGCGCACATGGGCCAGCACTTGCCGCCCATCCTCGAGGCGAACGCGAAACAGGTCATTCGGCACGGCCTCGACGACCGTACCCTCGAGCTCCTCGCCGCGCTCATTCCCGTAGAACATGCTATTATCGCATACTCTAGGCTGCCGCGTCGTCAGGGAGGGTGAGGATCCACCGGCCCTTCGGGGTGACGGCCACCGTGTGCTCGAAGTGGGCCGAAGGGGCTCCGTCGGCCGTCACCACCGTCCAGCCGTCGTCCAGGACCCGCGTCTTCTCAGTTCCCAAGTTGAGCATGGGCTCGATGGCCAGCGCCCATCCAGGCTGCAGAGGAGGTCCCGGAGTATCCATCCGGTGGTTCGGGATCTGAGGCGGTTCGTGCATCGTACGCCCGATGCCGTGCCCGACATACTGGCGCACGATCCCCATGCCCTTGACCGAGGCATACTGGTCGATGGCGGCGGAGATCTCATAGAGCCGGGCGCCGGGACGAACCTTCTCAATGCCGCGCCTCAATGCCTCCTCGGTCACCTCCAGCAGACGACGCACCTGGCTGGTAATCTTGCCGACGGCCACGGTTCTGGCGGCGTCGGCATGGAACCCCTGGTAGATGGCGCCGATGTCGATGCTGACGATATCGCCCGACTCCAGCTTCCGGTCTGAGGGAATGCCGTGGACGATCTCCTCGTTGACCGAGGCACAGATCACCCCCGGAAAGGCCGTTCCCAACGTGGGATGAATCTCCAGCGGGAAGCTGGCAATCGCGCCCGCCTCTTCGATCGACCGCGCCGCAATGCGATCCAGCTCAGCCGTGGTCACTCCCGGCTCGACTGCCTGCGCCACCAGCACCAGCGTGTTGCCGATTACGGCGCCGGCCCGCCTCATCGACTGCAGATCCTCGTTGGAATGCACCGGTACACGCGTCATCAGCGCGCCTCGGATGCCCCCACCACCAGATTCACCAGGTGAGTCGTCACCTCGTCGACCGGGAGGGTGGCGTCCACGATCTCGAGCCGGCCATCCCTCTTGTAGTAGTCGAGCACGGGCTTGGTCTGCCGCTCGTACACCTGAAGACGGTGGCGTTGAACCTCAGGGGCCTCGTCGCTGCGCTGGTAGAGCTTGCCGCCGCAGATATCGCAGATACCCTCCACTCGCGGCGGGTTGGAAACCGTGTTGTAGACCGCACCGCACTCCGAGCAGATCCTTCTACCCGTCAGCCGTTCCAACACGGTCTCCATGGGGGCCTTCAGCAAGACCACGTGGTCGATATGCCGGCCGTGCTCGCGAAATGAGCTGTCGAGTGCCTCCGCCTGGACCACCGTTCTGGGAAAGCCGTCGAGGATAAAGCCTCTCTGGGTGTCATCTTCGCTCAAACGGCGCAGCACCATGGCGATGGTGAGGTCATCCGGGACGTACTCGCCGCGGTCCATGTGGCGTCGCACCTCCTCTGCCAGTGCGGTGTGCTCCTGCCGCACCGCCCGAAACATGTCACCGCTGGCGACGATGGGGATGCCGAAGCGTGTCGCCAGGTGACGGCTCTGCGTACCCTTGCCGACTCCCGGGGACCCCATCAGGATGATGTTCCTCCCGGCCGAGCCTCCGATCCCGACGGCGACGTTATTGAGGCCTGCTCGAGTGCTCACGCCGGCTGTCCTCGAGACTTCCGGTGCCTCAGTCGCGGCTGTAGGCAAGGCGGACGCAGGCGGTGGGGCACTGCTCGACGGGGCGTTCGACATTCCGGTTGTTGACTCCTGATGAGGGCGGCTCGGCAAGGTACCGACGTGTCTAGCGGATGAAGCCCTCGTACTGGCGCATCATCAACTGAGCCTCGAGCTGCCTCAGGGTGTCGAGCGCGACGCCCACCACAATGAGAACACCGGTGCTGCTGAAGGTTTGGTTGGCGAGCTGGCTGGGCTGGTTGGTGATGAGGTTGATGAAGAACGGAAGCACCGCGATTACGGCGAGGAAGAATGCCCCCGCGAGAGTGATGCGGTTGAGCACGTAGTTGAGGTATCGGGCCGTCGGCGGGCCCGGCCGGTGTCCCGGAATGAAACCGCCGTTCTTTTGCAGTGAGTCGGGTAGGTTCTGTTGCTGGAAGGTCACGGCCGTGTAGAAGTACGTGAAGGCCACCACCAGGATGAAATAGATCAGCCAGTAGACGGCGTTCGTGGGCGTGAAGGTGTTGTAGAGGGTATGGGCCAGGTTCTTGAGCCAGCCCTGCGTAGCTCCGAAGAAGTACGTAGACACCGTACCCGGCAGGATGACGATCGAGGCGGCGAAAATCAGCGGGATCATACCCGCGGAGTTGACCCTCAGCGGGATGTGGGTCGACTGGCCTTGATACATGCGGCCACCTCGGATCCGCTTGGCATATTGCACCGGGATGCGCCGCTGGCCCTCGGACATGAAGACGATGGCGAACACCACCAGGCCGGCGAAGACGGCCAGCACGGCCAGGAACCCAAAGTTGCCCGTCTGGCCCTGACTGATGACGAGTCCCGGCAGCCGCGAAACGATACCGGCGAAGATGATCAGTGAGATGCCGTTGCCGATGCCGTTCTCCGTGATCAGCTCACCCAGCCACATGGCGAAGATGGTGCCGGCCGCGAGCGAGATCAGTACCTCCAGCGTGGGAAACACTTTCGAGCCGCTGAAGAGGCCGAAGTGGCTGAACACCTTGGTGGTGGTGAAGTTGTTGAGAGCCACCATCTGGCCATAGCCCTGGATGAGAGCCAGCGGGACCGTCAGCAGGCGGGTGTATTGGTTGATCTTGTTCCGCCCATACTCACCCTCCTTCTGCAGCTCGCTGAGCGCCGGAACCACGCCAATTAGAAGCTGCATGACGATCGAGGCGGTGATGTACGGGTAGACCCCCAAGGCCACGATGGAAAACGTCTGCAGCGATCCACCCGAGAAGATGTTGAGCAGCTGCAGCAGGCTCTGCCCGTTTATTACCGATGTAAGCGCCGCGTGGTTCACGTTGGGGACGGGAATATGCGCCTCGATGCGGAAGATGACCAGCAGCGCCAGCGTGAAGAGGATCTTTCGCCGGAGATCGGGAATGCGGAAGGCGTTAAGTGCTGCTTGAACCATCGCTCATGTCCTCCACCCGGCCACCGGCCTGCTCCAGTTTCTGCCGTGCGGCCGCGGTCACCTTCTCGACCCTAATCGTAAGCGGTTTGTCGATCTCACCGTTGCTCAAAATTTTGACGGGTCGCTGCTGCATTCCGCGCACCAATCCCCGCTCCCGAAGAGAGCCGATGTCGACCACCTCGTCTCGCTCGAACACCGAAAGATCCGAGAGCTTGACCACCGCGTACTCGGTTCGGAATATGTTGGTGAACCCCGGCGCCTTGCCGTAGCGTTGTTCCCGGGACGAGCGGCCTTCAAAGCCGGCCTTGATGCCGCCCGAGCGCGCTTTCTGTCCCTTGGTTCCCTTACCGGCCGTGGTTCCGCGGCCCGAGCCGTTTCCACGTCCGATACGGCGGGACGGCCGCTTCGAGCCTCTGGACGGCGACAGGCTGTCGAGCCTCACGATGCACCCTCTTCAGCCGCCGTAGCTTCGACTGTAGCTTCAGTTGCAGCGGGCGGCTCTACCGGCTCGACCTGGGGTGACTCTGCCGTCTCCCCCACGCCAACGTTCGCCTCGGCCTCCGGAAGGGCTTCGGATGTGCCGGCTGCACTCTTCCGCCGGGCTCTCGGCGCCGGCTTCTCGGGCTCGTCCTCTATGGTGGGCTCACCCGTCGCCGTCATCTCCCCGGCGGGCTGCTCGTCCGCTTCCGCTGTTCGGCGGGACCGAGTCCGCGTGGTCTTGGGTTTCGGAGCAGGGGGCGCCTCGACGGCAGCAGCCGCTTCCGGCTGCGCTGCCCTCGAGACGACTACCGTCGGCTCCTTCTTTGTGGCGCGCGAAGTCGTGCCCGCGGCCTCGACTCTGACAAGATATGGGACGGCCGCCAGCATGCCGCGAACGGACTCGTTGTCGGCCACCTCAACCGTCTGGTTGATTCGCCGCAACCCCAATGCCCGAATCGTGGCCCGGCTCTGCGGACGGTATCCGATCGGGCTCTTCACCAGGGTGACCGAAAGCCTAGCCATTCTCATCCTCGGTCGAGGCCTCTTCCTCCAGAGCACCGTTGCCGCCTCGCGTAAAGTCCTTGCCGCGAAGCCGGCCGACCTCTTCGATTGATTGCAGCGAGGTCAGCGCCTTCATGGCTGCCTTCACCACGTTCCCGGGGTTATTGCTCCCCAGGGACTTCGACAGAATGTCGTGGATACCGGCGGATTCAACCACTGCTCGAACCGGGCCCCCGGCAATAACGCCGGTTCCCGGAGCGGCCGGTTTCAGCAATACCTGGGCGGCGCCGAAATGGACGTTGACCTCGTGCGGAATGGTGCGGCCGGTCAGTGGAATCCGGAGCACGTTTTTCCGCGCCCGTTCTGCGCCCTTTCGGATGGCATCTGGAACTTCATTGGCTTTTCCCTGGCCAACCCCCACGGAGCCGTTGCCGTCACCGACGACGACGGTGGCACTGAAGCTGAAGCGGCGCCCGCCCTTGACCACCTTGGATACGCGCTTCACCTGCACCACTCGTTCTTCCATCCCGCCGGAGCCGGAGTCGTATCGTGTCATTGCCTGCCTAACTCAAGATTCTCTCGATATTGTCGTTTCCACTGCCGTCCCGGGGCGCCGATTCCGGCTGCGGGACCGATCCGTCCGTTTCGTCCATAACAGTTTGACCTAGAACTCAAGTCCGCCACTCCGCGCGCCCTCGGCCAGTGCCTTTACGCGGCCGTGATAGAGATAGCCTCCGCGGTCGAAGACGACCCGCGTGATACCCGCCTCTTTGGCCCGTTCAGCCATCAGCTTGCCCACGGCTTCCGCACGTGCTCGCTTGCCTTGCCCGGCCTCCTTCGTGCGCAGCGACTTATCCAGGGTTGAGGCCGAGGCCAGGGTTCGACTCTGTGAGTCGTCGATGAGCTGCGCATAGATATTCTCCGAGCTGCGGAACACGCTCAGTCTGGGGGCGTCTCCGGTGCCGAAGATCCGCCGGCGAATATGCTGCCGGCGACGCCGGCGGCGAAGACTCGATGCTATGCCGCTTCCGCTCATGCTCCGGCCCTCCCGGCCTTACCCGGCTTGCGACGGATGACCTCGTCCGAATACCGGATACCCTTGCCCTTGTATGGCTCCGGCTTCCGGGTTCGCCTGATGCGGGCCGCTACCTCACCAACCGATTGCTTGTCTATGCCGCCCACGACAACACGCGTGGGAGACTCGACCGTGAACTCGATCCCCGGCGGTGGAATGATCTCCACCGGATGGGAGTACCCGACGGACAGGGTCAGATTGTTTCCCGTCTTCTGAGCGCGGTAGCCGACGCCAGAAATCTCGAGCACCTTGGTGAACCCGGTAGTCACCCCGGTGACCATGTTTGCGAGCAGCGATCGGGTCAGACCGTGGAGGGCGCGAACCTCAGCCTCGTCGTTCTCACGCACCACTTCGGCCAGGCCATCCTCGACCCGAATCCGGATTGACGCGGGAACACTCTGCGACAGCTCGCCACGCGGGCCCCGCACGCGAACGGCGCCGTTCTCCTGGGTCAGCTCGACGCCGCCCGGAATGGCGATTGGTTTCCTTCCGATCCTCGACATTGCCTCTACCAGACCTCTGCCAACAGCTCGCCACCCAGGTGGCGCCGGTATGCCTCATAGCCGCTCATGACGCCTCGTGGCGTGGAAACGATGACCGTGCCAAGCCCGGATCGGACTCGCGGAATCTGATTATGCCGAGCGTACTGGCGCAATCCGGGACGGCTCACGCGCCGCAGCCCTTGGATCACCGAAAGCCGGTTATCGGCGTACTTGAGCCGAATCCGGATCTGCGGATGGGTATCGGAGGTCACGCTGAAGTCGTCGATGAAGCCTTCCTCCTTGAGGATCTTGGCGATCGCCAGCTTCATCTTCGAGTACGGCATCTCCGTCTCGGCACGCCGAGCCGTGGTGGCGTTGCGGATGCGTGTCAGCATATCGGCGATGGGGTCGGTGATCTTCATGTGGGACCTCCCGTCACCAGCTCGCCTTGGTCACGCCCGGGATCTGCCCCTCGAGCGCGAGCCGGCGAAAGTCGATCCGGCAGAGGCCGAACTTGCGCATGTAGGCCCGCGGCCGGCCGCAAATCGCGCATCGATGGTGCGCCTGGGTCTTGTACTTTGGTTCGCGCCGCGATTTCGCTATCTTGGACTTCTTTGCCACGCTTAACTCACATACCTCTCATTGCGTTGAAGCTGCCTCACGAACGGAAGGGCATACCGAGATGGGAGAGCAATCCCTTCCCCTCGATATCGTTCCGTGCCGTGGTGGCGATGTTTACCTGCAAACCTCTAACTCGATCGATCTTGTCGTAGTCGATCTCCGGAAATACCAATTGCTCGCGAAGGCCGACGCTATAGTTGCCGCGTCCGTCGAAGCTGCGGTCGGACACTCCCTGGAAGTCGCGGATGCGGGGCAGCGCGACGTTGATAAAGCGGTCCAGAAACTCCCACATCCGGTCTCCCCGAAGCGTGACGGCGACGCCGATCTCCGCTCCCTCCCGAACCTTGAACTGAGCGATGGAGCGCTTGGCCTTGGTGACCACAGGACGCTGTCCGGTGATGGTCATGAGGTCTCCGAGCGCCGCTTCTTTGGCCCTCGCGTTTGTCAGCTGCTCGCCCAGGCCAATGTTCAGCGTAACCTTCTCGACGGTCGGCACCGCCATCGGGTTCTTGAAGTCGAACTCCTTGATCAGAGCCGGAACCACCTCGGACTTGTATCGCTCCTTCAATCGAGGCGCCATCTTACTCACCCTTGTCCAGGATCTCGCCGCAGTGCTTACAGCTCCGCACCCGCGCCCCGTCGGGCAAGGTGGTGTGGGCGATGCGTGTGGGCCGGTCGCAGTTGGGGCAAACGACCATGACGTTTGACCGGTGGACGGGAGCCGGCTTCTCCACCGTCTCGGACTGCAGCACACCGGGGCGGCGTCGTTGGTGCCGGGTAACCAAGCGCACGTTCTCCACGATGACTCGGTTCTCGGCCCGCAGGACCTGAAGCACCTGGCCCCGGCTGCCGGTATCGGCGCCGGTCATGAGCTGCACCGTGTCACCCTTCTTCACCGTGACCGACGGCGCACTCTTGCGGCGTCCGTCGAAGCCGGACCGCTTCCATGTCCTGCGCTCGGCCTTGGTCATCTTTGCAGGCATCAGAGTACCTCCGGCGCCAGCGAGACGATCCGCATGAATGCCCGGTCCCGCAGCTCCCTCGCGACGGGGCCGAAGATGCGCGTTCCTCGCGGCTGATTGGTGTTGTTGATCAGAACGGCGGCGTTGTCGTCGAACCGGATGTGTGATCCATCGGGCCGGTTGTACTCCTTGGAGGTCCGTACGATCACCGCCCGCACAACCTCGCCCTTCTTGACCCCGGCTCCCGGATTGGCCGACTTCACCGAGGCCACCACGATATCTCCGACGCCGGCGTAGCGCGTGTTGGACCCCTTCAGCACGCGGATGACCATGATCGTCTTGGCTCCGGTGTTATCCGCGACCCGCACACGCGAGAGATTCTGAACCACTTAGCTGTGCTCCTCAGACTCAGGAAGATCTTCCACCGCCGGTACCCGGGACGAGCGCACGACCGAGGCCAGCTCCCACGTCTTTCGCTTGCTGCGAGGCCGGCCCTCGACAATCTGCACCACATCTCCGGCATGTGCCTCGTTCCGCTCGTCATGCACGACGAACTTCTTGGAGCGCCGGATCCGCTTCTTGTAGAGAGGATGCTGGGCAAAGGTGTCGACGCGCACCAGGATGGTCTTATCCATGGAGTCCGTAAGGACGCGTCCAACCTTGCTCTTGACGATGGGACCGCGTGCCGTGGAGGTATCCAAATCAGTTGTCGTCATGAGTTCCCTTCCGTCAGCTCGCGTTCGTGAAGGATGGTCTTGATTCGGGCAATCTCTCGCTTGAGATGCCGCAACCGCGA
>DASRCF010000018.1:0-4642 GCA_035653255.1 Chloroflexota bacterium
ATTCCCACCACCCTTCCGTATCTCCGAACCGTCATGCGTGACCGCAGGTTCATCGAGGGCGGCGTTCATACCGACTACGTCGAAGCCATGGCGTCTTGACCAACGAACGGCGTCGAGCGCGGCGTGCCGCACTGCAGTCCCTGTTCGAAGTGGATCAGGCGGGTCACGATCCGGAACGCTCGCTCGAATACTGGGTTTCGAGCGACGGGCTGTCGCATCAGGGACTGGAGTTTGCGTCTAACCTTGTCCGCGAGGTAATCGCGAACAAGGCTGCTATCGACGCCATAATCGCGGAGGCGGCGCCTGCGTGGCCTGTCGAACAGGTGGCGTCCACGGACCGGGTGGCTCTTGAAATTGGAGTGTATGAGGTATGCATCGAGCGGGCCGTCCCTATTGAGGTGGCTATCAACGAAGCCGTTGAGCTGGCCAAGACGTTTGGTGGCGAGAACTCGGCCGCGTTCGTGAACGGTGTTCTGCGAGGTATCGCGGAACGTCAATCGACCAACAACCACGCGACGGCTACCGCCGGCGCCTAACACTACTGGAGGTAAGGAAGTGGCTCTGGATCAGCAGGAAATCGAGACCCGGCTACGCAAGATCATCGTCGATAATCTGGGCGTCGACGAGGCGGAGGTAGTGCCAAGCGCCAGCTTTGTCGAGGACCTCAATGCTGACTCGCTCGACCTGGTGGAGCTCATCATGTCGCTCGAAGAGGAATTTGGCATCGAGATTTCGGACGAGGAGGCGGAGAAGATACGCACGGTGGGCGATGCCATCGAGTACATCCAAGAGCACAAGGAGTGAGCTAGCTCAAGCCTCACCCTGACGCATCTCCGGTGATGTTCTCGGGTCACCATGTCGCTACGGCAGCGCTCCGGGCATGATTTCTGCAGGTCCACGCTCGCGGCAAGGCGGATGAGGGGCACCGGCATGGAGAAGCTGGATCTCACGCTCGAGTCAGAGTTGGGTTCGTGTAGGACCGACCTCGTGGCCGTCCTCGTCGGGGTCAGCGGCGTCAGCGCCGTGGACGCGGCTCCTACATCCCGACTCGTCAGCGTCCAATACGACCGCCGCTTCGTTAGCGAGGCGATGCTCCGTCAGACGGTGACGCGAGCCGGGTACCCCATCCGTGATCTGAGCAACGGACAATCCGACCGCGATACCGCTGGGGGGTCTCCCACTGATGGCTAAGGGCTGGCGGTCGCGGGTCAGTACTCATGTCGGGATGATGCCTGAGCGACCGGTCAGTCGTGCCACCGAGGAGATACGGTCACGACTCGAAGGAGCGGAGACGGGCGTAAGTGTGTGCCCGTACTGCGCCGTGGGCTGCTCTCAGCTCGTCTACCACCGTGGCGGCCGGGTCCTCAGCATTGAGGGTAACTACGACAGCTTCATCAACCGCGGCACGCTCTGCCCCAAGGGTTCTGCCACTTCGAGTCTGGTGGCGAACCCGAGACG
This sequence comes from Chloroflexota bacterium, assembly GCA_035653255.1. Lineage (GTDB taxonomy): Bacteria > Chloroflexota > UBA5177 > UBA5177 > JAJPKF01 > DASRCF01. The sequence goes on from DASRCF010000018.1 coordinate 1,459, forward strand.
TCTTACCATGGTGAAATATCGCGCTCCCGGAGCATGTGAGTGGCGAGAGGTACCGCTCGATTGGGCCATGGAGCGGATTGCGCAGCTGGTAAAGAAAACGAGAGATGAAACGTTCGTACACCGGACGCCCGATGGGACCGTCGTCAATCGAACCCCCTCGATCGCTCATCTCGGCGGCGCGACCCTCGACAACGAAGAGAATTACCTTATCAAGAAGCTGTTTACGGCCGGACTCGGGATCGTTTACGTCGAGAACCAAGCCCGTATATGACATAGCTCTACAGTGCCCGGTCTGGGTGCTCGGTTAGGACGGGGCGGAGCCACCACCGCCGAAAACGATCTGGCGAATGCAGACTGCATCGTGATCATGGGCTCCAACATGGCGGAGAACCACCCCGTCTGCTTTCGCTTCGTAACCCAGGCTCGGGAGCGGGGCGCCAGGATTATCCACGTCGATCCTCGTTTCTCGCGCACGTCCGCGCTCGCCGACCAGTATGTTCGGATCCGGCCTGGATCTGACGTCGCCTTCCTGGGCGGCCTCATCAACCACGTTCTCAGTGAGGAGACGTACTTCAAGGAATACGTCGCCGCCTACACGAACGCGTGCACACTGGTCAATCGGGAATATCGTGATGCCGAGGATCTCGGAGGCATCTTCTCTGGTTTCGTGAAGGACGAGAATCGCTACGAGCACGACAGCTGGCAATACCAGGGCCAGGAACCGCCGCCGTCGCCCAGCATGCATCAGCAGTTCAGCAGCATGGCGTACACGCAGCGCGTGGGCAACCTGGCCGGCGAATGGCCTCCGCCCTCGGATCCCACGATGCAGGATCCCCACTGCGTGCTGCAGATCGTCAAGCATCATTTCAAGCGCTATACACCCGAGCTGGTCGAGCACGTGTGCGGCGTGCCAAAGGCTGAGTTCCTTGAAGTCGCTCGAGCGATCTCAGAGAATTCAGGACGCGAGCGCACCACTGCCTGGTGCTACGCGGTGGGCTGGACGCAGCACACCAAGGGGCCGCAGATCATCGGCGCCTGTGCACTGCTCCAGCTGCTGATGGGGAACATCGGACGCCCGGGAGGCGGAATCCTCGCCCTTCGCGGGCATGCCAGCATCCAAGGTTCGACTGACATCCCGACCCTCTACGACATCCTCCCCGGTTACCTGGCCATGCCCAACACCTTCGACAGACACGGGAGCCTGAAGGAGTATCTCGACACCGAGACGCCCAAGACCGGCTACTGGAACAACCTCCCCAGATTCATGGTCTCGCTGCTCAAGGCATACTACGGACAAAGGGCGACCGAGGAGAACGAATACTGCTACCAGTACCTGCCCAAGATCAGCGGCGACTACTCGACATTTCCTATGTTTCTCGCGGCGAATGCCGGCATCATCCGCGGCATGTTCATCATGGGCCAGAATCCGGCGGTCGGGGGCATGGGCAGCGGTTTCATGCGCGAAGCGCTGGGCAAGCTCGAGTGGCTCGTGGTTCGAGATCTGTTCGAGATCGAGAGTGCGACCTTCTGGCGGGACTCACCGGAGGTCCGGAGCGGCAAGCTCCGGTCTGAAGACATCCAGACAGAGGTCTTCCTCATGCCGGCGGCCGTGGCAGCCGAGAAGGACGGAACCTTCACCAACACGCAGCGGCTGTTGCAGTGGCACGACCGGACGATCGAACCACCCGGTGACGCCACCACCGAGCCCTGGTTCCTCTACCATCTGGGGCGCCGCTTGCTCGAGCTCTACGAGGAGGAGGACACCCCCCAAGCGCGGCAGCTACAGGCGCTCGCTTGGGAGTATCCACTGGAAGGCCCCAAGCAGGAGCCGTTGGTTGAAGCGGTGCTCAAGGAGATCAACGGCTACGATCTGCAGAGTGGATCCCCACTGGCCGGATTCGATGACTGTAAGGACGACGGCACCACCTCGTGCGGCTGCTGGATCTATAGCGGCGTCTATCCGAAAGAGGGCCGCAACCTGGCCCGAAGTCGGGTCAGTGACGAACAGTACTCGCCTGACTGGGGCTTCTCATGGCCGGCCAACCGGCGCATTCTCTACAACCGGGCCTCCGCCGAGCCCGAAGGCAGGCCTTGGTCGGAGCGCAAGAAGCTCATCTGGTGGGATTCGGAGCGGAAGCAATGGACCGGCCATGATACGCCTGACTTCCCGCGGGACAAGGCGCCCGATACCCCTGCGAAGGAGGGGGAGACCGGCATGGCGGCCCTTTCCGGGGCCGATCCGTTCATCATGATGGGCGACGGCAAGGCCTGGTTATTTGTGCCCGGCGGGCTTCGCGACGGCCCACTGCCCACCCACTACGAGCCGCTGGAATCGCCGGTGACCAACCCGCTCTACGATCATGGGACGAATCCGCTGGCGCGATACTGGCCTCGCAAGGAGAACCGCCTGGCAGCGGCCGGGGACCCGAGCTATCCGTACGCGGTCACGACCTACCGGCTGACGGAGCACCATACCGCCGGCGGAATGAGCCGCTGGTTGCCGTGGCTGGCCGAGCTGCAGCCGGCCTTCTTTGCCGAGATTAGCCCTGGGCTGGCGAGGCAAAAGGGAGTGGGCAACGGCGATTGGGTGACCATCAGCACACCTCGGGGCGCGATCGAAGCCCGTGCTCTGGTGACCGAGCGGATGCAGCCGGTCTCAGTTCGCGGCCAGACGGTCGAGACGGTCGGCCTTCCGTACCACTGGGGCTACTCCGGCATCGTCAAGGGTGATGCCGCGAACGACCTGGTCTCTCTGGTAGGCGACCCGAATGTCGCCATCGAAGAGGCGAAGGCGTTCGTGTGCGACCTGCGGCCGGGAAGGAAAGGGCATTGACGGAAGCAGAGAAACAGGTCCGCATGGGCTTCTTCACGGATACCTCCCTTTGCATAGGTTGCAAGGCCTGCGAGGTGGCGTGCAAGCAATGGAACCAGCTGCCGATGGAGGACCCGCTCTGGCTGGGAACCAGTTACGACAACACCCACAGTTTGGGGGCGACCACCTGGCGGCACGTGACCTTCGCGGAGACCCCCGGCGCCGGAGGACCCGGAGGCCAGAGCGAGTGGCTCATGATGAGCGATGTCTGCAAGCACTGCCGGCACGCCGGCTGCATGGAAGCATGCCCGACAGGGGCCATCATCAGGACCGAATTCAACACCGTGTTCGTGCAGCAGGATGTCTGCAACG
>DASRCF010000019.1:0-11098 GCA_035653255.1 Chloroflexota bacterium
GACACCATCATCGCCATCAACAAGGATCCCGACGCGCCGATCTTCCAGATGGCCGATTTCGGAGCCGTTGGAGACCTGTTCGAAATCGTCCCCGCGCTTACCGAGGAGATTCGAAGGCGCAAGAACGGACGCTGATGCGGACATTCGACGAAGTCTTGCCTCGGTTAATCCCCAGTCGGCGGGGTTACTCCGCCCAATGCAAGGCGTGACTGTAGGCCACGCCACAGCGAGAAGAGCTAGGGCATGAATTTCGAGCTGACGGACGAGCAGGCGCTGATCCAGCAGACGGCGCGCGAGTTTGCTCAGTCGGAGGTTGCGCCCCGAGCGGCGGCTTTCGACCAGGGGAGCGAGTTTCCCTATGAGATCGTCGAGCAGATGGCCCAGCTCGGGTTCATGGGACTGCCGGTTCCCGAAGAGTATGGAGGGGCGGGCGCCGACACACTGTCGTACGCTCTGGCAGTCGAGGAGATCTCGCGGGCCGACGCCTCCACCGGCATCACCCTGGCCGCCCACGTCTCCTTGGGGACGATGCCATTCGTCTATTTCGGTACAGAGGAGCAGAAGCGAGCCTACGTGCCGCCATTGGCCTCGGGCGAGCGGTTGTGGGCGTTTGGTCTCACCGAACCGAACGCGGGCTCGGATGCCGGAGCGGCGCAGACGTCGGCGGTGCTGTCCGATGGAACCTGGACCGTGAATGGCGCCAAGGCGTTCATCACCAACTCGGGAACCAGGATCAGCGCGGGTGTGACCATCACGGCGCTGACCGGCAGGAGGGCTGACGGCGGCCGGGAGATTTCCAACCTCATCGTACCGGCCGGAACGCCTGGGTACGTCATTGCCAAGGACTACCACAAGATGGGCTGGCGAGCCTCAGACACGCACGAGCTGTCCTTTCAGGATGCGCGCGTACCGGAGGAGAACCTGCTGGGTGAGCGAGGCGCCGGCATGCGACAGTTCTTGACTATCCTCGACGGCGGTCGGATCAGTGTAGCCGCCCTGTCGGTCGGTCTCGCCCAGGCTTGCCTCGACGCGTCCCTCAAGTACTCGAAGGAGCGGGTTCAGTTCGGGAAGCCCATTGCCAGCTTCGAGGCGGTTCAGTTCAAGCTCGCGGAGATGGCGACCAAGATCGAGCACGCGCGCCTCATGACGTACAAAGCGGCCTGGCTCAAGGATACCGGTCGCGAGTTTGCGACCACTGCCGGCATGGCGAAGCTCTATGCCTCGCGCATCGCCACCGAGTGCGCCGACGAAGCGGTGCAGATTCACGGCGGCTACGGGATCATGGAGGAGTATCCGGTCGCGCGCTACTGGAGGGACGTCAAGATCGGCGAGATCGGCGAGGGCACGTCTGAGATCCAGAAGCTGATCATCGCCCGAGCCCTCGGAATCTAGGCGGGTTCAGGGTTCAAGTCGCAGCCGGGGAGACTCCTCGGCCCCTTTTGCCCCTTTAGCTGCTGATCTCCGGTCTATTCCCCGGGAGCCGGCGCCGCCGCCCCCGTGGAGGGGTGGGCTACAGCTGAGTCCTCTCGCTCCCCAACCTCGTCGCCCTCTGTCTGAGGCGTACCCTTGAAGCCCCAGATCTCGCTGACATACTTGCCCGCCGCCACTGTCACGATGGCCACCAAGCCGAGCCCCAGAACAAGGTCGACGCGCGTCAAACCGTCGATGTTCCCTGGTACGAGCACCACGCGCAGCGGTAGCACCGACAACACCGAGAGAACGAGCGCCTCGGTGAAGTGCTCGAAACTCTTGCCGAGACCGCCTCCCTCACCACGCGAGATGAAGAGCAGGTGAAAAAACAGAATGGCGAACAGGAGCGGGATGCAGGCCACCGCGTAGACGAAGAATTCGTTGTACCAATCCCGCTTGGCGGAGAAGGCGAAGGTGTCAGGGTAGTTCGACACGATCTTCTGATACCGCGGCGAGGTGGTGACGGAGGTGGCGTAGGTGTTGCTGACCGGACCTGAGTCTACGGTTCTCACCTGTGCGTACTTGCCTGTGTTGAACTGCTGCTTTGACGGAAAGCTGAGCGCTATGGAGATATCAGCCGTGTAGTCATCCTGCGGATACTGCCCCGCGAACCCCTTGAGAGGGATCGGAGGCACGGTGAAATCGTGAATGCCGAGAATCGAGCCTTTGAAGAGATCGCTGAGCTTCAGAGGCTGTTCGACCTCGTAGTTGGCGCTGCCCTTGGTCACCAGCATGGAGGCGTTGATGGTGTCGTTCTGGTGCCCCGGAACGGGTGTGCAGCTTCCCGACGCGGGGCAATTGAACAGCGGCTTGCCGGCGGCATCGGTCATCTGTGGCGGAACGCCCGGTGGAATGATTACTTCGAGCGTGCCGGCCAGCCTCTGATCGGACGGCGACAGGGTATCGCCGATGAAGGCTATGTATGGGCGCAGCAGGAGCGCTGTCTCCTGCTTGGTAGGGTTTCCGTTATGACTCACGATTCCTGCGAGTAGGCCACCGACGTCGAGACCCGAGGCGGTCTTCGGCAGGGTAGCCGTGGCCGAGGAGGGTGTCGATCGGGTGACGCTGGCAATGATGAGAGATATGGTGCTGGCAATCAGGGCGGCGACCCCCAACGCGAGAAGGACCGCGAAGATTCGGTGCGGCATGTGTCGTCCGGCAGGTGTTGCCATGGATGCGGGATGAATCCTTTCTTCAAGATGAGGACTGCGGCATTATAGAGGTCAAGGTCTTGAACGTTCAACGTTCACAGCGCAAACCCATCGCCACCGGTCATGGACCTCGATTCAGGATGACGTTGTCGATCAGGCGAACCGGGCCGAAGCGCACCGCCATCGCAAGCAGGTCGCCCTCATGGATGTCATCTGCTCTTGGCAGCATGGTCTCCGGGTCTGCCACGCGGACATAGTCGATAGTGCCCAGTCTGACCGCTCGATTGAGATGCCCGACGACCAAGGTCTCGACCCGGCTGGGTGACCGCTCCCCATGTCTGAACGCCTTGCGGCCCAGATTGAGCGCTCGGCATAGCTCCGCTGCTTCCCCGCGGCGGGCGGGGTCGAGCAGAACGTTCCGCGAAGAGAGTGCCAGACCATCCGGCTCCCGCACAGTTTCGACCACTCTGATCTCAATCGCGTACGCGAGGTCACGGACCATGCGCCGGATTACGGCCACCTGCTGCGCATCCTTCTGCCCGAAATAGGCGCGATCGGGCTGAACCATATTGAACAACTTGGCGACGACGGTCGCAACGCCTCGGAAATGGCCTGGTCTCGATTCTCCTTCCAACCCGGCCGCCACGCCCCCAGGGTCAACCCAGACGCTTTGGCCGCCTGGCCCACCCGGATACATGGCCGCGTCATTTGGAAGGAAGAGCGCGTCGACGCCGGCGTCGGAAAGCAGCCGACGATCTCGCTCGACGTCGCGAGGGTAGCGATCGAAATCCTCGGTGGGACCGAACTGTGCTGGGTTGACATAAATGCTGACAGCAACGAAATCGGTCTCGGAACGTGCGCGATTAACAAGCGCGAGATGGCCAGCGTGCAAGAACCCCATGGTGGGAACGAACCCTATCGACCTTCCCGCCGATCGTGCCGCCCGCACGGCGACGAGGAGCTCTTCCGCGGACTCGAACGATTGCAGTGTTGCCACGCCTCCTCTGACCTGGACTCGCCGGGATTACGTGCCCAAAAGCGCTTCAGCGAACTTTCAGATGCCGCTCACATGCCGTTCAGAGCAGGGCGTCATGCTGAACGTATAGAAGCTTCGATGCTATGCGAGGTGGACGAAATGCCGGAAGTTGGGATACAGGCACAGAGTCAGGACGAGAGCCAGGGCAAGGATGAGACTCGACCGCCGGCGCGGGTGCCCGGAAGCGTCGAGTCCCATGCGTGGCAGGCGTACAACCAAGCCTTTCACTCACCGGACGCCGACACCTACCGACGAGTCGGTAGGGAGCTCTACAAGCAGGCACTTGAGGATCGAATCCAGGACCTCTTCTCGCGTAGCGATGACCAGAACTCCGTCATTGAGGCGCATCTCAAGTCGTAAGCCATAGTTTCCTCCCTTCCTCGCTGGGAGCCGGTGCCCGTAGGGCCCGGCTCCTGGCTCTTTCAGCCGCTCACCTTCTCACGTATCCGAAACCCGTCCCAACCGTCGAACCGGAGCACGCCCAGCCGTCCCAGCATGCCCACGGTCCAGTCGGTCTTCGCGGGACCGAAAGCGGGAAGCGTCATGAGTCGCTCGGCCAGCACATCTGGCGAGGGAGCTTCGAGCCAGATCCGGCCGGCATCACCCGAATACTCCCGACTCACTACCTCCGCCAAATCGGAGGTGAGACGGGCGAACCGGTTCGGAAACCGGTGCAGTGCCGGCTTGGCTACAAAGGCTTGTTGGACCGCGTCCCGTTCGGCCGCTAGTCTCATCATCTCCAAGTGGTTGAGCCGGCCGCGCAGCATGAGGGGAATCGCGAAGGCCCGGCGAGTCTGGTACTGGCTGTCATAAAGAACGCCCAGCAGCAACGCGTTGGGGTTCTCGGCCAGAAACATGTCCGCTTCCGGATCGTCGGTGAGGGTAACTCCCCGGCCCTCCGTGAGCGGTGCCACCCATTCCAGCCGTTCGAGTTTCGGCACGTGCGTCCGTCTCCTTGAGGGCGGGGACTTCGATTCAACTTTACATCGAAGGTCGAAGGTCGAAAGTCGAAGGCCAAGGGTTCGAAAGTCGAAGGTCGAAGCCGAAGGTCAAGGTCGAGCGCGAAGGTCGCAAAGTCAAGCCTTGAGAGCCGAGCCTCGAGGGTCGACGAAATGCGAGCTCAGCGATGGTCGCTGTTTCGGCTTGGACCGTGAAGCTCGGGTGCTCGGCTATCGACTTTCGCCCTTCGACTCTTGGCTGTGGGTGCGGAGCTCGTCTCCCTCGACTTTCGACCCGGAGCGTTCGAGGTTCGACGTTTCACCCGCTGTCTCCGTGCCATACTCATGGCAGGAGTTGTACATTTTGAGCGAGGCTTAATGATGGCGGAAGAGAAGGCAATATTTGCCGCCGGATGCTTTTGGGGCGTTGAGGCGGCCTTCCGTGAGGTAGAGGGCGTCAAGAGTACGCGTGTCGGCTACGTCGGTGGGCACTCGGATCATCCGACATACAAGCAGGTGTGCTCCGGCAGAACCGGCCATGCCGAGGCGGTCGAGGTCACCTTCGATAACCAGCACGTGACCTACGACCAGCTCCTGAACGTGTTCTGGGACAACCATGACCCGACGACCCTCAACCGTCAGGGCCCCGACTTCGGCGAGCAGTATCGTTCGGCGATTTTCTACCTCTCGCCCGCTCAGGAGTCGGCGGCCAGGTCATCGTTGAATGCTCAAAGCCACTCGGGCCGCTGGCCGCGACCTATCGTCACCGAGATCACCCCGGCGGGCACCTTCTGGGCAGCCGAGGACTACCACCAGCAGTATCTGGAGAAGCGCGGGCTGGCGACATGCCGGATCCCCGCGGCAGGCTGACCTACCCGCCCCTCAGGCGATAACCACGAAGTTCGGCATCGGCCGAACCCAGTACTTGGCGCCGCTGCCGTCCACGGCCGGCATGTGGCCGAAGACCTGTTTCCACCACATGACCGGATAGTCGGTGTGGCTGGTGAGGTAGGGGTTGGGCAGGAATAGCTTGATTCCCCGCCACTTCACTCCGTAGCGAATCTGCGGTCCAAGGAGCAGGTGGTACACGGAAGCCTTGGTGGCTGGGTCGCCGAAGCCATCCTCGTCGATCAACGGGTCGACATACGGGAAGCGACGGCGGATAAGCCAGCGCTTGGAGATCATGCCGGGCTGAAACTGATGGATGATCAAGATCTTCTTGTGGCGCAGATGGAGCCGCGAAGCATAGTGGTTCAGGGTCCACTGCGCATCGTTGATCTGTTGCGCGGTGATGCTGCCGATCGGTATCCCCGGCACCGTGTAGCCGGGGACGAGGTGGAACTCGGGATCGATCGCAACCTCGACGTTGTCGTACTTGAGGTAGCCCATCCGAATCATGTGGTGGACTTCCGCGTCAGGATTGGAGGTTCCCAGCTGATCGTCGAGTATGACCAGCCAGTGCCGCTTGAGCGCGGGCTTGATGTAGTCGCGGACTATGTTCGTTCCCACCTGATCGAGGTACTCGAGGCAATCACCGCCGTAGTCGCAGCCCATCGCCATGCCGTAGATGAGGTCGACGGCGACGATAACCTTGCGCCCATCGTTGTTGCGGCTGATTCCCTGCTCGTAGGGCTGCACCTGGCGGTTCAGTTCGCTGAATGAAGCATCCATGCCGAGCCGGCCGAGGATCGGGGCCACGTTGAAGGCCCGGCCGTAGATGCCCAACACTGTCGAGTTCGTCAGCCAGGACTCGGGCGGGAGCGGCTTCGAGCGGTGGTGGATGCGTGCTTTATGATGCCGGACGATGGGCTTCGAGACGGTGGTCGACGTGAACGGCCTGCAGCCCACGACAAGTAGCAGTACAAGCGCACAGGCTGCGCCGACTACGCATAATCGCGACCGACTCACCCTGCGACCGCACCGTCGCATGCGCACCCTCACCTACCGCATTCAATGTACACCCGCGGACGACGAGACACTCGCATCAGCGACCGGCGCTGGGATCAGGGTTCGGGTTTCCGACCCACCTGAATGCGAAGCCGCCAAGCAATCGAGGGCTTACCCTTTCTCTTCAGATAGTTGGATGCCTTCGGTCCGTAGATCCGACCTACTATCGAGCAGAGCTGGTCCAGGTCCGGATAGTGGATCACGCGGGTAAAGTCGTACACCCTCAGACCGTCGGACAAAGCGATCCCCTCAACCGTATGCTCCACGGTGTCGACAGAGGGCGCCGAATCACGAAAGAGCTCCGCCGGCAACACCTGAGTGATCAGCTCGGGATACTCCTCTGCCAGGATGCCACTGAGCTCGCCGCACAGTGATCCGGGCGCATTCCCCATCCTTATGGCTAGACCGCCCGGCCGCAGCACGCGGTTCGCCTCACGGAGATCCAGCTCGGCCCACACGCAGCTGACGACGTCCACTGAGCGGTCGGGCAATGGGAGCGCGGAGCGATCTCCCCACAGGTACTCGACGTTATGCAGTCCCGCTTCTGCCACCTTCCGTATCCCGTATTCGATGACGGACCGGTAGGCGTCTACCGCGTAGACGTGAGCTGCAATGGTGCCGATTCCGATTGCCGATCCGCCTGTGCCTGCACCGACATCGCAGACCACCTGCCCACGGAGGTCGACCAGTCCGCGTAACTCGTGAACCAGCGCGTCGGTGGTGAGGGCGTAGCTGTGATAGAGGTCCGGATGCCGGGCGCTCAACCAGTCGAACTCGAAGTATCCCGGCTCCGGGTTCGTTTGGTCATACGTCCGCCAGCTGTCCGGGAGAGCTGCCGGAATCTCGTATCCCAGCTCGGAGAAGTTCATGGCTGCCACGTGTCGACCCTCAACAGTGTTCGCAGTTTCCAGTCCACGCGCCGTCACTGCCCCCGGCCATGAATCGTTGAGGGAGTCAGACGAATCATCCCTCTCTCCCCATTCTGCTGAGTAACACCACAAGAGGCGTAGCCGGAGGCGCCGTTTAGTCCCTGGCCGCCATCGCCGGACGCCACGATATCCAACCCCAGCTTCCTTCGGCCTCAGCCGGATGAGGTTGAACGTCAAGCACGTCGTCTCGGTGGTGATAGGATTGCCTGCGGGCCGCTAGCTGCGCCCCGTGGAGGTGCTGAGCTGATGGATGAGGTGGTAATCGCCGGCGCGGTACGGACTCCTTTTGGGCGGCTTCTCGGCAGCTTGAAGGACGTCAGCGCGGTTGATCTGGGGGCAACGGTTATAAGGGCAGCCGTTGAGCGAGCAGGAGTGCAGCCGGATGCCGTCGATCAGGTCATCATGGGCACCGTGGTGACGGCAGGCCAGGGCCAGGTGCCAGCTCGTCAGTCGGCGATACGCGCGGGGCTGCCCGTAAAGGTTCCCGCACTCACCATCAATAAGGTCTGCGCGTCCGGACTCAAGGCGGTCAACTTGGCGGCGCAGATGATCAAAGCCGGAGATGCCGAGGTGGTGGTGGCCGGCGGGATGGAAAGCATGACCAACGCGCCCTTCCTCTTGGCTCAGGCCCGTGAGGGCTACCGCATGGGTGACGCGACCATGTTCGATGCCATGGTGCGCGACGGCCTTTCCTGCCCCATCGGTGCCGTCGCCATGCACGAGTACGGCAGTGCCGGGGCAGCCGAGGCTGAGATCAGCCGGGAGGCTCAGGACGAATGGGCTCTGCGCAGCCAGCAGCGCTACGAAGAGGCGAGGCGCGCGGGAAGGATCGCCGAGGAGATCGTGCCCGTGATGGTGCCTCAGCGAAAAGGTGAGCCGGTGATCGTCGACGCCGACGAGCAGCCGCGACCAGATACGACCATGGAAGGCTTGGGGAGGCTGAAGCCGCTCGCTCCGGGCGGAACGATCACGGCCGGCAACGCTCCCGGGGTCAACGACGGCGCCGCGGCGATGGTGGTGCTAAGCGCATCGAAAGCGCGAGAGCTGGGTGTGCGACCATTGGGTCGCTTCGTTGCCATGGGCGAGGGCAACGACGAGCCGGTGCGGATGGCCCGCGTCCCGGCCTACGCCCTCACCGACGCCTCCCGCCGGTCGGGGATTCCACTCGAGGACATTCACCTCTTCGAGATCAACGAGGCCTTCGCAGCCGTCGCGCTCACGGTGATGCAGCTCCAGGGGATGGAGCCGGATGAGGTCAACGTCAACGGCGGAGCCGTGGCCATCGGTCATCCCATCGGCGCCTCAGGAGCGCGTATCCTCGGGACACTTCTCTACGAGATGCGCCGCCGAAACGTCCGCTTCGGTGCCGCCTCGATCTGCAGCGGCACGGCCCAGGGCGAGGCCACTATCGTGGAGTTGATCTGAGCCGCGAACACGAATGGCCGGATCTGCGTTAGTAGGGAGCGACTACTCACCAGGGTGGGCTGATGTCGCCCGCTGTTGTAAGTTGCGAGACGGTCGAAGGTGCGTGTCGCGCGAGTCAGCTCCCTTCTCGCCTAGACCGGCAGGCGGTTCGATACAGGTCAAGGCGGCACTCGTCGTCCTTGCACTGGTCTCAGCCTCGGGGTGCGGGGCCACTGGTGGATCTGCGGGGGCAATGAACGGCAAGGGAGCGGTCGTCGGAGGCATATATCCCTGTGTTGGTCTTCAGGCGCAGCAAAGTGGGGTGCCGAAGTACGCGGCGGGAACGGTGACGGTGCTGCGCGGCCACGTCCACTTCAGACATCGCGGCGGCCAGTCTAACCCCGTCTTTCCCCGCCGGCTCTCGGCCAGAGTTACGCTTCGCCGGGATGAGTCGTATCACTTCCTTCTCCCGCCGGGGCACTACGTCCTGAAGGAAACCTCCCTTCACAGCGACGTTGAGCCGTGGACGTCAGTCGTCGTAGTCCAGGGAGCGACGAAACACGTCAATATTCCCAACATCTGCATGTAGCATGTCGCCCTTCACACGCCTCCTCGATACCGGTCCGAGTTCTGGCAGGCTTGAGGTCGAAGAGGGCCTCCATTTGAACAGGCGCCGTTACGAACGTGCGCTTCGACCGTCGCACAGTGCACAGGGTGCGTTGCCTCGATTCCGACGCGTGCCGGCGCCGGTGAAGACGGCACGCGCGGTCGCCGTTCGCCGCCGGCTCTGGCCGCGCGACTAGGTCCCGGAAACCTCCGCCACCAGGCGGAGGCACTCCCACGTAGGATCGAGACCACGTGGAAGCGCGGGCTGGTCAGCCATCACTTGGGAGTGAGGATGAAGGCCGCCTGTTTGCACTTGTAGGAACCGGTGCCCGTGATCTGCCCTTTGGCGTTGATACCTGTTGCGGACCAGAGCTTCCAGCCCGATTTGCTTGGAATCAATGTGTTGAGGTTGAACTGAGTTCCCTGCCACAGCACGGTCGCGATGCCGGAGGTGCCTGAGCCGCAGTGGCCGACCGCCGTATCATTCCGGTTGATCCCCGCGAGCTGACAATCGGTGAAGCCTGAGGACGAAGAGACTCGGCGAGGTCTGCGAACCTGGGACGCGGATGGTGAAGAGGCAGCCGGCTTGGCGGAGCCGTTGATGGTCCAGACCGTGGGAGAGCTGGTGTGGTTGTGCCTGTTAGCGGAGTATCCCGCGACCAGGATCCGCAGAGGCGTTCCGGAGGCCCTGACCACCGCGGTGGCGGCGGAATCCTCGCCGGCCTGCAGGGGTGACAGCGAAACCCGCTGCCCTGACGGCTCCCACACGCTGGCCTCCCAGAGCTTGCCCTGCCGGATCTTGCCCGCCAGATCGCCGCCGTTGTCCAGGGAGAGGACGTAACTGGACTTGGTACCGGCCGGAAGGGAAACGGGCGAGGCAGAATAGCCCTTAGACTTGGGCCACCAGACCCCGTGGGCGTGGCCTTTCGAGTCGTAGTAGAACCCGGCGACGTCGCCGCGGGAGTTGATCGACGTAGCGCTTCCGGTCACCGTCTTCTTGCCGAGACCGAGCAGCTGCGTCCAGCTCACGGCGGCGCCGCGAGTGGCGCCCACGTACGGATGGAGTGCGGCAAAGTCCTTACCCGCCTGCCCGGCGATGGCTTTGCCCTTGTTGATTGCATTGGTGAATGCTAGGCTCTGTCCCGGAGGGACGCCATACGCTTTTATGCCTTTCGGTCCGAAGACGTAGGTCCGGGCATTGGCGTTGCCGCCTGCCGTCCCTCCAATGACGCCGGATGGATTGATTCCCGCGCTTTCGGAAATCGAGGCGCTTGGATTCGGGCCGGCCAGCTTGATCTTGTACGTCGGGGGCGCCGATCCGGCCACGGCCGCCGCCTGGCTTCCGAGCGTGAGTATGGTCAGCGCTGCGCACGCCATGAGGCTGAGGATAGGTCTTGTCGCCGTAGGTTGAGTCATGTCTGCCTCCGTTATGTTGTCGTGAGTTCCTGAGCGCGATGAAGGGGGGAGTCAGGGGTTGTCCTCCCGCAGCCCTCACGAACCGAGTCTGGCAGCTCGGTGTTCCAGCGGTGTTCCAGACGCGGGAGATATCGCCTCTGTCTGCCGGGCCTCTCAGTCGTGAGGCCGCCACATAATGAGTGAGATCGCTGCAGGAGCGGG
>DASRCF010000020.1:0-5947 GCA_035653255.1 Chloroflexota bacterium
GGGGCCATTCACTCGCCCATAGGACCCTGAGTTCGTAAGCGTCGTCCGCTTTACCCGTCGGCGCGGGCACCGCCCCCATCGCCCAACGCCTTACACTCTGGAGGCAAACGGCCGGTAACTCAGGTCCGAGTTTGGGCGGCAGCCTGCGTTCAGTATCGAGAACGCGGTCGACCTCGGCCCGCTCGGGTGCGCAGCATGAGTCGCAAAGTACTCGCGCCGGATTCGCTTCCACCAAAAGCACGACCCCGTCCCGTGGTCGCCGCGGCCTAGCTGGACGTAACTGGCTGCCCCGAGCGCCGCAGCGAAAACACACCATACCGTCCGCTGCGTCGCCGGCCGTCAGTTCCAGACCAGGGTTAAGATCCTCGATCGCCGATGCCCAGTCCGGCGCCACAAACGCCGGTGGCCGGCGCAATTGCCCTTGCGATGGACTCATTGGCTGTACATTAGCTGTACCGATACAAATCGAGCCCCACACGGTTTGTGTGTGAGGCTCCATTTTCGGCTATATTACTGGTGAAATCGTGGTGAGCGCCCAGGGACTCGAACCCTGAACCTAGTGATTAAGAGTCACTTGCTCTGCCAATTGAGCTAGGCGCCCGCGTCTTTCTAGTTTAGCCGGTGGATGAGTGCCCGCAACCCATGCACAAGCGCCGGAAGGAGGCGCAGCGCCGGCTGCCGCCTCACCCGCAGCGCCGGGACCACTACTAGAATCACCTAACTCATGGACTATCGCTTCTTTCAGGTCGACGTCTTCACCGACCGCATGTTCGGCGGCAACTCGCTGGCTGTCTTTCCGGATGCAGAGGGCCTGACCGATGACCAGATGCAGTCGCTCGCCCTGGAGATGAACCTGGCCGAAACGACGTTCGTGCTGCCGCCGCGCGACCCCGACTGCGTTGCCGCGCTCCGCATCTTCACTTCCAGCATGGAGCTGCCGTTTGCCGGACATCCGACCGTCGGCACGGCCTTCGTTCTCGCGCGACTCGGCCGGATTCCCGAGAGCCGGTTTGCCCTCGAGGAGGCCATCGGTGCGGTTTCCGTGCGACTCGAGGGCGACCCGCACGATCCCACCTTCCTCTGGATGCGTCATCGCGAGGCGAGCTTTGCCCAGCCCATCGCGCAACGCAGGGTCGTCGCCGAGATGCTGGGGATCGATGAGTTCGATCTGCTCGACCGCCCGATCCAGTCCGGCTCGACCGGTGTTGCCTTTCTGTACGTGCCGCTACGGTCGCGCGACGCCGTCGATCGCGTCCGCCTGCTGGTGTCCAACTTTTCGACACTGGCCCCCGACGGCGACCCCAGCGGGGTCTTCGTCTTCACTCCCGAGCCGGATGGCGCCTACTCGCGCATGTTCGGAGGCGCCGCGCTGGGAATCGTCGAGGACCCGGCCACCGGAGGCGCCAGCGGACCGCTCGGATCCTACCTGGTAAAGGAAGGGTTGGTTCCGCCGGCGGAAGAAGTGCGGCTGGTCAGCCGGCAGGGTGTGAAGCTGGGCCGGCCTAGCTCAATCCACATCAGGGTGGAAACACAGGATGGCGGCCCGACGGTCGTCGAGGTTGGGGGCTCGGTTGTCCCGGTCCTCGACGGAACGGTCCACCTCTAGTGGCAGTTTCAGGTGTCCGGTCCCGGGCTTCTGCCGCGGCACTCCAAGCTCGTGGGGAGTTGGATCCGACCTCTCGGCGTTTCAGGCTCGGCATCTCGACGGTAGACTTTCAGGTCGAACCATGAGCACTCACACCATCCGGCCCACTCGCGACCACCTCCACGGCCATTTCTCCCGCGATCTGCCGCCGATTCTGGAGGTCGAGCCCGGCGACACTGTCGTCTTCGAGACCCTCATCGCCGGCTGGCATACCTCTCCCGAGCCATGGGCCGAGGGAGAGGAGTTCGGAACCCAGATCGAGCCTCGGGACGCCCGGCTTGATGCCGGCCACGCTCTGTGCGGCCCGGTCGCCATTCGTGGCGCTCGCGCCGGCATGACACTCGAGGTGGCGATCGGCGAGCTGCGGCCGGGGTCCTGGGGCTGGTCGGTCGGAGGCGGCGGCCGCCGTGATCTGAACCGCCGCCTCGGGGTCGACTCCGATCCAACCTACTTTCGCTGGTCCCTTGACCCAGATGCCATGACCGGCCGCGACCAGACCGGATGCAGCCTGGCGCTGCGACCGTTTCTGGGCGTCATGGGCATGCCGCCCGACGAGCCCGGACCGCTTCCCACCTCCCCGCCCCGAGTCTGCGGCGGCAACATCGACTGCAAGGAGCTGGTCTCGGGGACCAAGCTCTACCTGCCCATCGCCGTCGACGGCGGCCTGTTCTCGGCCGGCGACGGCCACGGTGTCCAGGGCGACGGCGAGGTCAGCGGCGTGGCCATCGAGTGCCCGATGGAACGGGCCGAGCTGACACTCTCACTCGAAGACACCCTGTCGCTGTCGACTCCTCGCGCATGGACTCCCGAGGCCTGGATCACCTTCGGCTTCCACGAGGACCTGGATGAGGCCATGATCATCGCCCTCGACGCCATGCTGGACCTCATGGCAACGCGCTATGACATCTCCCGTCAGCGGGCGCTCGGCCTGGCAAGCCTGGTGGTCGATCTCCGGATCACGCAGGTGGTCAATGGGGTGCAGGGGGTACATGCGGTGCTGAGGCATGGGAGTTTGGAGCTGGGAGTTTAGAGTTTCGGGTTTCGGGTTTGGAGTTTCGGGTTTCGGGTTTCGGGTTTCGAGTTTCGAGTTTCGGGTTTCGAGTTTCGGGTTTCTGGTGGTCATTCTCGCCGCATCGCCCGGGGAACCCTGGGTCCTCCGGGAGAGGCGACGCCCTCCTGTCTCGGAGCGCCCTGCACGCAAAATCAGTTTGGGGTGACGGGTTTGAGGAACTCTAAACTCCAAACTCCAAACCCGGCTTTGCCTCAAAGGGTGCGCTCCTTACACTTCACCTTTGACCACGTCACGCGCCCCGAACGCGGCGCCGGCGGAGGGCCGGACGGTCCAGCCACGGGCGTTCGAGGTTCCGGCCGCTGAGATCATGACCTCGCCCACCAGCTCCGCCGACGACGTCAGACAGAGCGCGAGAGCACTGCCGCCGAACCCCGCCCCCACCAGCCGGGCGCCGAAGCATCCAGGGACACTTTCGGCCGCCCTGACCATGGCGTCGAGGACCGGCGTGCTGACCTGATAGTCGTCGCGCAGCGAATCATGGCTGGCGCCGATCAGCCGGCCCAGCTCGACCAGATCCCCGCTGCGCAGAGCTGAGACGGCCTGGTCGGTCCGGCGCGTCTCGGAGGCCAGATGCCGAGCGCGGCGGCGAAGAACCGGGTCGGCCAGCTCCTCCCAACGAGGCCCGATGTCCTGGCAGCTTTCGACGCCGAGCTGCCGCAACACTTCCTCCGCCTCCTGCCGGCGCCGCCGGTATCCGGGACCGGCAACGTCGTGGCCCTGTCCGCTATGCACGACCACCAAGCCGGCGTCGTCCCACGGCCAGGGGGTGGTCGAGAGGCTGTTGTCGCGGCAATCCAGGACCAGCACGCCGCGATTGGGCGCGGCCGCCACCGCCCGCTGGTCCAATGGGCCACACGGAACTCCCACCACGTCGCGCTCGGCCCGGGTCGCCAGATCGATCAGCTCGTCCAGTGAGACAGACCTGCCGGTCTGTCGAAGGAAGGCGATGAGCGAGGCGGTCACCACTGCCGCGGATGAGCTGAGTCCGGCAGCCTCAGGCAGCGTCGCTGCCACGGCGACCTCAGCGGCAACGGGCTCGAAGCCGGGCTCCGACGCCGTGGCGGCGGCCGCGAACACCCGGTCGCCGATGTCCCCCTGCATGGATGGGCCGCATCGCTCCACTCTGCGCCCGTCGCTCACCACTCTCCACACGTCATCCGACGAAGGTCGAACGGCGACGGCGAGTTCCAGGTCGAGAGCGACGCAGGCGATCTTCCCGCCGACATAGTCGACGTGCTCCCCGACGAGAGCCGCCCGTCCGGGGGCCGAGGCCGTCACGGCCGCTGGGCCGTCGCCGAACGCCTCGACCAGCTCGCGCAGTGCCCGGCCCTCGAGCGCATCCAGCACCGACGTTCCGGTCAGGCGGCTGCCCCGCTGCTCTGAAAGCCCTGCTTCACCAGGCATTCTAGTTCTCGACTGGACGGTCTGGATGAGCGGACGGGGTGGGTTCTCCGGCCGGCCGGCAACCACAGCAACGTCTTAGCCTTCCACCTCGGCAAGCGCTCCCCGCATCCACCTGTAAGGACCGGGGGTGAGCTGCCGCGTTATCGGGGCGTGATCGTGACCCGAAGAGCGAGTACGACGTCGTTGGGGCAGGGATGGCCATTGCACCAGGGGACGAGGGCGATGTTGGTGGTGCCGGCCTTCATGCCGATCCATTTCCAGAAGAAGCCGGGCCCGCACCTCGGCTTGCCACACCTGCCCGCCGCGGTCTGAAGCTGTTTGAGCAGGTCAAAGTACTGCGTCGGTGGGTTGGGCATCCAGCGCGGCGACGCCTTAGCGGACTCCCACAGCGTGAGCGCATCGCCCTGTCGGATGGTGACGGCCGGATGGGGCAGCTTCCGCACGTGGGTCGCCGTCGCCTGGACGCGCCGGCCTCGTAACACCTTGAGCTTTGGGCGGGTCGGCTCGGCGCCCTTTGGGCATCCGAAGGGATCGGCGACGATCCCGGCCGAGTCCCCATCCAGATCGCGTGCCTGGTAGACCGCACCGAAGCAGGCCTGCAGCCGTTTCACTCCGACCAAAAATCCGCCGGTCTTGGTGACTGTCAACTCGACGCCCACCGTCTGACCCTTTTGTGAAAGCGTGAAGGCCACTATTCCCCCGTCGGGCCAGCCGCTTCCCTTCCAGGCAATCACGTAACCCTTGAGCGTCTCGGGCTGGATGGCCGGACTTCCCGCGGCCGAGAGTGGAGAGGCCGGGAAGAGGAGCATACAGGATAGGATGGCGAGGGAGAAAAGTCTCGGCATCGAACTCCTCCAATATGCACTCGCCAGGCGCAGTGCCGACTGTCAATTGTAGTTCCGCCTCGGCCCCAGCGGCGGCTCGCCTCGGTTGGTGATCGTCTTCACCGATGGCGGGTACATCGACCTGAGGCCGCTAGCCTGGGTGATGAACACCTGGACTCACGAAGACGGCAACAGCACCGACTGGGATGTGATGGGCGGCCCATGCGGCTTCCGGTACGAGACGACCTACAGCATGGCCACGGCGTGCTTTGCCGGACAGTTGGTAACGGCCGTGTACGTCGTCGCGGACAACTTCCTGTATCCCACCGGCTACACGACCTGGATCGACAACCTGCAGTACTACGGCAAGACCATCTCCAATCCGTCGGACAACTCCAACTCGTAACCGAAGTTCGAGCGCTTCGAGGTGAGGAATAACCTCCCTCGAGCGAGGTCGTCTACGCCCCACAAACTGGTCCACTCGCTTCGGGTGGACCAGTTTGCCCAACCAGGGAGCGCTCTCCCGGCCGGGAAGGCGGATGTTCTGGCAGCCGATGCCGGCGCACCGTCCCAATCCAGGACCAATCGGGCCCCAATAGAATCGTTGAGAGCATGCACATTCTGGTGGTCGAAGACGAGCCACGCCTCAACCGGCTGATCAAACGCGCTCTGGAGCAGGAGCGCCACGTGGTCGACGTCACCTTCGACGGCGCCACGGCCTACAACATGGCCACAGGCACTCAGTACGACCTGATTGTGCTCGACATCATGCTTCCGGAGATGGATGGAATCGAGGTAACGAAGGAGCTGCGCCGGGAGGGTGTCGATTCCCGCATCCTCATGCTCACCGCGCGCGGCACCACTGAGGACCGGGTGACGGGCCTCGACTCCGGCGCCGACGACTATCTGGTCAAGCCCTTCTCTTTTTCGGAGCTGCAGGCGCGCGTTCGGGCGCTGTCTCGGCGCGACATCCAGCCCGAGGGCGACCGCCAGCTCACGGTC
>DASRCF010000021.1:0-19620 GCA_035653255.1 Chloroflexota bacterium
TTACTCGTGGTCAGACAAGCTGGAGGATACGGCGGCGGAAACGACCGTTACCTGGACCTGCGAGTCGACGACCACCCGAACCCCGTACGGGAGCTTTCACGTCTCCGCGAGATGCACCGGCTCTACTTCGACAGGCCTGAAGACTCGGACGCGGTGCCGCTTTCATCCGAGGTGTTGCAGGAGCTTCGCCGGATACTCGTGCTGACTGGGGACCTTGACGGCCGCCGAGAAGCAGAGGTCATGCCGGGGCTGCAGGCTCTCTATGGCAGGGAGAATCTGGAGGAGCGCTGGCGCGACGACAATGCCGTCGACGGTGTCGCGCTGCGCTATCTCCGCACCAAGTACGCCTCGAACGCTGGATCGGCCGATGCCTGAGCGAAGAGATCGCCTTCCGGCTTCCGATTAGGTTCAGTCAAATGGATGCGGCCAGCCGGCAAGAACGAAGCGCTGTGGTCGAGGGATACATGGATGGGGGCAAGGCCGTGTCGACCCTGCACGGTCTCCTGCTCCTCGGGCTCAAGTATCGAGGAGATGCGAAGAGAGCCCGCGAACGGGCTCCCTCCTAAAACACGCGAAGTAGCTAGCGCTTCTGAACGGAATCGCGCAGGCGCGAGCCGGCGGTGAAACCAGGCCTGCGACCGGCCGCAATGTTGATGGGCGCACCGGTGCGTGGGTTACGTCCCGTCCGTGCCTTGGTCTCACTGACTCGAAAGGTTCCGAAGCCCGTCAGCCGAACCTCATCACCACTCCCCAGCGCGTTGCCGATCGCATTGAGGGTCGCATCCAGCGCCCGCGTCGCCTGCGACTTGTTGAGGCCCGTCTCCTGTGCAATTTGACCCGCCAGCTCCGTCTTTCCTATGACCATCCGTGATCTCCCTTTGTCCGTATTGGGTTCGCCGCCAACATTCTATACCCGCAGACGCTGCTGCCAGGCCGGATAGCCTTGATTTTCCGCCAAAAAGCGCACATCTTTACCGAGTTCTTCCACAGTGATGTCAGTCAAGGGCATCCTGAGACGGTTGTGAAGCCTCGAGGCGGAATCTCTGATGGCGGGACATGGGTGTCGGGTCCGGCCAGGTAGAAACCTCTCTGCACTGTACGCTGAATTTGTGACCGGTGATAAGCGGACGGCACTGTATGAGGAGCACCTCGCTGCCGGAGCCAAGATGGTCCCCTTCGCGGGCTACCTCATGCCCATCGAGTACCCGACCGGAATCGTGGCGGAGCATCGAGCCGTACGAGCTGGGATGGGGATGTTCGACCTGTCGCACATGGGCGAGCTGGTCGTGGCAGGGCCTGGATCACTGGAGGCCGTGGATCGCTTGGTTACCAATCAAGTGAGCAATCTGGAGATGTGGCAGGCACGCTACACGCCTCTCTGCCGCGACGACGGCGGCATCATCGACGACGTGCTGGTGTATCGCTTCCCCGACCACATCATGTTAGTGGTTAATGCCTCGAACATTGAGAAGGACGAGGCCTGGCTTCGCGATCGCCTTGGCCAGGGTCCCGTGCTTCGTAACGTCAGCGACGATGTTTCGTTGATTGCGGTGCAGGGGCCTCGTGCGTCCGAATTCGTGCAGCGGCTGTCGCCGGCCGATATCTCCTCCATCGCGTATTACCATTTCATTGACGGCGAGGTCGCGGGCGTGCCGTGCGTGATTAGCCGCACCGGGTACACCGGCGAGGACGGGCTTGAGCTCTATATGGAGCGGCCGGAGCGAGCCCGTGAGCTTTGGCGCTCACTCGCTGACGCCGGCAGAGACGAGGGATTGATTCCGGTGGGTCTCGGAGCACGGGATACGTTGCGGCTTGAGGCGGGTCTCGCCCTCTACGGCAACGACATCAGCGACCAGACAACACCGCTCGAGGCCTCCCTGGGTTGGACGGTGAAGCTCCAGAATCGGGAGTTCACGGGCAGCGATGTTCTCGCGCGGCAGCGAGATCAGGGCGTTGGCCGCAAACTCATGGCCTTCAGCATGATAGACCGAAGCATTCCACGGCCGCATTACCGCGTCTATCTCGACGGTAAGGAGATCGGAGAGGTCACCAGCGGCTCATTCTCACCGACCTTCAACAAAGGCATCGGTCTGGCCTATATCGAAGCCGAGCAGGCGAAGGTTGGGAAAGCCGTCGACATCGAAATTCGGGGGCATAGGCACCCGGCCGAGATCGTCAAGAAACCTATATATAGTAGGCCCGGCTAAGGCGTACCCACGCCGACCGGAAAGGAGGACACCTGATGGAGGGTGAAGCACGACGCTATGCGCGGACACATGAATGGATCCTCATGGAGGATGGCCAGGCAGCGGTGGGGATCTCGGAGTATGCGGTGCAAGAACTGGGGGATATCGTCTACCTCGAGCTGCCTGAGTCGGGAAGGACTGTAAAGGCGGGGGAGTCACTGGGAGAGATCGAGTCCGTCAAGGCCGTTTCCGACTTCTACGCACCGGTTTCCGGCGAGGTGTTGGAAGTCAACCCCGCACTCCAGGACAAGCCCGAGCTGATCAATGAATCTCCTCTGACAGATGGCTGGATCGTAAAGTTGCAGATTGAGAACCCGGACGAGCTGGAAAGCCTCATGACTCGGGAAGCATACGACGCATTTGTGGCGGAGCAGACTTGATGGACTATCTCTCCCACACTGAAGAGGAGCGTCGCCGCATGCTCGACTCCATCGGTGCCTCGAGTGTTGAGGATCTGTTTCTCGACGTGCCCAAGGAGCTTCGCGTGTCCGGCCTGGACATTGGCCCCGGGCTGAGTGAGCCGGAGGTCCTCAGGCTCATGACCTCGCTGGCAGCTCAAAACGAGAATCTCGAGACAAGACCCTCTTTCTTGGGCGGCGGCGCGTATTACGGATATGTCCCGGCGGCCGTCGGAGCGATCACTGGCCGGGCGGAGTTCTACACCTCGTACACTCCGTATCAGGCCGAGCTGAGCCAGGGAACCCTGCAGGTAATCTACGAGTTCCAATCCATGATTGCCGAGCTGACCGGCCTGGACGTGGCCAACGCCTCGCTCTACGATGGCGCGACTGCGGTGGCCGAGGCTTGCGGAATGGCACTCAACGCTACCGGACGGGATCGCGTTGCCATCCTGGACTCGGTGAATCCGGAGTACCGTCGTGTGCTCGAGACCTATGCCACCGGCATCGGTTATGAGATCGACGAGATCCCCTCGGTTCCCCGGCTGTCCCTCGACACTGCCCAGGATCTGGTGGGTCAGGAACACGCCGCCCTAGTGGTCCAGAACCCTGACTTTCTGGGTTCGGTCGCACCGATGGAGGAGTTGTCCGCCATCGCCCACGCCAGTGGGGCCCTCTTCATTGCCGTCGTCGATCCGGTTTCTCTCGGCCTTCTCATGAGCCCGGGCGAGTACGGGGCAGACATCGCCGTGGGCGAGGGTCAGAACCTGGGCGGATGGCTCAGCTACGGAGGGCCCTATCTCGGGTTCATGGCTACGACGTCCAGGTTGCAACGTCGCATTCCGGGCCGCATCGCCGGCGCCACCGTTGACGCCGAAGGCAGGCGAGCCTTCGTACTGACGCTGCAGACTCGGGAGCAGCACATCAGGCGGGAACGGGCCACATCCAACATCTGTACCAATGAGGCACTGGTGGCACTCGGAGCGACCGTATACCTGGCGCTCGTCGGCAATCAGGGACTCGCACGAGTCGCCGAGCTGGGTCTGCGGAAAGCTCACTACGCCGCCTCCAGGCTCAGTCAGCTGGCCGGCTTCGAGATCGTCTCGCCGGAGCCGTTCTTCCGCGAGTTCGTTCTCTCTACGCCGGTGTCGCCGGACGAGGTCAACCGATTTCTCCTGGGTCGCAATATTCTCGGCGGAATCGCTGTAGACCAACACTATCCAGGTAGGTCGACCCTCGATCGTGGCCTGCTGCTGAGTTTTACGGAGCAGACGACGCGCCGGCAGATCGACGACCTGGTCGACAGTCTGGCTGAGCTTCAGACTGAAGCTGCTACTCCCGAGCCCGCCATGGCTGGAGGCTCGGCATGAGTGAGCACCTGATTTTCGAGCTTAGCTCCGCCGGACGCAAAGGCTTCTCCCTCCCCGAGCTTGACGTCCCCGAGCAGCCCCTCGACGACATCCTCCCGGCGGAGGTTCGGCGCCGGCGCCCGCCTAACCTGCCGGAGGTGTCGGAGCCCACCGTCGTTCGTCACTATACTCGGCTGTCGCAGCTAAATCACAGCATCGACACCGGGTTCTATCCCCTCGGGTCGTGCACCATGAAATACAATCCCAAGATCCACGAGGTTGCCGCCTCGCTGCCGGGGTTCCGTTCCATACACCCGGAACAACCGGAGAGCACGGTCCACGGTGCGCTCCAGCTGATGTGGGAGCTGCAGGAGCTGCTCAAGTCCATCACGGGAATGGACTCCGTGAGCCTGCAGCCCGCTGCGGGAGCGCACGGAGAGTTAACGGGCCTGCTGATGATCAAGGCTTTCCATCGTGCCTCCGGGCGTCATCCCTCGACCGTCATAGCTCCAGACTCGGCCCACGGTACCAACCCCGCCAGCGCCACAGCTGCAGGCTACCGGCTCGTCAGCGTCCCCTCGGATGAGCGTGGGCGGGTCGACGTCGAAGCGTTGAGGCGGCTGGTCAATGAGGACACGGCGGCGTTGATGCTGACGAATCCCAACACCCTGGGCCTCTTTGAAGACCGGATCCAAGAGATGGCTTCCATCGTGCACGAGGCCGGTGGTCTGCTGTACTACGACGGCGCCAACCTAAATGCGGTGATGGGTGTCGTACGTCCCGGCGACATGGGCTTCGACGTCGTACACCTGAATCTTCACAAGACCTTCACCACTCCGCACGGAGGCGGTGGGCCGGGATCGGGACCGGTGGCCGTCACCTCCCTGCTCGAGCCCTACCTTCCGGTGCCGGTGGTCAGGCGTCGGGAGCAGGCCTTCTTCCTCGACTATGACCGCCCCCGGAGCATCGGCAAGATGCGCTCATTCTATGGCAACTTCGGTATGTTCGTGCGTGCATACACATACATCAGATCCCTGGGCGGCGAGGGACTGGCTCAGGTCAGCCGGGATGCCGTGCTCAACTCAAACTACGTACGCACGCGCCTCAACGACGTATATGAGGAACCCTACGCCGGTCCGACGATGCACGAGTTCGTGCTGTCCGGAAGGCGGCAGGCCGCCAGGGGAGTCCACACACGCGACATCGCCAAGCGCTTGATGGATTACGGATTCCATCCACCGACCGTCTACTTCCCCCTGATCGTCGAGGAAGCCTTGATGATAGAGCCGACGGAGACCGAGAGCATCGACACGCTTGATGCCTTTGTCAGCGCTATGCGCGAGATTGCTCAGGAGGCGGAGTCGGATCCGGACCTCGTTCGCTCCGCTCCGCACGTCACTCCCGTGGGTCGCGTCGACGAGGCTCGAGCGGCGAGGCAGCCTGATCTGAGATGGCGGCCGCCGGGTCAGGATCACGATGAGGCTCCAGGCGCGGCCACTCCCGGCGATGCACCGGAAGGGGTGTGAGGCCACGATAGCTGCTCATCGGGGCGTGAGCCGGCGACTCGGGGCGGGAAGCCGGAGGCAGCCTGAGATTCGAGACATTGTGCAATCAATCACACCAACGTGCAGGCTGCCTCGTGTTCCCTGCAGGAGCCGTCTAGACTCAGGCTTCGCTGGGAAAGCAAAGATGGCCGCGTTACGGCGGGCGGCCATCGACCGTTTACATATTCAAGGTAGGCTGAAGAAGCGTGAGTCGGGTGCTTCCCCTCAGGCTCCGTAAGTGATCCCTTCCGGCTCGTCACCCGAGCCGGCAGGAACAGATGAAGGAGGTGAAACGGCAGTAGAAGTGCGTCTCCTAATTCTTTCAATCATCATAGATTTTTCCAGGAGTGAAAATTGAAGTCACTACCAACTCGATTCCTGAGTGTGGCACTGGCCATAACCTTCGCCACCACGGTGGCGATATCCGCCAACTCCCCGGTACTAGCCCACCCGGCCGGGAAGTCCCTGAAGACCCTGCGCTGGTACGGCCTTTCGGAGCTGGGCGGCGCCCAATGGGCGGCCACGCTCGACCCATCGCAGATCACGGACTCCGTGTCCTATAACATCGCCAACATGATCTACTCCAACTTGGTCAAGCTGCTTCCGGACGGAAGCGTTGCGCCGGGCCTGGCTCAGAAGTGGAGCGAGAGCAAGAACCACCTCACCTACACTTTCACGCTGAGGAAGAACCTGCACTTCAGCAATGGCGACAAGCTCACCGCCAGCGACGTCGACTTCTCCATAACGAGAGCCCTCCTGAAGTCGACGGCGTCGCCAGTCGCTCTGCTCTACGATGGGCACATTGTCGGCGCCGGTGCGGTCAATAGCGGAAAGACCAACAAGCTCAAGGGGATCCAGGTCGTCAACTCCCGCGTGCTCAAGATCACGCTGGACAAGCCGATCGTGTACTTCCTGAAAACGCTGACGTATCCCACGGCAGATGTTTTGGATCCCAAGGTCGTGGGCGGCAAGCCGGCACAGACCTACATCACCAATACCTGCACTGGAAACGTGGGCGACGGACCCTTCAAGTACAAGTGCCGCAACAATAAGACGGACCCGAACCACAGCGGGTGGTTCAAGCCGGGTTCGTCGGTACAGATCCAGATGGTCCCGAACCCCAAGTTCTACGGCCCGAAGCCGAAGATCAACATCTCGATGAAGGTTTACAACGACGCTCAGGCGAACTACAAGGCGTTCCAGAACAATCAGGTCGACGTGAGCTTCGTGCCCACCTCATACGTCAGCAGTCTGAGAGGGAAGCCCGGGTTCTTCGATTTCCCGACCTCGATTACTGACTACATGACGCCGAATGAGCACGCCGATTCGCAGTTCAAGAACGTCCACTGTCGGCTGGCGATCGCCTACGCCATCAATCGCAACGCGATTGACAAGCAAGTTTTGCGCGGTACTCAGGTTGCCACCTATCAGGTGCTGCCTCAGAACCTGAAGGGCTTCTACAACAAGGGCTTCGTCAGCAACAAGAGCTGGGCGCCCCACTATGACCTCAAGAAGGCGAAGGCCGAGCTGAAGAAGTGCCCGAGTGGTCTGAAGAACGTGGTTATCCCGTATCAGCACACGTCCGTGGACATCGACAACGAGTACGGGGCCATCGTGCAGATGATCAACAATCTCGGCTCCGGCGTACACGCCTCGCTCAAGCCGCTCACCTTCAACCAGTGGCTGGGCGTCGTCGGCGGTCCCAGTCTCGACAAGACGGTCATCGGCAAGGTGGACCTCACCGAGAACTTGTGGATCGAGGACTATCCGGATCCTCAGGATTACATGACCAACCTGTTGCGTTCGGGAGCAAACTACGATATCGGCGGGTTTAACAACAGCACCTACAATGCGCTCGTCGATAAGGCTGAGATCTGCAACAAGAATTGCAAGGTCGGGAAGACGACCTACAAGACACGCGCTGATCTCTACACCAAGGCGCAGAAGATTGCGTTGAATGCGGGTGCCTGGATTGCCATCGGCAACCAGCACAGCCTGGCAGTGGTCCGCGAGCAGAAGGGTCTGCACGTCAAGGGCCTGGTCGGGAGCGCGGCCTACGGCATCATGGTGCCCAAGGCCGACAACTGGGCATCGGTGTCCATAACCAAGTAACGGAAGCGGGGAGCGCGGCGACCGCCGTGCTCCCTGCCTTCCTCCTTGCGTCCCAATCTCTTCGTCAAGGCTGGCCCTCTAATCGAGGCCAGAACACCGGACAACGGTTCTAGTCATAGAATCGGGCATACCACTTGCTGATCTTTGAGCGCCTCGCCGATGTACACGCGGAGTACGCGCCGGCAGGGTTGAGTCCTCTGTGATAAACCTCCTCTCATTCACCGTCAAGCGTCTCTTGGCCACGGTCGTGGTGGTTTACATCATCGTGACCGTCGTCTTTTTCATGGCGCACGCGTCGCCCTACAACCCAATCAAGATCCTGCTCGGCCAGCACGCCAATCAACAGAATGTGGCCGCTCTCAGCAGGAAGTACGGGCTCAATCAGCCCGTGGGGACGCAGTACGTGAATTACATCGGAGGGTTGCTGCACGGCAATCTCGGATATGCCGAGGAGCAGAGCTATCTGGGCGACCCGGTGTCGTCAATCATCTCGACCTATCTCCCGGTGACTATGAAGCTCGGTGGTTACGCACTCTTGCTGTCGCTGATCGTCGGTCTGCCCGTGGGGCTGGTATCGGCGCTGTATCAGAACTCGGTAGTCGACCACGGTGGCCAGTCGATCATGATACTCCTGTACGTCATCCCGACGTTCGTTCTGGCGCCCATCTCGCAGCTGATCTTCGGTGCCGTGCTTCATTGGCTCCCGGTTTCGGGTTGGGGAGATTCCGGCTGGAGCTTGTTCGGGCTGATCCCGAATCCCGGTCAGAGTCTCCAGGAGATGATTCTTCCGGTGACCATCTACGCCGCCGGCCTGGCAGGGTTCTTCGCCAAATCATTCCGCAGCTTCATGCTCGAGGTGCTCCGTCAGGACTACATTCGGACCGCACGCGCCAAGGGCCTGAAGAGCCGGGTGGTGATCTACGGTCACGCGGTCCGCAACACCCTGTTGCCGCTGGCCTCCATCGTTGGGCCGGTCGTCGCGTACCTCATCCTTGGCGCATTTATCATAGAACTCTTCTTCAGCATTCCCGGGATCGCCTACCTGGCGGCAACCTCAATCATCAACAGCGACTATTCCGTGATCGAGGGCATTACGCTCGTCCTCGTGCTCTTCGTCATCTTTGTCAACATGCTGACCGACGTGTTCTATGCGCTTGTCGATCCGCGTGTGCGCCTCTAAGGTGAGTGCTCATGGCCACTACTGAAGATCAACGCCTTTCGCCACCGTCGGTGACCGGAGGCACTGCCGAGCTGGGCTCTCCGGCGGCGGCGGCCGAGGGCATCTCCTCACCGATTCTCGACGCCGAGATTGGGGCGCCCACCCGCGTCAGCTCGCCGCTTCGAGACGCATGGCGGCGATTCAGACATAACTGGGCGGCGATGATCAGCTTGGGGGTCATCCTCATCATCGTTATCATGGCCGTGTTTGCGCCCTTCATGCACACCAGCAACCCACTCAACCCGAACTACCTTTACCTCAACGGGGCCCCTAATGGGTCAAATTGGTTTGGCACGGATGGACTCGGACGGGACATCTACAGCCGGATCGTCTACGGCTTGCGTCCGCCGCTCCTGGTTGGCCTTATCGGAACGGCGATCACGGTGATCGTGGGAACGGGAATCGGCATTACGGCCGGCTACTTCGGCGGGGTCATCGACAACCTGCTCTCGCGATTCACGGACCTCATCTTCGCCTTTCCGGCTTTTCTGCTCGCGATTCTCGTGGTAAGCCTCTATGGCAGCGTTTTGGACCCGGTCTTTGGTGGCGCGGGGCGGGTCATCCTGCTGACCATCGTGTTTGCGGGCGTGAGCTGGCCGCCGCTCACTCGATTTGTACGGTCTTTGGCCCTCGGTCTTCGGGAGCAGCAGTTTGTCGAGGCGGCGAGGACCTCAGGATCTTCCAGCTTCAAGATCATCTGGCGGCACCTGCTCCCGAATATCTATGGACTTCTGCTGGTTCAGGCAAGTCTGATCACCGTCGGCATCATCTATAACGAGACCACGCTCAGCATCTTCGGTTTGGGCGTGGCGCCGCCGAATCCCGACCTAGGCCAGATGGTGTACGACGGCGCCTCCCAGCTTGGGACCGGCGTACAGGCGGGTATCTTCGCGGAGACCATCTTCCCGGCTGTGTTCCTGGCGGTGATGTTGCTGGCGTTCAGCTTTATCGGCGATGGAGTTCGCGACGCGTTCGATCCTCGCATGAACAGTTGAACGGATCGGTCGCACCGTGGGAGCCTGGGAGAAGTGTGGGAGCAGTCTTCGGCCATGAGGCTCATCTGGGAGGGCGGCGGCCATCGCCTGCGGGGTCGCCTGGAGTTGCTCGACTGAGCCGGCTGGGACCGCTATAGTCGTATGGCCGATAACATCCTCGAGGTCGAAAACCTCAGCACGTACTTCTTCACCAGAGCCGGCGTGGTCAAGGCTGTAGACGGTGTCTCCTTCTCCATACCTCACGGTGCAACGTTGGGCATCGTCGGCGAGTCAGGCTCCGGGAAGAGCGTGACCGCGACCTCGATCATGCGGCTGATTCCCTCGCCGCCGGGTCGGATCGTCAGCGGCGACATTCGCTTTGAAGGCCGAGATGTGCTCAAGCTCTCGAACGAGGAGATGCGCCGCATCCGCGGCGGTGACATCTCCATGATCTTCCAGGACCCCATGACCTCACTGAATCCCCTGCTTACGATCGGCCGTCAGATAGCGGAGAGCGTCAGGGAGCATCAGGGCCTCGACCGGAAGCGCGCCAACGCCCGGGCCGCGGAGATGCTCCGGCTGGTGGGAATGCCCGAGGCCGAGCGACGGCTCAAGTCCCATCCATACGAATTCAGTGGTGGGATGCGTCAGCGCGTCATGATCGCCATGGCACTGGCGAACAATCCCAAGCTGCTGATCGCCGACGAGCCCACGACGGCACTCGACGTGACCATTCAGGCCCAGATTCTGGACCTGATCCGGGCACTGTCGCGCGAGTTTCACGCCTCGGTGATCATCATTACCCATGATCTGGGGGTGGTGGCGGGACTCGCCGACGACGTGGTCGTGATGTACGCCGGAAAGGTTGCCGAGACCGGAACCGTGACCGACATCTTCGAGCGGCCGACTCACCCCTACACTCATGCCCTGCTGGAGTCGATCCCACGGCTCGATCAGGAGCGTGGACAGCCGCTCAAGCCCATTCCCGGCTCACCTCCCGACGTCATCAACCTGCCCCCTGGCTGCCCGTTTGTCCCTCGATGCCCCAATGCCCTGCCGATCTGCAGGCAGGAGATGCCTCCGCTTACTCCCGTCGACCCAGAGGGAGCTGGTGGCGCGCAGCACAAGGCGGCCTGCTGGAACCCAGTCCGTGCCGCGGCCGCCGCATGACCGAGAACAACCTGCTCGTCCGCACCGAGAATCTCAAGGTTCACTTTCCCGTGAGAGGCGGCTTCCTGGGGCGTCCCGTCGGCTACGTGCACGCGGTCGACGGCGTGAACCTCGAGGTCAGGACCGGCGAGACGCTCGGCCTGGTGGGCGAGAGTGGGTGCGGCAAGACAACGCTTGGACGGGCGCTGCTGCGGCTGGTGCCCATCACCGGAGGCAAGATCTTCCTCCAGGGACGGGACATCACAGGTCTCAGCTCTCGGCGACTGCGGCCGCTGCGGCGGGAGATGCAGATGGTGTTTCAGGATCCCTTCGGCTCGCTCGACCCTCGAATGACCGTCGACAAGATCATCTCCGAGCCGCTGGAGAACTTTCCCTCGGCGCTCAACGATGCTCGCCGCGAAGCTACGTCGGCGGACGGGGATGGAAGCTCGGCCGGCGGAGGAAGCAGGGCTCGCAGGCGGCGCGAGGCCGTTCAGGACCTGCTGCGCACGGTGGGGCTGCTGCCGGAGCACATCAACCGCTATCCGCATGAGTTCAGTGGAGGGCAGCGGCAGAGAATCGGCATCGCCCGGGCGCTGGCCCTCAGGCCGAGCCTGGTGGTGGCGGACGAGCCGGTCTCGGCGCTGGACGTCTCCATCCAGGCCCAGATCCTCAATCTCCTGGAGAATCTGCAACAGCGCTTCAACCTCACCTACCTGTTCATCGCCCACAACCTCAGCGTGGTCAGGCACATAAGCGACCGCGTGGCGGTCATGTACCTCGGACGTATCGTCGAGCTGGCCGGCAGCGACGATCTGTATCGTGAGCCGCTACATCCCTACACCCAGGCGCTTATGTCGGCCATACCGTCGCCGGATCCCCGTCTCGAGCGCGCTAAGAAGCGCATCATCCTCGAGGGCGATGTGCCCAGCCCGGTCAATCCACCGAGCGGCTGCCCCTTTCATCCGCGCTGTTTCAAAGCCCGACCGGTCTGCTCAGAGGTGACGCCACCCCTGGAGCAGAAGGCGCCCGAGCACTGGGCCGCCTGCCACTTTCCCGGCTCAGCCGCCTAACCCGCAGCCTGCTGGCCTAGAGTCCGGCTCGGGCCATGAGATAGGTCCCGGCCTGGCAGCGACCGGTGAGGCACGAGCGACTGCCTCTAACTGGGGACGCTGAGGCGGCGGGATCCTGACCCAGGGCGCGTCATCCCCAATGGAGCGAAATATCGGCTTAACGACCGATGCGGATGGGGGCTGTCTGATGCCTAGGCTCTGACGGGTGAGTCCGATTTGGACCCATCGCGGGGAGTGAGGCGGGTTGACTAGATCTGGGGGTTTGCGAAATGAGACAGCCGCGGTCTACAGGCCCTCACTTCGAGAGCACAGTCACGGGACGTTTTCCGATGATCCTGGTTTCCTCCGCCTCAACCCGGCAGATCCAAATTTTCGGCCACCTGCGGCGAAAGCCGCACCGGCCTCACGGAGGAAAGATGTGACGTGTACTGTAAGGCCGCGCTATACAAGAATCGCGATATCGCTCACCCTGGCAGCACTTCTGGCCCTGTTGCTTGTGGTACCGTTAGCCGAGTCTGCGGCATCGAGTCCCTCTACCGGCGAGCTGATGTCCGTGTCATGCCCCTGGGCCTATGCCTGCACGGCGGTGGGTACGTACCAAACCGGCGACGGTTCCCTGCATCTCCTCGCTGAACGCTGGGACGGCTCGGAATGGTCGTTCCAAACCGTGCCGACACCCCAGGTCGCCGGCGCAACCTTCAACTTTGCGACCGTATCGTGTCTTCCCGTCCACTTTTGTATGGCCGTCGGTTCCTACCGTCTTCCTCATGGCACGGGTGGTGTGACCAAGAACTTCTTCGCGCGGTGGAACGGTACAACGTGGTTCGTCAACTCTCTGCCGCTGCCACCCGGGATGACGGATGGGAGTATGGGCGCAGTGGCTGCCGTGTCTTGTTACGCGGCCAGCGGTTGCGAGGCTGTGGGAGGAGATGCGAGTAACGCACCTGTTGTCTACGATTGGGACGGAGGCCACTGGACCGCTGCCGTGAACGGCCCCGCCTCGCAAGCCGGCGCGCAGCTGCACGGTCTTGCGTGCCCCTCCTCGACGTTTTGCGAGGCTGTCGGCTGGGTCGGCAATGAGGGGCCCGGAGCCGCCGTCTTCGCGGAGAGCTGGGATGGGTCGAGCTGGTCCTCCCAGTCACTTCCCGTCGGTCTGCCCCAGGTCACTACGCTTCGATCCGTGGCATGCGTTTCATCGCTTGACTGTACCGCAGTCGGCAACTTCTACGAGGAAGTCTTCCGCAACGGCGCCTTCAACGCAGCGATTCCGTGGATGCTCCACTGGGACGGCAGTTCGTGGTCGCAAGGATATCAACCGCCACAAAACTTCTGGCTCAGGAACTCGAACCAGATAACCTCAGTCTCTTGCGCGTATTCTGGGGCCTGCGAGGCCGTCGGATGGCAGATGGCGGAGCGGGTGTCTCCGGGTCATGAGTGGTGGATTCAGCTGCAGGGTCTGGGCGTGGGCGCATGGCTCAATGGCGTGTCGTGGTTTGCGGTCAAAGGGCGCCCGACTGTGCTGATCGCCGTGGGACAACACGTGCCGGGCCTTCCCGGCATTGTGGCTTACCGGTGGACCAGCTCGGGATGGGTATCGATGCCCATGCCTGCGCTTCCGACAGGATAGGCATAAGGTGCTGCTGTCGCTAAGACCGGCTATCCGGTGCCGGCGAGAGATGCAGCCCGAGGGCGGACTCCGTCCTCGGGCCGCCTTCCTATGAGAGTCGCCCGATTCATCTGAGGCGTGGCCACAGTTGTCGAGGTGCCGTCGAGGCTGTGGGAGGAGTAGGGCCGTCCGATCCAGAGCACTACGGCCACCGTCGACATCCAAGGGCCGGCGGCGCTTCCAGTAGCGGCGATGAGCTCCCGTTGCGTTCTACCTTTTAGCCCCATCACCCAACCCGCCGGGACGTAGATCAGCCGAGTCCCCATCCGGGAGGGCCTCAGGCGTAAACTTGGCTTAGTAGCGAGAGCGAAAGGAGCGGCGTGCGGATCCGGAACCTCGGTTGTGCCCGGCTGCTGGGGCTGGTGCTGGTCGTTATCGGCGCCCTCGTCATCCTGTCGTACTACGGGCTTATTCCGCACAAGATTACGCGCTGGTGGCCGGTGCTGGTTATCGCGTTCGGCGTCTGGCTGCTGTTCCGCCATTACTGGCGGGTGGTCCGAGACAAGAAGGCTCCGGCAGTCGAGGTGCTGGATGTCCTGAATCCGCAGCCGGCCGCCTTGAGACGCCGGCGCCTGGTGCCGCCGGTCAGCTCCCTGATCGTCATTGCCATCGGCGTGTACCTCCTCCTCAGCAGCCTGCATTATCTGAGCTTCGGCGTCCTGGTGGCGGCCGCCCTCATCCTCCTTGGCCTCGTCGTGCTCGCTGCCAGCGCACGTCACTCCGTTCGAGCCACCTTCGCGATTCGACGATAGGATCGCATTCCGAATATCCAACTTTCGGGTGCAGGGCGTTGCCTGCTTTGCGCGTGCCCCGAACCGAACACTCGAATTCGGCCCAATAGAATGATGGGCAATGGCGACACAAGGTGATGGGCTCGAGATTCTCGAGCAGATAAAGCTCGACCAGCCGCCGGGTAGGGTCGTCGTCGGCATGAGCGGGGGCGTCGACAGCTCGGTCACCGCGGCCGTGCTCAAATGGGCCGGGTTCGAAGTCGTGGGCATGACCATGCAGATTTGGCACCGCTCGACCGCTTTTGGCCAGGAGGAGGCGAGCGCCGGTTGCTGCACGGTCGACGCCGTCGACGACGCCCGTCGAGTCGCCAGAGCCCTCGATATCCCCTACTACGTTCCCAACTTCCGTGAGCCCTTCAGCGCCGTCGTGGACGACTTTACTCGGGAGTACGCCGCCGGCCGGACGCCCAACCCGTGCGTGCGCTGCAACCAGCTTGTTCGTTTCCACGGCCTGCTTCAGAAGGCGAGCGAGGTGGCCGCGAACTACGTCGCCACGGGACACTACGCTCGGGTGGAGTTCGATCCGGCTCGGCAGGAGTACTCGCTGCGCAGGGCTGTCGACGCCGCCAAGGATCAGTCGTACGTCCTGCATACGCTTGACCAGGCTCAGCTTTCTCGGCTGCTGACACCTCTCGGAGGCCTGACAAAGGCGCAGACTCGAGAGCTGGCGCGCTGGTTTGATCTTCCCGTGGCCGACAAGCCCGACAGCCAGGAAATTTGTTTCGTCGGTCGGGGTGACTACCGCGACTTCCTGAGACGCACGGCCGGACTCGACCAGCAGCCGGGTCCCATTGTGGATCGAAGCGGAGAGTGCGTGGGCACCCATGCAGGACTCCATGGCTACACGGTGGGCCAGCGTAAGGGGCTGCCGGCGGCGGCGGACGGCCCGCGCTTCGTCCTCGAGCTGAGGCCCAGGGAGAACACCGTTGTCGTGGGCAGACGGGAGGATGCGTGCCGGCACGAGCTGGAGTGTCACGATCTGCACTTCACGGGACGAGAGACTCGGCGCAGGTTTCGTGCCGCGATTCGCGTGCGGTCACATGCCCCTGAGCTGCCGGGAACGGTCGACATCGTCGGGGGACGGGCTCGGGTGCACTTTGACGAGCCGGTTTGGGCGGTCGCACCCGGCCAGCTGGCGGTGTTCTATGAGGGTGATCGCGTGATCGGCGGAGGTACCATCGTAGCCGACGCTCCCTCATGACCACGGCGACTCTGCGACCGATCGGTGTACGCTACACACCGTTCCAGCTCTGGCTTCGTTTGGGCGTGCTGCCGTTGCTGCTCGTACTTGCCCTGATCATGGCTACGATCTATGGCGCGGTGGGCATCGGACCCTCTGAGGTTCTCGGCATCCTGCTCAGCAGCCTCGGCATCCCGACCGGTCACTCATGGCCGGCAACGGACGTTGCAATCATCTGGCAGCTCCGGTTCGTCAGGGTGATCACGGCAGCTCTCATCGGTGCGGCGCTCGCGACCTCCGGTGCGGTCTTTCAGGCCGTGCTGCGCAATCCTCTCGCCGATCCCTTTGTCATCGGCACGTCATCGGGTGCGATTCTCGGCGTCGCCCTGGCCGTTACCATACCGCTGGGCTTCGCCTGGCTGGGCTTCGGGGCGGTGCAGATCATGGCATTCCTCGGCGCCATGGTCGCGATCGGCATTGCCTACGTCCTCGCCAGAGTAGACCGCAAGGCGCCCACGATGACCCTGCTCCTCGCCGGCTTCGCCGTCAGCACACTCATGATGGCGGCGATGTGGCTGGTGGTCTATCAGGCGGGCCAGACGGACCGGCTCTTCAATTGGACGATGGGTAGCCTGGCCGACACGTACTGGTCGCAGCTTCGTCTGCTGGCCCCGCTGATTCTGATCCTGATCGTGGCCTGCTGGCTGTTCGTACGCGACCTCAATGCCCTGCTTCTCGGAGAGGAGCAGGCCGCACACCTTGGTCTGGGCGTCGAGAGGGTGAAGGTGGGCATGATCATCCTGGCGTCGCTCTTGACTGGACTGGCGGTCTCGGTCAGCGGCGTCATCGGTTTCGTCGGTCTCGTCGTCCCGCATGTCACGCGGCTGATCTACGGGCCTGATCACCGGATATTGCTGCCGGCCACGGCCTTCCTCGGCGCGACCTACCTCGTGCTGGCGGACCTGTTGGCGCGCACGGCCGAGGGTGCGGGTGGAGAGATCCCGCTCGGCATCGTCACCGCCCTCATTGGTGCTCCCTTCTTCCTCTACCTCCTGCGAAGGAGTGGTGATGCGTATCGATTCTGAGCAAGGGATTCGGGTGCGCGACGTCTCCGCAGGATACGGTGGGAAGACCCTCTTGGAGGGCGTCGACCTTCGCCTTCCCCCGGGCGGCTCGATGGCCATTGTGGGGCCGAACGGAGCGGGAAAGACCACTCTGTTCCGGGTGATCACGGCCATGCTCAAGCCGAGATCGGGCAGCGTGACCCTGGACGGAGTCGACGTGCGTGCGCTATCGCGTCGCGAGCTGAGCCGTTTGATCGCTGTAGTGCCGCAGCGCCTGGAGGTAGGCTTCGGTCTTACGGCGGGAGAGGTGGTTACTTTGGGACGGACGCCTCACATGGGCTTCCTCCGAGGCCTGACTGACGCCGATCGAGCGGCCATCCTTCGTGCGGTGGAAGAAACGGAGATTGAGCATCTGGTACATCGCTCCTTTTCGTCCCTCAGCGGAGGAGAGCAGCAGCGAACGGTTCTGGCGATGGCAATTGCGCAGGAAGCACCCTACCTCCTTCTCGACGAGCCCACGGTGCACCTCGACGTCGGACAACAGTGGCGCTTGATGGAGTCGCTGGCCACGCTTAGGACTCAGAGGCGGGTGGGAATACTGGCCATCGTCCACGATCTGAGCCTCGCGGGACTCTACTTCGAGCATGTCCTGGTGCTTGACAATGGAAGGGTACTCGGACAGGGGCGTCCTCAGGACGTCTTGACGGCAGCTGCGATCGGCCGCACCTTCGGAGCCCCGTTGACTGTCCGCCAGGGAGCCACCGGCGTCAGTGTGCTGCTGAACCCGGGTGGAGACATACACCGAGCATAGTAATCGAACCGACGCCCGGGGGCGTCCGGACAGCACTCCGTTGTCCCAGCTACCGACCGGAACCGGCGCCAACCAAACCATGCATGAGGGAGTTCAACCAGAGATGCCTAAGACGACATACGAGGCTTCGGCCGAGAAGTCTCAGAACAGGCGATCAAAGAAGGTTACCGTCGAGGACCTGTACGACATCGTACTCGTCGGCGACGCCCAGATTTCCCCGGACGGCGGCCGTGTGGCCTATGTCAGGAAGGAGATGGACAAGCAGAAGGACGAGTACAAGACCAATATCTGGATCTGGGACGAAGGCGAATGCCGCCCCTATAGCCAGGGCGGAAAGGACTCCAGCCCTCGATGGTCCGCAGACGGCGCGTACCTTGGTTTTCTTTCCAAGCGAGGGAAGAAGGTCCAGATCTTCGTGCTTCCCTCCGAGGGCGGCGAGGCGAGGAGCGTGACTCCTGACGACTACGACGTTACGGCATTTGACTGGTCACCCGACGGCAAGCAGATTGCCTTTCTCGCCTCGCTCACCTGGGGCGAGTCTGAGGACGAGCCGGATGAGAAATCCGAGGGCGAGTCCTCTGACGGAAAGGGCGCGAAGGAGGACAAGAAGAAGCCGCCCACAAAGCTCATCGAGCGAGCGATCTTCAAGTTCGACGGAATGGGGTTCATCCACAATCGGCGGAGCCACATCCACGTGGTGGACGTCGAAACAGGAGAAGTACGACAGCTGACCGAGGGCGACTATTATGCCGGTGCACCGGCCTGGTCACCGGATGGCAAGCACGTGGCCTTCAGCGCCAACCGCAACCCACGGTGGGATGTGGAGATCGATTCTCAGATCTGGCAGGTCCCGGTCGAGGGCGGCGAGCTGCGTCAGATCAGCAAGGAGCGGGGCTCCTGGTTTAGGCCGTTCTACAGTCCAAACGGCGAGCACATAGCATTTCTGGGATTTCGCGTTAGCGATGACGAGGCGAGCGGATTCTCACAGATCTGGAAAGTGGACCGTCAGGGAGACGGTTTGGTGAACCTCATCGAGGGTCGTGACCTCGACGTCGGCAATGAGGTAATCAACGACGCCAAAGCCGGAAGCGACGATTCGCCCAAGTGGAATGAGGAAGGCTTGTGGTTTATCGCCAGCGAGGCCGGCAGCTCGAACATCTACAGACTGTCGGGGGGCAAGCTGCGCCCCGAGACGGAAGGCCGCCATGAGATCCAAGGGTTTTCGGTATCGGGAGATACGCTTGCCTACGTCCGTAGCGATGCCCTGCACCCGCCGGAGGCTTTCTT
Organism: Chloroflexota bacterium; assembly: GCA_035653255.1. Classification (GTDB taxonomy): domain Bacteria; phylum Chloroflexota; class UBA5177; order UBA5177; family JAJPKF01; genus DASRCF01. The sequence goes on from DASRCF010000021.1 coordinate 18,864, forward strand.
GAGAAGACCCAGAGCGGCGGCCGAGCAGATTACCGAGAGCAATGCAGAGCTCTTGTCGCGGGTGCGCCTGTCTGACCCCAAACCGATTGAGTTCCCAGGGTCACAGGGTGAGACCGTGGGCGGCTGGCTCATGCACCCCACCGGACGGTCGGGTGTCGCCTCGCCGGCCATAATCTACGTTCATGGTGGTCCGCAGGCGGCGTACGGATGGTCCTTCTTCCATGAGATGCAGTTTCTCGCCGGCGAAGGCTTCGGCATCCTGCTCATCAATCCACACGGCAGCGCTTCGTACGGGGAGCGGTGGGAGACGGCAATCTTCGGCGGCTGGGGCGGGCGCGACTTCGAGGATGTCATGGCGGCGACCGACTACCTTGCCGGACAGGATTGGGTCGACGATAAGCGCATCGCCATCGCCGGCGGAAGCTACGGCGGGTACATGGGGAGCTGGGCGATCGGCCATACTGACCGCTTCGCCGCCGCCGTGGTCGAGCGATCACTCGTCAATATGCTGAGCTTCGTCGGCACCACGGACGGAGGCGCCTGGTGGGACTACGCCTGGAAAGCCAGCATCGAGAAGGACCCGATGAAGCTGTGGGAGATGTCGCCGATCGCCTATCTTTCAAACATGAAGACCCCGACACTGGTCATCCACAGCGAGAACGATCACCGCTGCCCCGTCGAGCAGGGCGAGCAAATCTTCACCGGCCTTCGCCGCCAGGGTGTCGCTACCCGATTCGTCCGCTTCCCCGGCGAGAGC
>DASRCF010000022.1:0-9717 GCA_035653255.1 Chloroflexota bacterium
GTTATCTGACGCGATGGCCACGTTGGAAGCTACACGACGCGCCGACCCAGATGGGTCCCGGTCGATCACCTGGGTGACGCTGCAGCCCACGGAGGATCCTGCGCACGCCTCCGTCAATCGCCCTCAATCCCGGTCGCAGTATGAATTCAGCCCCTACCAGATGCGTCCTGTCCCACGGTCCGATCGTGTGACCGGGGTGGATGGAGCGAACGGAGCGGTTGTGCCGGCTGTGATGTTCGTAGGGGCTGAATTCATACTGCTACCGCGGTCGAGGGCTGGGGACGGTCGAATGTGTCAGGCACCCTCCGCGTGACGAGCCGTAGGGTTAACCGGGCGGAAGTGGCGCGCGATGTCGGAGCAGGCGATCTCCAGCGCATAGCCCGTGTAGGCCTCATGTGTGCGCACGCCGCCGGGAACCCAGCGGAGTTCGAAGGCGCCATAGTCGACCGGCTCGAGCATGAGGGTTGTCGCTCCTGTTGCCGGCGGCAAGGCCACTCTGACTGCCTGCCCTGCGCCTAACCGGGCCGAGCCGCGATCAACACCTGAGGTATAGAAGTACGAAACCGTGACCGGGATCTCCACCGCCGGCGCCAGAACATCTCCGGCCCGGAGGCCGAGCAGTTCGCAGGTCATCTCATCCCTGGCGCCCGGCTCCCGACTCGGCGCAGGCGCCTCCCTGGGAACGGGTCCGCGGGCCAGAACTTTTCGGAGGCGGCGTTCGAGCGTCGAACGCGGGAGCATGATGTGCCGCCCGCAAGTCTCGCAGGTCAGACCGATGTCGGCGCCCAGCCGGGCCACCACCCACGTGAGCCCCCCGCACGGATGGGGCTTGCGTAGCTGGAGCCGGTCCTCGATTCGAAACTCGAAGGGCGCCTGGGAGGGCATCTGAACCTATGGCGCCAAGGCGGCGTATGGACCTGGCCACCTCATGCGGCTGCCCACTCCGCCGGCATTGCTCGCGCGAACCGTTCGGCGGCGTCTCGCGCCGCGGTCGCGAAATCCGGGCCTCCAGAAGAGAGGATAACGGCCCGAGACATCGCGATCAGCGCCGGCCCTCCGCCTCTCAGCGAATCGATGGTGGCCTCCAGGTTGCCGCCTTGTGCACCCACTCCCGGCACCAGCAGTGGCGCCTCGGGAGCCAGCTCACGCACCCTTCGAAGCGCACCGATGTCCGTCGCACCTACAACCAGTCCGGCATTCGGACCCCACTCCGCTACGGTTGAAGCCACCCGTTCGTATAGCGAAGCGCCGCCTGTCTCTACGTCCTGCAGAGAACCGTCGCGATTGCTGGTGCGGCACAGGATAAACGACCCTTTCGACGCCTGGTCGAGAAAGGGCTGCAACCCCTCCCGACCGACGTAGGGTGAGAGGGTGACGGCGTCAAAGTCGAGATCTCCGAAGACCGCCTTGGCATAGAGCTTCGAGCTGTTGCCGATGTCTCCAAGCTTGGCGTCGGCGATGGTCAGTAGACGGCGCGGGATGAGACGCCGTGTGGCGTAGAGGACCTCCCAGCCCTCGGCTCCCAGAGCCTGGAAGAAGGCGAAGTTCAGCTTGTATCCGGAAACGAGATCAGCCGTGCTCTCCACCACCGCCCGATTGAAGGTCAGAACTCCGTGCGCGTCTCTCGAGAGATGTGCAGGTAGCGACTCAGGCGTCACGTCCAGGCCGACCACAAGCTGAGACCTGTTGGCGGCTGCCGACTCGGCCAGTCGCTCCCTGAAGCCGGCTGCTAGCGTCACCGTGCAACCCCAACCGAGTGGACAGGCTGAAGCGTGTCCCCTTGACACGAGTTCGGAATTTGCCATAATGTAGTTTGCATAACGTTCGCAGATGCGGTACTATGAGATGAACCCGAGAAGAGGCGCCGCATTAGCTGCTTGTTCCTGAAGACGGACCCGGTCAGGCCACACACGAACAAGACTTCCCGCCATAGCCTTCGTCGGCCGTCGTAGACGTTTGGGCGCGAGTCGCCGGAACGCTTTCCATTGGGAGGCGGTCCCGGTGACGTTTTGCTGTCCGCGTGTGCGGAGACGGTACCCCTTCCCGGTTCAATTCCAGCGCGAGGAGCCCGAATGGCAATAGAAGTATCGACACCTGAGCGCCGCCTCACCTTTGCTCGTGCCGAAGAGATCATGCCTCTGCCCAATTTGATCCAGATGCAGGCCGACGCCTTCAAGTGGTTTCAGGAGGAGGGTCTGCGGGATCTGTTCGAGGAGATCTCTCCGATCACCGACTTCGCCGGCAAGATGTCCCTTGAGTTCATCGTACCGGAGAAGCCCTTCGGTGAGCCCAAGTATACCGAGCACGAGTGCCGTGAGCGAGACATGACCTACTCGGCGCCTCTGACGGTGAGAGCCAAGCTGCGCAAGAACGTCACCGCCGAGGGCGAACCTCTGGGCGAAATCATCGAGCAGGAAATCTTCATGGGCGACTTCCCGCTCATGACGGAGCAGGGCACCTTTGTCATCAACGGGGCCGAACGCGTCGTGGTGAGCCAGCTGGTACGCTCGCCCGGCGTCTACTACACAGCCGATACTGATCCTGCCTCGGGCCGCGACCTGTACATGGCCAAGCTCATTCCCAATCGAGGCGCCTGGCTGGAGTTCGAGACGTCCAATAAGGACGTGCTCACGGTCAAGGTCGACCGGAAGCGCAAGATTCCCGTAACGACGCTCCTTCGCGCGGTGGGATACGGCACCAACGAGCAGATCATGGATCTGTTCAAGTCCGTCGATACCGATCCCGACCATCACTATATCGAGTCGACGCTCGAGCGCGACAACACCGAGGACGAGAAGTCGGGCCTCATCGAGATGTACAAGAAGCTGCGCCCGGGCGATCCGCCGACCCTCGAGAACGCGCGCAGCCTGATCAACTCGCTCTTCTTCAACGAGCGGCGCTACGACCTGGGCCGCGTGGGCCGCTACAAGCTGAACAAGCGACTTCACGTCGACGAGGAGCGCGGGCCCATGATCCTCACGAAGGAGGATCTGGCGCGAATCGTGGCCGAGCAGATTCGCTGCAACAACAACCCCGGCAGGCATGACGACATCGACCATCTGGGCAACCGGCGAGTGCGAGCCGTAGGCGAGCTGCTGCAGCAGCAGTTCCGCGTGGGACTGCTGCGAATGGAGCGCGTGGTCAAGGAGCGCATGACCATCCAGGACGTCGAGAACGCCAGGCCCAACGCTTTGATCAATATCCGTCCTGTGGTCGCGGCCATGAAGGAGTTCTTCGGCGGCAGCCAGCTCTCTCAGTTCATGGACCAGACCAATCCGCTCTCGGAACTGACCCACAAGCGCCGGCTCTCGGCACTGGGACCCGGCGGCTTGTCTCGGGAGCGGGCGGGCTTCGACGTCCGCGACGTGCACCCCTCGCACTATGGCCGCATCTGCCCAATCGAGACGCCGGAAGGGCCGAATATCGGGCTCATCGGCAACCTTGCCACGTATGCCCGCACGAACCCCTACGGCTTCATCGAGACCCCCTACCGCAAGGTCTTCCACTCGCTGCCGGCCGACTCTCCAGAGCTGCCGGGGCGCGTTTTGCGGGCCGACGTGCCCGGGAAGAGCGGGCGGGCGATCGCCAAGGCCGGGACCACCGTCGACTCCGCACTGATCAAGAAGTTCAAGACCAACCTGCCTGAGGGCGCCGAGGTCCCGATCCGGCCGTTCGTGTCGCACCAGATCGACTACATGACCGCGGATGAGGAGGAGGAGTTCACCATCGCTCAGGCGAACGTCCAGCTCCAACCGGACGGCAGCTTCGTCCAGGACCGCGTTTCTGTCAGGCATCAGGATCAGTTCCTAATCGAGACCATCGATCACGTCCATTACATGGACGTCTCGACGCGCCAGCTGGTTTCGCTGGCGACCGCCATGATCCCCTTCCTGGAGCATGACGATGCCAACCGGGCCCTCATGGGCGCGAACATGCAGCGGCAGGCCGTGCCGCTGTTGGTGCCCGAGGCGCCGCTGGTGGGAACCGGTACAGAGGGCCGCGCGGCATATGACTCCGGCCACCTGGTCATCGCCGATGCCGACGGTGAGGTTCTCAGTGTTACCGGCCGCGAGATTGTGGTTCGAGACAGCAATGGCGCCACACCCAAGGACGGGAAGGGCGAGACCAACGGCCACGTTCAGGTCGGTCTCACCGGCGTTGCCCGCAGCCACTCGGTGGTCGAAGGCGACACGCGCCGCTACAAGCTTCGCAAGTTCATCCGCTCCAATCAGGGCACGCTCATCAACCAGCGACCGGCCGTGCAGAAGGGGCAGCTGGTCAAGCGCGGCGACGTGCTGGCCGACGGCTCCTCGACGTCCGAGGGCGAGCTGGCGCTCGGACAGAACGTGCTGGTGGCCTTCATGGTCTGGGAGGGCGGTAACTACGAGGACGCCATCCTGCTCAGCGACCGCATGGTGGAACAGGACAAGTTCACCTCCATCCACATGGAAAAGCACGAGGTCGATGCCCGAGACACCAAGCTTGGTCCGGAGGAGATCACGCGGGATATCCCCAACGTGGGCGAGGAGGGTCTGCGCAACCTGGACGAGCGCGGCATCATCTACATCGGCGCCGAGGTTGGCCCCAACGACATCCTGGTCGGTAAGATCACCCCCAAGGGTGAGACCGAGCTAACCGCCGAGGAGCGGTTGCTGAGGGCCATCTTCGGAGAGAAGGCTCGCGAGGTCAAGGACACCTCGCTACGGGTGCCTCAGGGCGAGCGTGGCAAGGTGGTCGACGTTCGCGTGTTCTCCCGTGAGAACGGCGACGAGCTGCCGCCGGGCGTCAACGAGCTGGTGCGGGTCTCGATCGCACAGAAGCGCAAGGTGTCGGAGGGCGACAAGATGGCCGGCCGGCATGGGAACAAGGGTGTTATCTCGCGCATCGTGCCCAAGGAGGACATGCCGTTCCTGGCGGACGGCACCCCTGTGGACATCGTGCTCAACCCGCTGGGCGTTCCCTCTCGTATGAACATCGGCCAGGTACTCGAGACGCACCTCGGCTGGGCCGCGGAGGAGCTGGGTTACAAGGTGGCGACGCCCGTCTTCGACGGCGCCACCGAGCAGCAGATCGTCGACCAGCTCTCGGAGGCCAGCTTGCCGGGAACGGGTCAGACCATCCTGTTCGACGGCCGCAGCGGAGAGCCCTTCGATCAGCCTGTGACCGTGGGCCAGATCTACATGCTCAAGCTCGCCCACCTGGTCGAGGACAAGATTCATGCCCGCTCAACGGGCCCGTACTCCCTGGTCACTCAGCAGCCGTTGGGTGGAAAGGCGCAGTTCGGAGGCCAGCGCTTCGGCGAGATGGAGGTATGGGCGCTGGAAGCCTACGGCGCCGCGCACATCCTTCAAGAGTTGCTGACCGTCAAATCTGACGACGTCATCGGGCGCGTGAAGACCTACGAGGCCATCGTCAAGGGTGAGCCCATCCTTGAGCCGGGTGTGCCCGAGTCGTTCAAGGTGCTGGTGAAGGAGCTGCAGAGCCTGGCCCTCTCGGTCGAGGTCCTCAACGAGGACGATGAGCGGGTTGCGGTGGCCGACGAGGCCGGCCTGGCTGAGATTCCCGATCTGGACATCAACATCACCGGCTTCGAGCGGGGCGATTTCTAGCTCAGCTCGAGCTTGACACCTAACCAAAGACACTGCCGTTACCCGACAAGTGAAGAACGAGAACTGAGGACTAGAGGTACATGCTCGAAGTCAACGATTTTAATGCCATTCGGATCAGCCTAGCGTCGCCAGAGCAGATTCGTGGATGGTCGTATGGGGAAGTGACCAAGCCCGAAACGATCAACTACCGAACGCTCAAGCCGGAGAAGGACGGCCTCTTCTGCGAGCGCATCTTCGGCCCCACCAAGGACTGGGAGTGCTACTGCGGAAAGTACAAGCGCGTCCGCTACAAGGGCATCATCTGCGATAAGTGCGGAGTTGAGGTAGCGCGGGCCAAGGTGCGGCGGGAGCGGATGGGCCACATCGAGCTGGCATCGCCGGTGAGCCACATCTGGTACTTCAAGGGAACCCCCAGCCGGATGGGCCTGCTGCTCGATATCTCTCCGCGCAACCTCGAGCGGATTCTCTACTTCGCCCTGTACATCGTGACCCATGTGGACGACGACGGGAAGCAGCGCGCCATCGAGCAGGCACGAGAGGACGAGGCGGTGCGGCTGGCCGAGATCGAGGAGGGCCTCCGCGATCAGACCGTCGACCTGCGGAGCCAGTTTGAGGAGAACGAGGCCCAGCGTCAGGCGGAGGTCGCCGGCGTTGAGCAGCGTTTGGAGATCGAGCGCACCCGCCGCATCGACGAGCTGATGGAGGGTGCGCAGAAACTGCGTGATACCATCATCTCCTCCCAGGGCAAGAAGGCGAAGGAAGACATCGTCCTGGCTGTCGCGGGCGGCCGAGACCCGGTCGTCCTCTGCAAGAAGGGCGAGGTGATCGATCAATCCACGATTCAGGTCATGGAGCAGGCCGTCGGCGACGAGCTGGACGCCACCAACTCGGAGCTGGATGCCGAGCTGGCAGCGGTGATCGAGCCACATGACGCGGCACGTGCCCAGGAGGGTGAGCAGCTCGAGGCGGCTATGGCAGAGCGCCGGGTCGGCTCCCAGGACGTGATCGAGCAGATCCAGCAGGAGACCCTCCAGCGCATCGAGCTGATAGAGTCACTGCATAAGAACATGCTGCTGACGGAAGCCCAGTATCGCGATCTTCGTGACGGCGTGGGTTCACTCTTTGAAGCCGGCATGGGCGCCGAGGCTGTGCGCAATGTCATACTCGACATCGATCTCGACCGCCTCGCAGTGGAGCTGAGGGAAGAGATCCGGCATTCCGCCTCCAGCAGCCAACGCCGCAAGAAGGCAACCAAGCGGCTGAAGGTGGTGGAGAACTTCCGCAAGAGCGGCAACCTTCCCGAGTGGATGATTCTCACCGTGCTTCCCGTCATCCCACCGGACCTGCGGCCCATGGTGCAGCTCGACGGTGGCCGCTTCGCCACCAGCGACCTGAACGACCTGTATCGCCGTGTCATCAATCGGAACAACCGACTGAAGCGGCTGATCGAGCTCGGTGCTCCGGAGATCATCATCCGGAACGAGAAGCGCATGCTTCAGGAAGCCACCGATGCCCTGATCGACAATGGCCGCCGCGGCCGGGCGGTCGCCGGTTCCGGCAACCACAAGCTCAAGAGCCTCTCGGATATGCTCAAGGGCAAGCAAGGCCGCTTCCGCCAGAACCTCCTCGGTAAGAGAGTCGACTACTCCGGCCGCTCCGTTATCGTGGTTGGTCCGGACCTCAAGCTGAACCAGTGCGGCCTGCCCAAGCGAATGGCCTTGGAGCTGTTCAAGCCCTTCGTCATGCGAAGGCTGGTGGAGAAGCAGTTCGCTCACAACATCAAGTCCGCCAAGCGCATCGTCGAGCGCGTGAGGCCGGAGGTGTGGGATGTCCTCGAGGAGGTCATCACCGACCACCCGGTCCTGCTCAACCGTGCGCCGACACTTCACCGCCTCGGCATCCAGGCCTTCGAGGGCGTGCTGGTCGAAGGCTCGGCTATCCAGATTCACCCTCTCGTGTGTCACGCCTTTAACGCCGACTTCGACGGTGACCAGATGGCCGTGCACGTGCCGCTGTCTGCGGCCGCCCAGCGAGAGGCACGAGAGCTTATGCTCAGCTCTCGCAACCTGCTCAGCCCCGCCAGCGGAGACCCCGTGGTCAATCCCACCAAGGACATGGTCTTGGGCTGCTACTACCTGACGGCCATGAAGCCGAAGGAGAAGGGCGAGGGAACGGTATTCGCCGACTTCGACGACGCCCTTCTGGCCTACGAGCTGGGCCGCATCTCCCTTCACGCGCGCATCCACATCCACGTCAACACAGATGGGGATGAGGACGTTGTGCGCACCTCCGTCGGCCTGATCCCCCGAGAAGAGCTGACGCCGCTGCCGAGCGGATCATGGGCCAACGGAAACGGCAACGGCGCCGGTAAGGGGCTGGGGCTCGAAACCACCGTCGGCCGCGTCATCTTCAACGAGGCTCTGCGTCCGACACCGCTCGGCGCCGACGTCGACGGAGACGGAGACGGAGCCCGCCACGAGGCCGCCGAGATCAAACTGGTGTATCGAAACACCGTCCAGGACAAACGCACACTCGGCGACGTCATCGCCGATGTCTACCGTGAGTATGGCCAGGCCGTCACCGCCGAGACCGCCGACCGGATCAAGCGGCTCGGCTTCGATTACGCCACCAAGTCGGGCATCACCCTGGGGATCACCGACATAACGATTCCTGAGAAGAAGACCGCCATCCTCAACAAGACCGACGAGCAGATCACCCAGATCGACGAGGAGTACGCCGACGGTCTGATCACCGAGGAGGAGCAGTACCGGGAGACCATCGCCGCCTGGACGCACGCCAGCGAGGAGGTCGAGCAGGAGGTATCAAAGCACCTCGACCCATTCGGGCCGATCTTCATGATGTCACAGTCGGGAGCTGCCAAGGGCGGCTTCCAACAGGTGCGTCAGATCGCGGGAATGCGTGGCCTGATGGCCGACCCCAGCGGTAAGATCATCGCGCTCCCCATCCGGTCCAACTTCCGCGAGGGCCTGAGCGTGCTGGAGTACTTCATCTCGACTCACGGCGCCCGCAAGGGTCTGGCCGATACGGCCCTTCGCACCGCCGAGTCGGGCTACCTGACACGCCGGCTCATCGACGTGGCGCAGGACGTCATCGTCCGTGATGAGGACTGCGGCACCGATGCCGGCATCCTGATCTCCGAGAAGGGAACCGGCGATGCGCTGGTCGAGCCGGTCGAGCGGCGGATCATCGGTCGCTGGACGGCCGAGGCCTTCTATGATCCCGAGACCGGAACTGAGGTTCTGGGAGCTGACGAGGTTATCGATTCCCGCATGGCGGATGAGATCGCCACCATCCTGCGAGCGAATCCGGGCACCGGCATCCGTATCAGAAGCGCGCTGACCTGCGACTCGAATACTGGCCTCTGCCGGAAGTGCTATGGCTGGAGCCTTGCAACTGGCGAGCTGGTCCCGCTGGGCGAGGCGGTCGGCATCATCGCCGCTCAATCGATCGGAGAGCCGGGTACGCAGCTGACCATGCGGACCTTCCACACCGGAGGTGTCGCCGGCCGTGGCGGCGACATCACTCAGGGGCTCCCCCGAGTCGAGGAGCTGTTCGAGGCTCGGGTGCCGAAGGATCAGGCGATCATCGCCGAGGTTGACGGCATCGCTCATGTCGAGCGCGAGGATAACAGCGTTCGCATCATCATCAGCACCGGGGAGGAAGAGACCGATCGCATCGAGCTGCCGGAGGACTATGAGTTGACCGCCGCAAGCGGCTCGACCGTGGAAGCCGGCGACACCGTCGCGATGCCCAAGGGAACGGCCAAGAGCCGGTCCAAGAAGGCTCAGGCCCGCGCCATCACGGCACCTGTCGCAGGTCGCATGTTCAAGCGCGGCGCCACCATCATCCTGGCCAAGGAGACTGCCGATACACGGGAGTATCCCGTCCCCGTCACAGCCCGTGTGCTGGTGCAGGACGGCCAGGAGGTCACCGCCGGCATTCAACTGACCGACGGCGCTCCGAATCCACAGGATCTCCTGCGGATTCAGGGTCGCCAGGCCGTTCAGCTCTACCTGGTGGAAGAGGTCCAGCGGGTCTACCGCAGTCAGGGCGTGACCATCAACGACAAGCACATCGAGGTCATCGT
>DASRCF010000023.1:0-2247 GCA_035653255.1 Chloroflexota bacterium
CAGCTCCAATCCTCGAGATAAGACCATCAAGCTGGAGTCCGAGCCCCGGTCAAGAAGCTGCCCGTTCCGCCTCCGAGTTCGATCCGAGATTCGCCTGGCGTTTCGAACCGTCTGTTCGCAGGAGGTAGGCGGCAACGCCCACGCCGACGGCTCCTGCCAGTGCGACGAACCAGCCGACGTTGACTCCGTACGAAAAGCCCAGCGCGGAGCCGGACGGATCCGCGTTGTAGAACAGCACGCCGCAGATCAGCATCAGGACGCCACCGGCAAGGGGGATCGGCCAGCCTCGCTTGCGGATTGCCGAGAGTCGCATGACCGGCGAACCGAACACCCGGACGGCGAAGTAGGCTGCTGTCAACAGCCAGACGCTGCAGTAGGCGAAACCCCAGCTGTGAAACGCGTCAAAGGAGGACGGGGAGCAAATCGACGGGCAGGTGACGGTGTACCAAGGCAGAAACATCGCCACCAACGCCACCACCAGGGAAACGCCGAGGATTCCGTCCGCTAGGCGCAGGCCTCGAAGCCGGCGCGCCCCCTCACGCAATTCTGCACATCCTTTCATCACTTCTGGAACGTCGCGGGGCCATCCCTGCACACGCCAGGAAGAGCTGCCCTTGCCCAGAGTCTACAAGCCCGAACGATCAGGGCTCCAGTGGGCGCTAGCATGAGGAAAGGGCGTCCATGCTCAACATCACGGGAGATGCCACCTGGCCGCCACGATTCTCGAACGACCTGCTGAGGCCTCCAATCCACTGACTGCCGGCCTCTCCACCGAGCGCTCTCCGGAGCCACTGGCGATAGTCATCTTCGGGGCCACGGGCGACCTGGCCCATCGCAAGCTCCTTCCGGCCCTGTTCAAGCTGTCGGCCGCGCATATGCTCCCGCCCCACTTCGCGGTCGTGGGTGTGGCCCGAAGGGAGAAGGAGCATGAAGACTACCGAGCCGAGATGCGCGACGCGGTGCAGCGGTTCGCGGACACCGAGGTCGTGCCGGCAGTCTGGGACGGCTTCGCCGATGGACTCTACTTTTCCCAGGCCCAGTTTCAAGACCAGGCGGCCTACCGGGACCTCAAGGCGTGTCTTGATGCAGTCGAGAAGGAGCGGGGCACGGCCGGCAACGTCCTGTACTACCTGGCCACGCCGCCGGAGTTCGACGCCACCATTGTCGAGAACCTCGACCACGCCGGACTCATCACTCGAAATGCTGCCGAATGTCCGTGGACGAGAGTCATCTTCGAAAAACCGTTCGGACGGGATATCGAGAGCGCCACCAAGCTCAACGCCGCCATCCACCAGCATTTGCGCGAAGATCAGATCTACCGCATCGACCACTACCTGGGCAAGGAGACGGTCCAGAACATCCTCGCCATACGGTTCGCCAACGGTATCCTCGAGCCTCTCTGGAATCGCAATTACGTCTCCAACATCCAGATCACGGCAGCCGAGTCGATCGGCGTGGAGAACCGCGCCTCGTACTACGAAACCTCGGGGGCGCTGCGAGACATGGTGCAGAGCCACCTGCTGCAGGTGTTCAGCCTGGTAGCCATGGAACCTCCCGTCTCCTGGTCCGCCAAGGCCATCCACGACGAGAAGGTCAAGGTGCTGCAGGCCATGGACCGCGTCGGCGGCGACGACGTGCAACGCTTGGCGGTTCGCGGACAGTACGGCCGCGGCTGGGTGGGAGGGCAGCAGGTGCCCGGCTACCGAGAGGAGCAGGGTGTGTCGCCGGAATCGAACACCGAAACTTACGCCGCGCTCAAACTCCATGTCGACAGCTGGCGCTGGGCCGGCGTTCCCATCTACATTCGAACGGGAAAGCGCCTGCCCAGGAGAGCCACCGAGGTGGCTCTGACGTTCAAGAGCCCTCCACAGATGCTGTTCCAAGAGGCCGGAACGGGGCCCCTCCAGGAAGATGTGCTCAACATGCGCATCCAGCCCGACGAAGGCGTGACCCTGATGATGAACTCGAAGGTTCCAGGTCAGGGAATCGAGATACAGCCCGTTCACCTCGACTTTCTGTACGGCACTACCTTCTCCGAGGCGGTGCCTGAAGCGTATGAGCGGCTGCTGCTCGACGCCATGCGCGGCGACTCGACGCTGTTCACGCGTACCGACGAGGTCGAGGAAGGTTGGGCCGTCATCCAGGGGATTCTGGATCGATGGGCCGAGACTCGGCCCGACTTCCCCAACTACTCCGCCGGTAGCTGGGGACCGGCGGATGCCGAACGGTTGGTGGTTGAAGACGGTA
>DASRCF010000024.1:0-16430 GCA_035653255.1 Chloroflexota bacterium
GTACTCGCACTCGCCGAAGGAGGCGCTGCCCGCCTTGGCAAGGTCCTGGCTGACAAAGCGGTTGAACTCAAGCGCCACGTCGCTGTCTGTCAGGGACGTCGCGTCGTAGAGGTAGAGGTGTTTGACGGCCCCGGCGAGCCCGGTCGAAGTCTGCGTATCCATGTCCCACTCGACCATGCCGGAGGTATCCGGACTCGAGATGCCCACATGCTCCACGGTTACCGGAACCTGCGGAAGCTTGGTGCACGTGGTCTTCTTTTTCACGGTGACACAGGTGTCGTTGTTGGAATCCCCCTCGTACGATCGCAGGTCCTTGACCACCTGGTTCAAATTGCCCTCGGCCATGATTGCGATGGCGGTCTTCGAGGCCGGAGCGGTTCCACTGGCGCCGTAGGCCTTCTGGAAGCCGGGCGCCCAGAAGCTGTTGGGGACGTTGGGGACGCCGGCCAGCGGAGTGGTCTTGGGTGTGCTGGGGAAACGCATCCTGGCCGCGTTGGTGAGACCGAGAACGGCGATCAGCACGTTTCGGTACATCGCCGGTACCATTGCCGGCGTCACGTTGGCGTAGACGACACCCTGTCCCTGCTGCTTGAAGGCGTCGATCTTGGTGTTGAAGGCGGCGTCGGCCAGAGCCGGCGTCGCCCATCCACTGACGTAGATGTTATTCGACGTGGCGGAGACCTGAGAAAAGCCCTTGCTCCTCAGGTAACTCTCGACCGAGGAAACCTGAGCATTGGTCGGGCCATATTGAGCCTTGAACTGGCTCGGCGTCAAGGTCTGGCCATACATGGAAGAACCGGCTGAATTGACCGCGCGGATGTAGGCCTGAAGCTGCAGCTGATTCCGAAGCGCCAGCGCCACCGATATATGTAGTGGCGTGCTCGAGGTAAGCTTGCCCAGATTGGTGGCGTGGGCCAAAGAGAAAGCCTGGGTGTGCGTCGGCACCCAGGCCGCACTGCCGGCGACGGCAACTCCCCCGTTCCCCAGGAAGGGAACGAGGCTAAATACGGCTAAGACGGCCACTGCTCCAAAACGTCTGCTCATCCTTCTACTTTCCTCCGGTTGTATTGGCTGGGTTGAAAGCGTTTGCCATCGGCAAGATGTGATCCAGCCGGCGCCGCCAACTGGACCCTGAGATTAGTGTGCCCTAGTTTCGGTAAACGTTGGGTAAAAATCAGGTAAATATTGGGTAAATAATGCCTGGCCCCTCGTCGGCTTCAGCAGCAGTGGAAGTCGAACCTTGACGGTCCAACGCGACACAATGCGCTACCCAGAGCGACGTTTAGACGTCAGCGCGGAGAGGAGACGTTGGGGTCTTCATTAGACTCGATGGCCCGGCCGAGGAGATCAGCGGCCCGGCCCAGGGTCGCCAAGTCGGACTCGGGCAGCGATTGGAGCCGTTTGGTGAGGGAAGCCACCCGTCTCCGACGTCCGGCCACCATGACTCGTCGGCCGGCCTCTGTTGCCGCGACCAACGTGCGGCGGCCGTCGCCCTCCACGCTCCGGCGTTCGACAAGACCCGCGCGTGTCAGGTCACCCACGATCCGGCTCATGGTCGGGCTGCGTACCTGCTCGGCCGCCGCCAGGCTCCCCAGCGTTCGCGGTCCTCCGAAGACCAGCACCGACAAGGCCGAGAGCTGGGCCGCGGTCACCGGCGCACCGGCATCCTCATGCCGAAGACGGCGAAGGAGGTGGATGGCCACCGAGTGGAGTCTGTCCGCAACCTCTTCCGCCTCGCTCACACTTGAGGGTAATATAGATAGCACACCTACATAAGTGAGGAGGAACCTCGGATGACGACCGACGCAAAGCCGAAGCCTCTCGACACCACAGTGGTTCAGGAGTTTGTGGTGGCCGGCCATGGAGACCTAAAGCGGGCGCAGGAGATGCTCGGCCACGAGCCGGGACTCCTGAACGCCGCGAACGACTGGGGTGGCGGCGACTGGGAGACAGCTCTTGGTGGGGCCGCTCACATGGGGCGGCGGGACATCGCGCTCTTTCTGCTGCAGAACGGAGCCAGGCTCGACATCTTCGCGGCGGCCATGCTGGGATATCTCGAGATCGTCAAATCTGTCGTCGCCACGTATCCGGAGATGCGGACTGCACTTGGGCCTCATGGGATTCCGCTTCTCGTCCATGCGCAAGCCGGTGGCGAAGAGGCACGCGCCGTGCTCGATTACCTCGATGGGTGAGACGCGATAGGGCGAGCGCTACGCCAGCGCCACGCCGGTGGGCGCGGCGGCCGCCACATCCTCGACCGTCTCCAGATCGCCCCAGCTGCAACCAACATGTACGTCGACGGCGAGGGGCACCGTGAGTGTCAGCGCTTCGGTCATGTGGCGGCGAACGAGTGCCGCCAGCCGGTCGACCTCCTCCGCCGGAGCCTCGAACACCAGCTCGTCATGCACCTGCAGCAGCATGCGGCTGCGTAGCCGTGCCGCCTGCATCGCTCGCCAGATATCGATCATGGCGATCTTAATGATGTCGGCTGCCGTGCCCTGGACGGGCATGTTTATGGCCTGACGTTCGGCCGCCTGACGGATACCGGGATGATTCGAGTGGATCTCTGGAATGCTCCGCACTCGGTTCAATAGGGTCGACACCTGACCATAAAGCTGAGCCTGCGCGCGTACGCCCTCCATGAAGGCGGTGACTCCCGAATACAGCTTGCGGTAGTCGGCGATGAACCGGCCTGCCTCTTCTCTGGTGAGGCCGGTCTCATAGGCCAGCCGCTGCTCGCCGATTCCGTACACGATGCCGAAGTTCACCACCTTGGCGATACGCCGTTGATCGGACGTCACCTCGGACGGCTCGATTCCCCACACGGCGGCGGCGGATACCACGTGAATATCCTGGTTGTCGAGAAACGCTTGCGTCAGACGCTCGTCCTTGGAGAGGTGGGCGAGGACCCGAAGCTCGATCTGTGAGTAGTCGGCCGCAAGCAGGACCCAACCGGGCTCGCTGGGGACGAAGGCCTTCCGGATCCTATGCCCGATCTCAGTCCGGATGGGGATGTTTTGAAGATTGGGATTGCTCGAGGACAGACGGCCGGTGGCTGCCACCGTCTGATTGAAGTCGGTGTGAAGCTTACCGTCCTTCTTGCTGAGCAGCGCCGGCAGCGCGTCGATGTAGGTGCTCTTGAGTTTGAGCAGCTGACGGTATTCGAGCACGTCGGCCACGATCGGATGCTCATCCCGGAGCTTGTCGAGCACCTCGTTATCGGTGGAGTAGCCGGTCTTTGTCCGCCGGCTCTTCTTGAGCTTCAGCTCCACGAACAACACCTCTCCAAGCTGGTGGGGTGAGCTGATGTTGAACGGATGACCGGCATAGCCATAGATGCGGCTCTCGATAGCGGCCAGCGACTCCCCCATCTGGGCACTCATCTCGCTCAGTAATGCCGTGTCCAGAGACACGCCGTTGCGTTCAACGTCCGCGAGGACCTCGATCAGTGGCATCTCAACCTTCTCAAAGAGGTCGAGCAGGCCGCGCTGCTTGAGACGCTCGCGCAGCAAGGGGGCCAACCGGATGGTAACGTCGGCGACCAGCCCCGAGTAGGTGGCCAGGTCGTCGATCGGCACCGCCGCCTGCGGAATCTCGGCCTTTCCCTTGCCCGTCAGCGCGTCCAGCGTCATGATCTCGACGCCGAGGCGCTGGGCGGCCAGCGAATCGAGCGCGAGCATACGGGTGGACGAGTTCTCGAGGTAGCTGGCCAGGGTCGTGTCCACCGCCAGGCCTCGCGGCTGGATGCCGTGGTCGGCAAGCGCCAGGAGCATAACCTTGAGGTTGTGGCCCACCTTGGCCGTATCCGGGTCCTCGAGCACCGGCTTGAGCACGGCCACGACCTCGTCGACGCCGGGCTGCTCACCCGAGCCATGGCCAATCGGAATATAGTAGGCGCGGCCGGGCTCACGAGTGAGTCCGATCCCGACGATCGTGGAATCAAAGCCGCTGGGGCCGTCGGCTCGGATGTCGATGGCCAATGTCGTCGCGCCCGCGAGCTCCTGTCGCAGCCGTTCGAGGCCCGCCGTGTCTCTAACGATGGTTACTGCCGTCTCGAGACTCGGCGGCGCCTCGACATCCTCGACCTGAACCTCTGTCGAGACCTCATCGGGAGCGAACATCGACAACTGCTCGACCTGCGGCTTGGCAGTGAGCTTGGTGGCCGGCCCCATCTCCCCCGGCCGCAGCTGCTGCACCCGGGGAATCAGAGAACGGAACTCCAGCTCGCGGAAGAGTCCGATCAACCGGGGCAGGTCGAAGTCGCGCACGGCCGAAGCGTCGAGATCGAGCCTTACCGGCGCGTCCACGACAATGCGAGCCAGGTCCCGAGACCGAAACGCCTGATCTCGAGACTCCCGCAGCAAGCCGCCGACCTTGCCGGGGATGTCGTCGACGTGCTCAAAGATCCCCTCCAGCGAACTGTACTGGATCAGGAGCTTGGCGGCCGTCTTCTCACCGATGCCGCGGATTCCCGGTATGTTGTCCGACGTGTCGCCGATCAGTCCCTTCAGATCAGGAATCTGGCCGGGCGTCAACCCGTAACGCTCGAGGACCGACTGCCGGGTATAGAGCTTGGTATCGCTGAACTGGCGGCCATTGGTGAGGACGGTGACATAGTCGTCGACGAGCTGTAGTGTGTCCAGATCTCCCGTCACGATCACTGTGGGGACACCAAGCGCCTCGGCCTGCGCCGCCAGGGTTCCCAGGACGTCATCGGCCTCAAAGCCCGACTGCTCAACAATGGGCATGTTAAACGCCTGTGCTACCTCCCGCACGCGATCGAACTGCATCGCCAATGGCCGCGGAGTTCGCGCCCGGGTGGCCTTGTACTCGGCATATTGTTCATGCCGGAAGGTAGGCGCAGCGCGGTCAAACGCCACTATGACATGAGTAGGGCGAAGAGTGTCCATGGCCTTGATCACCATTGAGGTCCACCCGAAGACGGCGTTGACCAGCTCACCGGAGGTGGTCGTCAACTCGGGCAGAGCGTGGAAGGCGCGGTGCACCAGGGCGTGACCGTCGACCAGCATCAGCTTGCGCCCCAGGGCATCCTCCGGCGTTCGCTCCTCGCCGTTCACTCGGCCCCCTCCTCGGGAGACCATTGGGCCGACGGCTCAGGACTGGACGGAGCGACCTCCCGGGGGGCCATGAAGTACCCCAGGATCAGGCCGACGACCAGGCCGCCGATGTGAGCCCGAATATCGATCCCCGGGGTGAAGGCGTCGAACCCGATGTTTACGACGATGAGCACCAGCATAAACAGCGACAGTTGTAGAGCGACCGCCCGCGGAACGATCGAGTGCCGCAGGACGCCGAGCACGATGACCACGCCGGCGAGGCCGAAGATGGCTCCTGACGCCCCAGCCGCCACCTGGTTCGGTTGATTCGTCAGCACCATAAAGACGAAGCTGGCGAGTGATGCCACCAGCCCCGAGACAAAATAAATGACGGCAAACCGCACGGCGCCGTAGATTCGCTCGACCAACGTACCGATGCTGTAGAGGGCAATGGAGTTGAACCCGATGTGCAGGTAGCTGACATGGACAAACATCGCGGTCAGCAGCAGCCACCACTCCCCGTGCTCGACCAGGGTCGGCTGCAATGCGCCAAATTGCAAGAGATCGCGTTCCGTGCCCGGACCACCGGGGTACATCAGCTCAAATACGAACACCAGCCAGATCAATCCCAGCAGCGTGTATGTTACGAGCGGCGCGTTTTTGCGGATGCGGGAGATGAATTGCGAACGCTGAGACTCGGCCATATACTCAGCTCGGCGCAGCTCCGAGAGGTCGACAGTCCGATCGCGAGCCGCCTCCTCCAGCGCCAAACGCACCGCTCGTTCCGCACTGCCGGCCGGACGTAGGCGTCGGGGTGTCCACAGCCGATGGGCCGCCAGATCAACCACCCAGACCTGCGGCCGCACGCCCGGGTAAAACTGCCTGGGGACGACGCGGCTGATCCTCCGAGCCTGGGCAGGGCTCAGGCTGCTGAACACGAAGACGGAGACGACCCGTAAGGTGACAATCGACGCCACCCGCATAGGGATGCGATGAGAGCCGGTCACCCGGCGCACGAAGGTTTCCTGGAGATCCTGGATTGCTGCCGGCTCGAGACCGTCACCCCGAGCAAAGGCGAAGACCGAGGGCTGCACCCCTGCGCCGTCCGCCACCAGGATCTGATCCCACTCAGGCATGCCGGTCAGCAGCTCGACCGCACCCTCCGGCTGGCCCGGCCCCTTGACCACGCGCATGCCGTCGGAGCGGATCAGCTCCAGCGCACACAGCTCGAGAAATGTCGTCGCTTCCATCGCTGGCGGATTCTAGCGTCCGCGATGAGTCGTGAGTTTGGAGCTCAGAGTGTAGAGACGCAGAACTGGTGGACTGACGCATCAGGCGCAAGCTCAGGGTCGAACGCCCCTCGTGCCACCGATGGTTTCCGAGCTCGCTCCCGACACCGCCCCTTCCCGGGAGCGCTAGCAGCCATTCAGTCGTCTGGTTGCGAAGGGCTCCCACGGTGCTAGCGTTAAACACGAGCGAGGTTGGGTTGGCATATCCAGGCGGATCATAGGAGTTATGAGATGGGCGTGTCTAAGCTATCACGACGGCCCCTACGGCCTGTGCCGAATCGCCCGCGCCAAACCCTCCGGTGGAGGCATGCCGAGTACGGGTGGGCCGATACCTCCATGCCCTGTACGCCGGGACTCATACCAGGAAGCGCTACCTGATAGCCCTGCGCCATGGCTTCAAACTCGGTCACCGATTGTCTCGTTCAAAGGCCATCGCAATCGCGCGGCGAGCAGCGCGAGTCGGACGTACGGCGAAGATCCTCGCCGTGCGGGGAGTCACCGGTGTGGGCACCTCCCTCATCCAGTGGGCCGGCGTGTGGCAGCTCTGGGTTGCGGGCGTCAAGGTCCCCCACTGGGGAAGGGGTCACCAGGTGGTTATCGTCGTCATGGCGACCCAAGGTCCTGGACTGGGCCTGCATCGTGGCCAGGTCGTGGCTACATGGTACGCGCCCTAACGGAGTGGAGGCGTTAGGCGCATATTCCCGGCGGCGTAGCCTTCGCTGCACCGAGGGTCAGAGGTGCTGGTCCCAGCAATCCGAACTCAGCGTCCTCGGAGCGCATCGAGGCGCGCCTCGAGTTGGTGCCGGGAGGTTTCGGCCTGTTTGAGCTTCGAGCGCTCTGCCTCGACGATCTGAGCAGGCGCCTTTGAGACGAAGTTCGGGTTGTCGAGCAGGACAGAGGCCCGGCTCACCTCCCCGTTGAGCCGCTCCAGCTCCCGCTCGATCCGCCTGATCTCATCCTCTACGTCGGTCAGCTGGCGCAGTGGAACGCGAACCGTCACTCCCTCAACGGCCATCTCGGTGACCTGATGCTGCGGAAGATCCTGCCCATCGGTCAAGATCCTGACGTTCGAAAGGACTGATATCAGCTCCGACTCCCGGCTCAACAGCTCCGCGTGGTCTGCGGACTGGATAGCCACATCCAGACGCTCTCGCGGCTTGACACCATTCGCCGACCTGAGGTTGCGGATCGCCCGCACCAGCTCCATGACCACGGCCATCGACCGCTCGGCCGTCTCGTCGCGGGGTCCTGGCTCCGGCCACAACGTGGTCATGATCGACTCGGGCATTAGCTGAGCACCCTCCGCGCCCCGCGGCCGGGACAGCTTCAGCTGCTGCCACACCGTCTCACTGATGAACGGCATGAACGGATGCAGCAGCCGCATCGACTCCTCCAACACAGACCATAGGGTCAGGCGTACCGCTGCCCGATCGGGGCCAGGTGTCCGCAACCGGGGCTTGGCACTCTCGACGTACCAATCCGCGAGCTCGCTCCACAGGAATCCATAGAGCGCGTGGAGACCCCGCGTCAGGTCGAGGGACTCGAGTGACTCCGTAACCTCCCGGCTGACGGCGCTCAACCGGCTCCTGATCCACCGGTCGGCGAGAGCCGGCGTCTGATCACGGGACCCCATCTCGTCCTCTCCAGGTGTTGCCAGGTTCTGACACGCGAAGCGAGCCAGATTCCAGATCTTGTTGGTGAAGTTGCGGCCCTCCTCGGCACGCTCATAGCCTCCAATGCGGATCTCCTGCTGCATGATGCTGCCGGCCGAGAGCACCCCGAAGCGCGTGGCATCGGCGCCATACTGCTCGACCACCTCGAGGGGGTCGATGCCCGTGCCCAGCGACTTGCTCATGCGCTGGCCACGCTCGTTGAGGATCGTGGGGTTGATCAGCACGACCGGGAAGGGAACCTCTTCCATGAAGTGCAGGCCCATCATAATCATGCGCGCGATCCAGAGGTACAGGATCTGGCTGGAGGTGTTCATGAACGACGTGGGGTAAAAGCGCCTCAGATCATCAGACTGCTCCGGCCAGCCTAGCGTGGCGAACGGCCAGATGGCCGAGCTGAACCAGGTGTCTAGGACATCGGGATCCTGCTCGATCTCGGTCGAGCCGCATTCGCGGCAGGCCTCGGGACGATCAACGGCGGCCTGAACGTGACCGTTGCCGCAGGCGTAGATGGGAATGCGCTGACCCCACCAGAGCTGGCGGGAGATGTTCCAGGGGCGGATGTTCTCCATCCAGTCCAAGTAAACCTTGGTCCAACGCTCCGGAACGAAGCGGACGCGGCCCGAGCGCGCGGCGTCGATGGCCGGTTTGGCGAGGTCGTCCATGCGCATGAACCACTGCTCCGACAGCAGCGGTTCGATCACGGTGCCGGAACGGTCGCACAGCGGCACGCTGTGAACGTAGGGCTCCTGGCGCACCAGGAAGCCGTCGCGGCGCAGAGACTCCACGGCCACCTCACGCGCAGCCTCGGTCGTCAGCCCAGCATATGGAGGGCCGAGATCGGCGGCCATGGTCCCGTCCGGCGTGATCACCACGGGCATGGGAAGATGGTGCCGCTCCGCTACCTCGAAGTCGGCATAATCGTGGGCAGGCGTAATCTTGACCGCACCGGTCCCGAACCTTGGATCGACGAACCCATCCGCGATGACCGGCACCTGGGTACCCGTGATCGGGTGCGTGACGGTGCGGCCTACAGCGCCTCGGTAGCGTTCGTCGTCAGGGTGCACGGCAACGGCAACATCTCCGAGCATTGTCTCCGGGCGGACAGTCGCGACCACGACTTCGCCATCGCAGTTAGTGAAGGGCAGCCGCACGTAGTAGAGGATGTCCTCTCGCTCCTCCTGGCGGACCTCGATGTCGGATATCCCTGTCCGACAGTCGGGGCACCAGTTGATGACGCGCGACCCGCGGTAGATGAAGCCCTCGTCGTAGAGACGGACAAACATCGTGTTGACGGCGCGATGGTAGGCAGGGTCCATGGTGAAGCGCTCGCGGCTCCAGTCGTACGCCTCTCCCAGCGCACGGAACTGAAGGTCGATGGCCCGGCCGTAGCGCTCCTTCCAGGCCCAGGCTTCCTCCAGGAAGCGCTCGCGCCCGATATCGAAGCGTTGCTGGCCCCGCCCGGCCAGGAGCGCCTCGACCTTGGTATGTACGGCGATGCTGGCGTGGTCGGTACCCGGCAGGACGAGGGTCGCGAAACCGCGCATGCGCTTGAAACGGCCGAGAACATCCTCAATGGTGTAGGTCATCACGTGGCCCAAATGCAGCTCGCCGGTGACGTTGGGTGGCGGAATGGTGATCACGAACCCCCGCTCGTGCTCGGCTTCGGGGCCAGGCGAGAAGTAACCGCGCTCCTCCCACCAGTCGTACAGCCGGCTCTCGACCGCCTGTGGGCTGTAGGTCTTGGGAAGATCGACGAAGGAAGTGGGTTGTGTGGCCATCGATCACCTCATGGGAGCGGAAACTGGAGTCAATCCGTCTGCCTACCCGTCTCCAAATAGACAAAGGGCGCATCCTGACCGGACGCGCCCAGCGTGGTTCCACCTGTCTTCGACGGCGACATGATGTCGCCGCCCTCTTTGGCGAACGGAGCTACCGGTACCGGCTCGGGTGCGACCTTCGGCGGGAACGCCCGGGAGTTTTCACCATCACTCCCTCTCTGTGAGGCTTCCTCCGCCTACTCTTCACCGTCAGACGCCGCTTACTGTCCAGTCTACCAGCGCACCCCCAAGGGTCCCGCCCAGAGCCCGAATAGCCTTGCCGTCACTGTGAATCTAGGTACGCCTGCGCCAGATCGAGCGGCAGCTGCCAGAACGCCGAGGCCATCAAAGGCTTGAACCCGAGCTCGTCATTAATCTTCAGCATCGGAGCATTGGCCTGGGCGTTTCCGGTTCGGATGAGGCGGACCTGGGGCCGCTCCCGCAGCAGCTTGTCCATCATGGCGGCCTTCAACCAGCGTCCGAGCCCTCGCTTCTGGCAGGCCTCAACCACTGCCGTCGCCTCTATCTCGGCCACCTCCGGACGGCCGGTGGTGAAGAGCATCTCGGTATATCCCACCAGCTTCCCGGTGGAGACCTCGCGTGCATACATGGTCCACCGGTCGTCGCCCCTGGCTTCGAGCGCATCGTCGAACTCGCGCAGCTGGTCGGCCGTCCAGGACTCGAGGTCGCCGACGTCGAGATCACCGGTGGGCATGCTGTTGAGCGCCTTCCTCAGCTCCAGAATGGCGTCTATCTGGTCCTCAGGGTAGCGACCCTCCCAAAGCCCCAGCCGGAACTCCGATGCCCGCTCGCGAGCCTGCTCTTGCCACCGCCTCAGCAGGTCCCGGTCGACATCCTCGATCTTCAGCTGGTTGCGATAGACTCTCAGCCCTACCTCGGCACCCAAGCGAGCCATAAAGGCCTCGCCGGACGGGACGGTGCTGCGCGTGTTGGCGACGAGCAGCCGTCGCTCCTTTTCTCGGGCCAGGTCGACAACCGATCGCAGAAGCGCCGTCCCCAGCTTCCGGCGACGCCACTCCGGCAGCACCTGGATTCCGAATTGGGCCAGGTGCAGGTTGCCCTCCAGCAGAGGAGCGGCCACCCAGCCCAAGGCGACGATGGTATCGTCCGCTGCTCCGACCTTCCAGACTCGGAGACCGAAGGCCTCTGGCGCATGACGGAACTCGGCCTCGAAATGCTCGACCGGGCGGGGCGGTTCGCCCGGCATGGCCTCAGCCTGAATCCGGTTTTGAAAGGTGGCCAGCCTTCGATACTCTTCGGGGTTCGATGTATTCCTGTCGAACTCTTTCACGTCGAATTCGGAGTTCAATGTTCGATTCCAACGTCTACGTTCGAGGTCCAGAGGCCGGCGTCGAGGATCAAGAAGGTTGAAGATTGCATGTCAAAGTC
The DNA here is from genome assembly GCA_035653255.1 of Chloroflexota bacterium. Classification (GTDB taxonomy): domain Bacteria; phylum Chloroflexota; class UBA5177; order UBA5177; family JAJPKF01; genus DASRCF01. The sequence goes on from DASRCF010000024.1 coordinate 11,247, forward strand.
TAGGCGGCGGCCCCACCATTCGCCGGCGGCCCCGCGCGTAGCCTGCACTCTCCCTCTCCAGCTCCAACTGGTGCCCCAGCCTATCGGGCCAGGAGACAATCGCTGTCGGCGGATGTGTGCCGCCGGAATCGCATGGTGGTGCGTCCGAAGCTAGGCCACTCCCGCCATCTCGACGGCGCCGGCGTAGGGAATGAGCAGCTCGAACTTCTGCATGTCCCAGGCGGCCGTTGGGCAGCGTTCGGCGCACAGGCCGCAGTGCACGCAAATATCCTCGTCTTTCACCATGACCCTGCCCGTCTGCGGCAGCAGCTCCGACACGTACAGCGCCTGCTCCATGTTGGTGGCCGGCGCCATGAGGCGACCACGCAAATCTTGCTCGTCGCCGTCAGTCGTGATAGTGAGGCACTGGACTGGACAGACGTCGACGCAGGCGTCGCATTCGATGCACAGGGGCGCTGAGAAGACGGTCTGAATATCACAGTTGAGGCAGCGCTGGACCTCTCGTGCCGTCTGCTCGGCCGTGAATCCCAGCTCCACCTCCACGTGGAGGTCCTCGAAGCGCCGCTTCAGATCGACGTGCTGCATCTTCTGTCGGGCCGAGGGGTTGTAGTCGTTGTGGTAGCTCCACTCGCTCAGCCCCATCTTCTGGCTGAGCAGGTTCATGTGCTGCGGCGGCCGCTCGCTGACGGGCACGTCCTGACAGTGATTGTGAATGGAGATCGCCGCCTGGTGGCCGTGCTCGACGGCCCAGATGATGTTCTCAGGGCCCCAAGCGGCGTCGCCGCCGAAGAAGACGCCCGGAAGGGTCGACTGAAACGTGGTTCTGTCGACGACCGGCATGTCCCACTCGCCGAACTCAATCCCCAAATCGCGCTCGATCCACGGAAAGGCGTTCTCCTGCCCAATAGCCAGAATGACGTCGTCGCAGGGGATGAAGACGGTATCGATCACGGTGGAGTGCCGCGCCTGATCGTCCCACTCCAGGCGCTCGAACTCCATCCCCTTGAGCCTGCCATCCTCCACCACGAATCGTTTGGGCGCGTGGTTGATCAGAATCTCGACGCCCTCTTCCTCGGCATCCTCAAGCTCCCAGGGTGAGGCCTTGAAGAACGGCCGCGGCCGGCGGGCCATGACCTTGATGTCCTTCCCACCGAGGCGCCGCGAGGAGCGGCAGCAATCCATGGCCGTATTGCCGACGCCGATGATCAGCACGCGTTCCCCTATCGAGTCGACGTGCTCGAAGGCAATCGATTCCAGCCAGTCGATACCTATGTGAATGTGCGAGTCACCATCTTCGTCATGCCGGCCGGGAAGATTGAGCTCCTTACCTCGCGGTGCGCCGCTGCCCACGAAGACCGCGTCGTACCCTTCATCGAGCAGCTCACGGAGGCTGTTTATGGGCGTGGAATAGTGAACCTCGACGCCCATGCCGACGATCTGGTTCACCTCATCCATCAAGACCTCCTCCGGTAAGCGGAAAGCCGGAATATTGGTGCGCATGAGGCCGCCCGGCTTGTCGTGCTTCTCGAAAATGGTCACGCGATAAGCCAGCGGCATCAGGTCGTTGGCGACAGTCAGAGAGGCCGGCCCGCAGCCGATACAGGCCACTCGCTTGCCGTTCTTGTCTCGGGGAATCAGGGGCATGCGGCCGGCGATGTCGCCCCGATTGTCGGCGGCCACTCGCTTCAACCGGCAGATCGCGACAGGCTTGCCGTCGATTCGCTCGCGGCGGCATGCGGGCTCACAAGGCCGGTCGCAGGTGCGCCCCAGGATCGCCGGAAAGACGTTCGACTCCCGGTTCACCATGTAGGCGTCCGTGTACCGCCCCTGGGCGATCAAGCGGATATATTCGGGGACGTTGGTGTGGGCCGGACATGCCCATTGACAGTCGACCACACGGTGGAAGTACGAGGGGTTCTGAACGTCTGTGGGGTTCAACGGACTAGCTCAACCTCACGGATACCGAGGCCCGAAACTCGAAACCTCTCACTGGTAGAAGCCGCTGGAGCGAGCGTGCATGATGGCGCTCATCACGGTCGCGGCGGTCGGGGCCGTTAGTAGCTCGCCATTGATCTCGACGGCCGGTAACACCGGTGAGCCTCCGCCCGCCTGGCCTAGGCGAGCTCGTTCATCCTCTGAGGTGGCGTCCCAGCGTCTGGCCTCATATGCCACCTCAAGATCATCCAGCTCCCGGATGATCGACTGGACCGAGAAGTCGTCATTCTCGTAGTAGACGGTGATGCTCAGCGCCTCATCGGTCATGGGCGGGTCAACTCACGCGTCGCTACTTCGAATCTCCTCCTCGTCGTCCTCGACGAGCTCTATCAGCTGGTTCTGAACCTCCGGATCGACCGACATGACCAGCAAATCCTTGCAGTGCAGGCACTGAAGCCAGAGGCGCTGCGAGGCCGATTCGATAGCCTCCGCCTCAGCCAGCATGAGGAACGGCGCAAAGTCCGACCGCCGGCAATTCTCACAACTCAACACGGTTTGCATGGAACCCTCACTGCCCATAGCTCGCACGTCATTTTACAGGACTTCCCGCCGGCCTCCCGGTTCTGTCAGCCCCTGGTCATCTGGCTAGAATCGAATGATGGTGGCCCCGGAGCCACCATTTTTGTGAGGAGAGGATGGCCCTGCTGCTCCGCGAGGCGGATGTCCGCGCGCTGTTTCCGATGTCAGAGGCCGTGCGGCTCGTGCGCCGAGTATTCGAAGAGAGTCATCGGGGTCGGGCCGTCAACCAGCCACGTAGGAGAATCAAGCAACAGGGCTGTGTCTTCAGCTCGATGTCCGCCGGGGTCGAGGCCGACAATGCTGTGGGCCTCAAGGCGTACACCGCCGGCCGCCAGGGCACCGCATTCATGGTGGCGTTGTGGGATTCCGAAAGTGGCCGTCTGCTGGCCCTTATCGAGGCGGACTGGCTGGGTCGAATCCGGACCGGAGCCGCGTCGGGTGTGGCCACGGATGCGCTGGCACGTCCCGGGGCACGAAGCGTGGGAATCATCGGCTCCGGCTCACAGGCGCGAACGCAGCTGGAGGCCGTGGCGGCGGTGCGCAGCATCGCTCGTGTGTCGGTCTTCAGTCGTAGTCGGGAGCGGCGAGACCACTTCACCGCCGAGATGCGCGAGCTGCTGGGATGCGACGTGCTTGCGGTCGAGTCGCCCCGGGCTGCGGTCGAAGAGGCCGAGATCGTCATCACCATCACGACTTCGGGGACGCCCACGGTCTTGGGTGACTGGTTGGCGGTCGGGACCCACGTGAATGCGGCCGGGTCAAACCAGCCGGATCGACGTGAGGTCGATACAAACGTGGTAAGGAAGTCCTCCGTGGTAGCCGTCGATTCTGTCGAACAGGCCAAGGTCGAAGCCGGCGACCTACTGATCCCAGTCGAGGAGGGTGCTCTCAGCTGGGAGGATGTTACCGAGATCGGCGGGGTCCTGGCCGGCGACCGTCATGGAAGAACAGGCGACGCCGACATCACTCTGTTCAAGTCGTTGGGCGTGGCCATCGAGGACGTCACAGCGGCGCGGTACCTGTACGAACGGGCGGTGGCCGAGGGCCGGGGCGAGCAGTCTAGCTTCGGCGAGCGTTAGCCGTGAGTGACCGGCCGAGACGTTTCGTGATCATCGGCAACGGCGCCGCGGGCACGACGGCGGCGGAGAATCTACGCAAGCTCGACCCGTCCTCCGAGGTCACGGTGGTCGAGGACGAGGCCTACCCCCTCTACAACCGCGTGGCGCTGCCTCCGCTGCTGAAGGGCCGGGTCCAGGAGCGAAGCGTAATCATGCGCAAGCCGGACGACCACCAAACTCGCGGCTTCCGGCTGCTGCTGGAAACCACGGCGGCTCGTGTCGACGCCGTGGAGAGTGTCGTCTACCTCGAGGACGGCAGCGCCCTCCCCTACGACATGCTGCTGGTGGCCACCGGCGGACGAACACGCAAGCTGAATCTTCCCGGCGCTGACCTGGAAGGAATCTACCTCTTCCAAACCCTGGACGAGACCAAGGCCATCGTCGAACGAATCCTGGGGTCGAAGTCGGCCATTGCCTTGGGCGGCAGCTACATCGGCTACGAGCTGGCGGACGGTTTCGCAGAACGGGGACTGCGGACGACCTGGATCATGCGCGGGCCACGCTTCCTGTGGAGGCTGCTGGACGAAGTGGGTGGACAGATCGTCGACCTGCTGGCGGCGGACATGGGCGTAGAGGTGATCCACGACGACTTCGCCTGTGAGTTCTTCTCCAACAACGGCGCCGTCAAGGGCGTGAGCACCTTGGGCGGCCGCACCATCGAGGCCGACATGGCCGCCTACGGAGTGGGAAACGACCTGAACACCGCCATCCTGGAAGGCACGGGCGTTGAGATCAACATCGGCATCATCGTCGACCGGTACCTGCGCACCAACATCCCCAACATCTTTGCCGCCGGCGACGTGGCCGAGTTCTTTGACATTGTCATTGGGCGCCACAACGTCATGGGCACCTGGGACAACTCCATGTCCCAAGGACGCCTGGTCGCCCGTAACATGCTCGGCGGTTCCGAGGTCTATGACGAGGTGCCCACCTACGTCACCACCATGTTCGGCTCACGGCTATCGGTTCTCGGCATCACTCCCGAAGTGATTGGTGGGCTGGAGGACGTCCTCCGCTACGACATCACCACACGCCACTACCGCAAGCTGTTCTTCTATGAGAATCGACTGGTGGGCGCAGTCATCATCGGAGAGCTGCGCGGCCGGCGAAAGCTGGTGCAGCTCATCCGCGAGCGCCAGCCGGTGGAGGGCGACCGTGAAGCACTCCTGGACTTATGACGGTTCAAAGCTCGGTAAGTCCGTCCCTCCAACTCGAAATCCGAAATCCGAAACCCGAAACTCGAACTAGCCGCCTCCCCGCAGGGCCTCGATTACCTGCTCATCACTGATCTGCTGGAACTGCTCATAGTACTGACCGACGGCGAAGAAGTCGTCGGGCTGTTCGAGCATGACCAGATGGCAGTCCTCGGACCGTAGAAGCTGCACCGCCGAAGCTGAGCAGACCGGGGCGGCCACGACTACCTCAGATGCTTTCCTCGTGCGGAGACCGACGACGGCGGCCAGTGCCGTGGCCCCGGTGGCGATGCCGTCGTCGACCACGATGATGCGCCTGCCTTCAAGAGCCGGTAACGGACGGCCATTCCGGTACAGAG
>DASRCF010000025.1:0-12120 GCA_035653255.1 Chloroflexota bacterium
TCCACGGCATCAGCGCCGTGGCCTCATTGAAGCAACGCGTAGAGGCCGGCGAGGGTGTTGAGGTTGACGAGCTCTCCACGGCATCAGCGCCGTGGCCTCATTGAAGCAAGTGGGACAAACGCCGCCGCCGAGCCGCCTTGCTGCCTCTCCACGGCATCAGCGCCGTGGCCTCATTGAGGCCCGATTGCAGCCCGCTACCTGTTCCCGGCGCTATGGCTCTCCACGGCATCAGCGCCGTGGCCTCATTGAAGCACCGGCTGGTTTGTCCGGGCGATCCTATCGCGGATCTCTCCACGCCGGCGGCAGCGCAAAGCGTACCGAAAGTGTAGATGCTGGACGGAATCATGCGCGTCACGTACTGGTGCGAATTGAGCTGGAGACCGGGAATGCGGCGGAAGTCCGCTTATATCAAAGGCCCGCTACATCTTCTGCCATGAACCGAGATATATCGGTTGATGGCCGATGCTGAGCAGCGCCGGGTTGAAGCCCGTTGCAGACGCCGCCGGCCACCTGATCATAGGCGTGGAAGAAGGCTTGCCGGGCGTCTAGTCCGTCACTGGTGGTTGGAGGCGACTGTGGGGATGTTCGAGTGTCGCCACCTCTTTGCGGCGCCCTTTTGCTCATGTGTCAGTCGCTCTCCACCTCGGTCCCAGCCAGGGCCTTGCGAGCTCGGATAACGGTTGCCAGCATGGCTATCAGTGCTGCCGTCTCGAGAAGGAGTGCAGCGAGATAGAGTGTTCCGGCAACGTACGCGTCTCCGACCCATGGCTGCAAGCAGGTGTTGGTGCCGTTGGTGCAGCTCGCGCTCCCCTCGCCCACGGCGCTGGAGGTGATTACGAATACCATTGCCCCGAAGCCTATGAGTGAAGCCAGCATGGCCCCGACGCCGATTAGCATGGCGGCGCCCGCGAATAACCGGAACCTCGCCTGCTCGCGACCGACGCCGGCGCCGCCTTCGAGCAGGAGAGCGGCTGCGCCCAGCGGGAGAGCAACCCCCAGAGTGAGCCAGGTGGCAGCTTGCGCCTCAGTGGACCAAATGGGTATGCCGCCGGCCAGCGTGAAGCGGGCGTAATAGAACGCCACAGCTCCAAGGACCGTCGCCACCAGAAGCATCACCAGGGCGATCTGCGCTCCTCGTGGGGTGCGCTTCAGCTGCAACCGCGCTCCTAGTAGCGCGGCAGCCGCTTTGCACGGCTGGGATCGAAGAGCCGTCTGCGAGTTGTGAGTGCCGGCGTCGTCCACCTGGACCTCCCGCATCTTGGTCGAGTTACCAGCACTACGATATTCCGTCCCGCGTCCGCGAGCCGTCCACTGAGCGTCGGCCCGCTCAATTGCTCCTTTCAAACCGTCAATTGGCGTTCGGGGGTGAGGATTGGAACAGCGAGCGCGGCACGGGCAAGACGATCATTGAGCTTGTGGGCGCCAGCCTTCGGCGCCGGTGAGGATTAAGGCTGCTTCGCGCTCACGGTCCACTTCCCCAGACCCGGCGTGAGCTGTTTCCCAGCCTTCGTGGCCCGCTGGCCGCGCGATCGCTAAGCCGGGCCGACGAGCGGTTGAATGACGGCGCCGGCCATGCCTGTGTTCGAGAGGTAGCTCTGAAGCAGCGGTCGGGTGATGGCATTGAGATATGCTGAGCAGCGCCAGGTTGAAGCCGTTGCAGACGCCGCCGGCCGCCTGACCAAAGGCGTAGAAGAGGTGTTGCCGGGTATCCAGTTCGTCACTGCCGGTTGCAAGCGAGCGTGGGATTCGAGTGTCGCCACCTCATCGCCGCACTCTCTTTCGTTCGTGTGTCAGTCGCTCTCCACCTCGGCCCAAGCCAGGGTCTTGCGAGCTCGGATAACGCTTACCAGCATGGCTATCAGTGCTGCCGTCTCGAGAAGGAGTGAAGCGAGATAGAGTGTTCCGGCAACGTTAGCGTCTCCGACCCATGGCTGCAGGCAGGTGTTGGTGCCGTTGGCGCAGCTCGCGTTCCACTGCATCATGGCGCTGAAGCTGGCGACGAACATGCCGTCGAAGCCTACGAATGAGGCCAGCATGGCCCCGAGGTCGACCAGCATGGTGGCGCCTACGAATAACCGGAACCTCGTGTGCCCGCGACCGACGCCGGCGCCGCCTTCGAGCAGGAGAGCGACTGCGCCCAGCGGCAGAGCAACTTCCAGAGTGAGCCATGTGGCAGCTTGCGCTGCAGTGGACCAAACGGGTGTGCCGGCCAGCGTGAAGCGGGCGTAATAAAACCCCACAGCTCCCAGGACCGTCGCCACCAGAAGCATCACCAGGGCAACCTGCGCTCCTCGTGGGGTGCGCTTCAGCTGCAACCGTTCTCCTAGTAGCGTAGCCGCTTTGAACGGCTGGGATCGAAGAGCTGTCTGCAGGTTGTGAGCGCTTACGTCGTTCACCTGGACCTCCCGCATCTTGGTCGAGTTACCAGCACTACGATATTCCGTCCGGCGTCCGCGAGCCGTCCACTGAGCGTCGGCCCGCTCAATTTCTCCTATAATGCTGTCAATCTCTGTCTCGTTCCGTCAACGTCAAGGGCGCCATGCCCGGAACCTCATTCATGTGACCGAACGGCCGGCTCTGAGAATCAACCTGCTCGGACCCTTCGAGGTCTGGCGCGATCAGACCGATCTGGAAGCCTCGCGCTGGCCACGCCGGCCGGGAAGCTTGCTGCGACTCCTTGCCGTCTCTCCAGGGCGGAAACGACTTCGGGAAGAGGTTGTAGACCTGTTCTGGCCCGACGTGCCCGCTGAGACGGGCGCCAGCAATCTCCGCTCGACCATCCAGCTCCTCCGGCGCGCTCTGGGAGAGCTCCAGCCTTCGCCCATCCTCTCCGAGCGAGGCTGGGTCTCGCTGAACCCCGACTTTACCTGGCTCATCGACGCTGAGCGCCTGGCCGACATCGTTTCGCGGTCCTGCGACACCGCTCTTGAGGAGCGGTTATGTGTCGAGGCGGCAAGCCTCTATCGCGGCGACGTTCTCGGCGAGGACAGGTATGAAGACTGGGCCGTTCCCGTACGCGCCGCCATCCTCAGGCAGTGGCGCGAGCTGTGCCTGCAAGCCTCGGGAGCGGAAGAGCAGCGGGGCCGCGACGAAGAAGCCGCGGCCTGGGTCCGCCGTCAGCTGGACGTCGACCCGTTGGACGAGGAGTTCGTTGAGCGCCACCTCCGGCTTCTGAGCCGCCTCGGCCGGGGAACTGAGGCATTGAGATCGTTTGAAACATTCCGGGAGCTGCTGCGAGTGGAGCTGGACGTGGATCCCGACCCGGCTGTGCTCGCATATGTCGATGAGCTTCGAAGCAACCGCGGAGCTGCAGGCGTGCGTGGCTCCGACCAAGACGAAGGATCGACCAGCCGGCTCTTAGTCGACGTCGTCCCGAAGTATCCGCTCCCGAAAGCGCCACGTTTGAACGGCCGTGAGCTGGTGCTCGAAGACGTGCTGAATGCCTCGGACGATGGGGAGACGCGACTCGTCCTCGTCGTGGGCGAAGCCGGCATGGGCAAGACGACGCTGTTGGGAGGCCTCGCGACACGGCTGGGGGAGAAACCGAATCCCCCCTTGGTGCTCGCCGGAGGGTCATACGCGCAGGAGGGCAGGCTGCCCTATGGCGCTTTTCGGGATGCGCTGGCCGACTACGTCTCTACGCAAAGTGAGCGCACACTGACGGCTCAGACCTGCGACATCTCTCAGGATCTCGCCCGAATTCTGCCGGAGATGCGGGAACGCATAGGAGCTTCGGCGCCATCTCGAGCTTCTGAGGCCGACGGCGACCACAGGCTGCAGCTCTTTTGGTCGATTGGCCGTTTTCTTGAGCGGATAGCTGCGGATCGGCCATTGGTGCTGTTGCTGGACGACCTGCAGTGGGCCGACGTTTCGACCATTCAGCTCCTACACTTCCTCGCTCGTCAAACATCCGAGAGTCTGGAACGATCGGGCCTCACGATCGTTGGCGCCTGTCGCCCTGACTCCGACGTACTCGACTTGGCGAGAGCTGGTGCCCCCGAAGGCCGGGTCCGGCTGGTGGAGCTGGAGCCCCTCACGCTTCGTGAGGTCCATGAAGTGGCGACCGAGCTGCTCTCGATATCGCCTTCGCCGGCCTTGTCCAGCGAGCTTCTGGAGAGGAGTGCGGGCAATCCATTGTTCCTCTCCGAGCTGACAACACTGCTTCAAGGCGAGGGAGCACTGGAACCGGGCCGGCATGGGCTGGAGCTCGCAACCGCAACCATCGGCGCTCTGCCGTCTGCGATCCGGGAGGCGATCCTACGACGATTCGAGCACCTGGATCAAGAGACGAGAGATGTCCTGAGGCTGGCGGGCGTACTCGGACGTGAATTCTCCTTCCCGGCTCTCGAGGCGGCGTGGAGTGGTCGTGCGGAGAGGCTCATCGAAGTCATGGAGGCGGCGGTTCGAGCGGAGGTTCTCAAGGAGACGGAACGGGGCTTCTTCTTTCGGCATCCACTTCTGGCTCAGGCACTCTACGAAAGTACCTCGCCCGCCCGCCGGTGTCTTTTGCATCGACGGGCCGCTGAGAGCCTCGAGTGCCTCTATGGGCTTCAGGCCGACGACCATCCCAGCGAGCTGGCGCTCCACTTCGAATCGGCGGGGGCCGGCTTTGAGCATCGAGCGCTCCATTACCTCCGCCTCGCCGGCGACAGGTGTACCGAAGCGTTCGCCTGGACGGAGGCAGCGGACTACTACAGCCGGGCGCTTCACGTCGCCGAATCCTTCGGAGCGCTCCCCGAGTGGATCGGTGAGCTCCATATGAAGGCGGGCGACGTAATGGCATCTACGGCCCGGTACGAAGAGGCGCGCAGGCACTACGAGCTGGCCTCGACGAACCGGACGGCTCCAACACCACGCGCCGAGCTTTTGGCTCGCCAAGGGGTGACCTGGGAGCGTCAAGGCGCCTACGAGCAAGCGCTCCAAGCCTTTGATCGGGCTGCGGAGGCAGCAGAGGCGGCTGCCGGGTCTGAGAATTTTCACGCGGACTTGCGGCTCGACAGAGCCGAGGTTCTGGTCCGAATGGGTAGAGGTGAGGAGGCGAAGCAACTCGCCGGTGAGGCCCTCGCGGCTGCTTCTGGACAGGCCTCGGTTAGAGCTGGAAGGGCGTACCACCTTCTGGCGGCCGCAGCACTCCTGAGAGGCGACCTGGACTCGGCTGAGTCCACACACGCTCGAAGCCTGGCTGTTCGGGAGATGGTGGGCGATGAGCGGGGCGTTGCGCAAAGCTGGAACCAGCTCGCTCACGTAGCGCTTCTCCGAGGCGATCTCGCAGCGGTCGAAGAGCGGCACCGGCAGGCGCTCGGCGTGCTGGAGAGAATCGGAGATCCGGAGGGGATGGCCTCATCCCTGAGTCTCATGGGGCTGGCCGCGAGCCACAGAGGGCACTACCTTGAGGCCGAGGAGTCGCTCCAGCGCAGCCTGGCGCTGCGAGAGCGGATTGGAGACCCGGTTCGCGTCGCCGATTGCTGGAACGATCTCGGGCTGGTGGCTGCCCGGCGAGGCGACCTAGCCGAAGCCGGGGAGCGGTTGAGACGCGGACTTGAGCTGACCGGTTCCAATGCGAGCCAGTCGCTGGCGGGTGCGTATGCAGGGCTTGGTCTCGTGGCTTTTGGGCAGGGGCGCTATGACGATGCCGAAGGGTGGTACCGGAAGAGCCTCGATCTGCAGGAGCAGATTGGAGACGAGTATGGCATCACGCTTGGACTGGTCGGGCTGGGACTGGTGTCGCAGTACCGAGGCGATCTAGATCGTGCCGAAGGGCTCTACCGCGAGAGCCTCGAGCGGCACAGCCGGCTTGGAGGCCGGATGTGGACGCTCTATGCGACATATGCCCTGGGCGATCTGTATGCGGAGCAGGGAAGGCTCGGCGAGGCCCTGTCTCTGCTCCGGCGGGCTCGGAGGTCGGCGCACCGACTCGGCTTGGAGGATCTCGAGGCACTTGCGGCGCTGGCCCAGGCGCGCATGTACATTTCGAAGGGACGGACCCGGGCGCCGGCTGCCGTGGTGGAACGGGCCAAACGACTTGCATTGGAGAACCAAGCCACAAAGACGTCCGTCGAGGCGCTGCTCACGCTGTCTGCGTTTCATCTGGGCGAGGGCAAGGTCAGCGAGGCCAGGTCGGCAGCTGGAGATGCGGTCGACCACGCGAGCTCGAGTGGATTGCCGCGTGAGATGGGTCTTGGTTACCGGCTGCTGGGGCAGGCGGATCTTGCGGGAGGAGATTGCGTAGCGGCCGAGGCGTCGTTTCGGAGGTCGGTCCAGATATTCGCCGAGATCGGAGCGCAGCTGGAGCTTACTCGAAGCAAGCGGATCCTGGCGTCGGCCGTCGAGGCGAAGGACGCGGGCAACGGGAACAGGCGTGGCTGGTAGAAACCGTTGGGGGTTGTGCACCGCTAGTGACGCAGTGCTGGCGACCGCTCAAGGTAGACGGCCGGCCACGCTGCGGACGGCGATGCGTGTGGTCAGGCCGACCGAGGTGCAACCTGAACATCTTGCGTGATTGGGGTTTGCTTGAAGTGCTCCCCCAGGAGGAATAGCGCGCAAACGGACCTCACACCGATTGGGCTGCGCCTACGTTTGACTCAGTCTCTCCATGAATAAAGGTGGCAGCTCCTGCTCGTGAACGCGTTCCTGCTGCATGGTGTCCCGGTCTCGCACCGTGACCGTGCCGTCCTCGAGTGTCTGGTAGTCGACGGTGATGCACCAGGGCGTGCCGATCTCATCCTGGGAGCGGTAGCGCTTGCCCACGTTGCCGCGGTCGTCCCAGGCGGTCATGAATCTGGGGCGGAGGGCGTCATAGATGGCCCGGGCTCGCTGCACGATGTCGGGCTTGTTGGAGACCAGCGGGAACACGGCCACCTTGTACGGCGCCACCCGCGGTGAGAGCTTCAGGACGATGCGCGAGTCCTTGGCCTTGGGACCCGTCGATTCCTCCACATAGGCGTCCTGCAGGATGGCCAGGAACGCCCGCTCGATCCCCGCGGCGGGCTCGATCACCCAGGGAATGAAGCGCTCGCCGCTCTCGTCGTCGAAGTAGCTCAGATCCTGACCCGATCCGGCCGCGTGAGCCTTGAGGTCGTAGTCGGTGCGGTCGGCGATGCCCTCGAGCTCCTTGACTCCGAACGGAAAACGGAACTCGATGTCGGTCGTTTGTTTGGAGTAATGCGACAGCTCCTGCGCCTCGTGACGCCGCAGGCTCAGGCTCTCCGGCCGGATGCCGATGTCCTGCCACCACTGCAGTCGCTGCTCGATCCAGTACTGCCACCATTGGTCGTCGGTGCCCGGCCGGACGAAGAACTCCATCTCCATCACCTCAAACTCCCGCACGCGGAAGACGAAGTTGCCGGTCGTGATCTCGTTCCGAAACGACTTTCCGATCTGCGCGATTCCGAACGGGATCTTCTGACGAGAGCTGTCGAGAACGTTCTTGAAGTTGATGAAGATGCCCTGCGCCGTCTCCGGACGGAGGTAGGCCAGCGAAGAGTCGTCCGCGATGGGGCCGACATGGGTGGTGAACATGGTGTTGAACTGGCGAACCTCGCCCAGCCGGCCGCCGCAGGCAGGGCAGACGCCGGGCTCGGGCACGTCGTCGGCGCGGAACCGGCGCCGGCACTCCTGGCAGTCGGCCATGGGATCGTTGAACCGCTCCACGTGGCCGGAGACGCGCCACACCTGCGGATTGAGGATGATGCTCGAGTCCAGACCGACGATGTCGTCGCGGGCCTCAACCATCGAGTACCACCAGGCGCGCTTGACGTTGTTCCGCAGCGCCACGCCCAGCGGCCCGTAATCCCAGAAACCGTTGAGGCCGCCATAGATCTCGCTGCTCGGGTAGGCGAAGCCGCGACGCTTGGCCAGCGCGGAGAGCTTGTCGAGCGTCACCTCACCCGGCGCTTCGGCCACGGTTTGGGCCACGCTACGCTCCGACAGCCGAGTAGGTGTGAGCGAGGCTCTCCAGGACGGCAACGCTCTTGGGGCGCCGTTCCAGCCGGTAGACGATGTACTCTCGCAGCCGCTCCTCCAGCTCCGTGAGGAGTACCGCCTCGACCGAGGTCAGCCGGAGAACGGCCTCGACGTTGGTCTGCAGGTTGCGAAGCAGCTTGAGGGCGGGGATCGTTATCGGCTGGGCGGCCGGGTCCATGGTTTGGCAGCTCGGGCAGAGGGCGCCGCCCAGCTCGACGCTGAAATGGTTGGGCTCGGGGATGATGGCCTTGCCGCACCCCAAGCAGGTGGTGAGCTGCGGCCTGTACCCGGACTGGTCCAGGAGGCTCATCTCAAATGCCCGCAGCACGAGTGGAGAATCGGTCTGATCGAGCCGGCGCAGATAGGCCAGGGAGGTGGCGTAGAGGCGGGGATTGGGAAGATGCTCGGGCGTGAAGGCGTCCACCAGCTCCGTGAGGTAATGGGCGCGGCTGAAACGCATCAGGTCGAGCCGCAGATTGGGGAAGTGCTCGATGGCCTGAGCCTGTGATATCACCTCGAAGGCGCGGCCGCGGGCGAGCTGGAGGCCACAGCGGGTAAACAGCTCGAGGTGCCCTGCCCTCCTGCTGCTGATGCGGCGGACGCCCTTGGCGATGGCTCGGAGCCGGCCATGATGCGGCGTGTACAGCGTCAGCACCCGGTCGGCTTCTCCATAATCGAAGTGCCGCAGCACGATGGCTTCGGTGTGGTAGCTGCGGGCAGCTTTCATGGCGCGAATCCCCCCGAAATCAGGCCAATTATCGCATTGGGGCAGTTTCGAGTGGAGAGCTTAGCGTTTCAGGTGAGTCGCGGATCGAGTGGAGTCTATGGATCGGAAGGTGACGGTGGGTGAGCGTGAGTCTGCACGAGCGAGCGCGCGATTGAACAGGTCATGGGGCCGCCGGCGGCCTTCTCGGCTTCTTCCGGCCTCCATCATGCGGCTTCCTCTCGTTCCCCTTTCGGCTCTGGCTCTCGTGGTCGCCGGGGCCGGGCTCCTGCTGGCCGCGCGAGGCGGTGTCGCCGCTCGCCCGGCCGCCTCCTCGCCGATCGACCACGTGGTGTTCATCATCAAGGAGAATCACTCCTTCGACAACCTGTTCGCCCATTTTCCGGGAGCCGACGGGACGTCGACGGCGCGGCTCGGCAGCCGGGTGGTGCCCATCGGGCGGACCCCATACCCGGAAACCGCCGACGTCCTCCACAGCCGGCAGGCCATTCTCCAAGGCGTGAACGGCGGCCGGATGAACGAGTTTTACCGCCTTCCGCGAGCCGTCCAGCACGGCTTCGACTACGCCGACACCGCCTACCGCCGGGCCGATATCCCCAACTACTGGGCCTACGCCTCGCGCTTCACGCTGGCCGACCACTTCTTCTCCACCATCATGGCCTCCAGCTTCCCCAACCATCTCGTCACCGTCGCCTCCACATCCCTGGGAGTTGACGGCGATCCCCAGGAGTCCTCCTACAATCCTCGGAGCTGGGGCTGCGATGGCGCGGCCGGGACGCGGGTGGACCGCATCGTCGCCGGCAGGCACGTGGAGGTCAAGCCCTGCTTCAACGTGAGGACCATTGCGGACGAGGCCACCGCCAGGCATGTGAGCTGGCGCTACTACGCCCCGCCTCGAGGCCAGATCGGCTACATCTGGTCCACGTTCGACGCCATCCAGCACATTCGCTACTCCTCACTGTGGAGAACCAATGTGCTGCCGGAGGAGAGCTTTGCCGGCGACGTGGCGCACGGGAAGCTGGCGGCAATCACCTGGCTGATCCCAGATCTAACCGTCAGCGACCACCCGCCGGCGAGCATGTGCAGCGGCGAGAACTGGACCGTCGAGCAGATCAACGCCATCATGCGCAGCCGGTTCTGGCGCTCGACGCTCATCGTCCTGACGTGGGACGACTTCGGTGGCTTCTACGATCACGTGCGCCCTCCCCGTCTCAACCAGCTGATGTACGGCCCGCGCGTGCCGGCGATCTTGATCTCACCGTATGCCCGGCCTCACCATGTGGATCACTCGACCTACAGCTTCGAATCCGTGCTGCGATACGTCGAGGACCGCTTCCGCCTCGGCCGCCTCTCGACCTTCGATGCCCGCGCGCGCAGCATCGGCGGGGCCCTGGACACCGGGCAGAAGCCGCTGCCGCCCTTGATCCTGCGGCCGAGGTCCTGTCCGGCGGCGAGAACGCCAATCAGCTCCGGATACTGAGGCGGATGGAAGAATTGAGGCAAAGGGTCCAGGGATGAAGCTCTGGTCCGGAACGCCGGTTCAATAGACCGCCGGGGCTGCCGGCTCCTTCATCGGCTGGAACTGATGGTACGCGAGGGGATGGGTTAGCAGGATGCCTGACGCACAGACCGTTCTTGCGTGCGACTTAGGCGGAACGTGGCTGCGCGTGGCCGAGGTTACACGAGACGGCGCCATCCTTTGGGATGACCGCAAGCCGACGGTACGTGAATTCGAGCGCGACATGGAGCTGGTGCTGGAGATGGCCCAACGGCGGACCGGGAGTGTCGCGGCCGCCGCCGTCGCCTGCCCGGGCCCGCTCGACTGGCATACGGGCGAGGTGATCAAGGCGGCCAATCTCAACTGGGTGAATCAATTTCCGGGGAAGCCGCTGGAGGAAGAGCTTGGGGTGCCGGTCGCGGTCGAGAATGACGCCGACTGTGCCGCGCTGGCCGAATGGCGCTACGGAGCAGGGCGTGACTCCCAGCTCGAGGTGTTCTATGGCGTGGGCACGGGCGTGGGTGCGGGCGTGGTGGAGGAAGGGCACATCTTCCATGGCGTGTTTGACCCCGAGTTCGGACACCAGATTCTGGCGCCCAACTCAGAACGGGTCTGCACTGCCGGCCATCGAGGCTGTCTCGAGGCGTTGATCTCAGGCCGGGCGCTGGAGAGCGCCTACGGCTCTATCCGGGAGGTGCCGGAGGAGGTGTGGACGGAGACCGTCCCGCTGCACCTCGGTCAGGCGCTGGCCAACGCCACGCTTTTTCTCTCGCCCGACGCCATCGTCGTGGGCGGAGGAGTGCTCGACCACCGGCCGGAGCTGCTTCCTCCGGCCACCCGGACGATGATGGTGATGCTCAACGATTTCGTGACTCCGCCAAGGGTGCTTCTCTCCGAGCTCGGACCGGAGATGGGCGTTCTGGGCGCGGCCGCGGCGGCGTGGAACCTCGTCGGTTCGCCGAAGGGCGGAGAGTCGTAGTTTCGAGTTTCGAGTTTCGGGTTTCGAGTTTCGAGTTTCGGGTTTCGAGTTTCGAGTTGGGAGTTGTGGGATCCCCGTTTTGGGCAGCGACATCGACGTCCGTGGGGTGATTCGGCTTCCGGGAGTTGCCTCTTCCGGCGTACGCTTTGACGTTTGACGTCTTACGCGTGATTTGGCTTCGGATCTCGCCTTTTCGGGCTCGGGTCGGCGGAGCGACCGCCCGTCCGTCGTAAGCCTGGCCTCCGGGCCGCCTGTAGGGCGGGCGCGCGAGGTGACGAGTGCGCCGCGGGGACGGCCGATATGTCGATCGGCCGGAGGCACACGCGGGCGTCCTCCTGTGCCGGGCGCGCCCTACAGGCGATAGCGCCTTCGAGTGTCGAGTGTCGAGTGTCGAGTTGGGAGTTTGGAAGTCTTGGGTTGAGGGCTTCCGGTGGCGACGTTCGACGTTCGACGTTTGACGTTCGACGCGCTGTACGCGGATGCGCCGTATTTATACACACACCGACACCACCGCTCCCGCGCCCCCCGCTGCTAGGCTGTGGTTGGTATGCCCTTCTGTCCCGCCTGCGCGACCGACTATCCGGCCGGATCCAAGTGTCCGAAGCACGGAGGGCTGATACGAAGGCTGTACAAGAAAGATCGATCGATGGATGATCCGCTGGTGCGTGTCGCGACGGCCTGGAGTGAGCCCATCGCCCAGAGCTGGGCTGAGCTACTGCGCAACAACGGCATCCCTTCCATCGTCAAGGCCGCGGGGCCAGGCTTCAGCTTGGGCGCTCCTCTGCCCTTCGGCTTCCCCATCTACCTCCTGGTGCCCGCCTCACTCTTTGCCAGAGGCCATGCCATTCTCGAAGGGTATGAGGAGCCGGGAGAGCTGGAGCTGGAACCGGTGGGAGACGCCGCTGGCTAGCGTGGAGGACCGTCTGAAAGATCTGGGCGTGAGCCTCCCGGAGGTCC
>DASRCF010000026.1:0-38728 GCA_035653255.1 Chloroflexota bacterium
CGCCGAAGGCTCTGCCGTTCGACCCCTGACAGGTTGATGGCCACGCGGCTCACAGCATCGGCCACGTCGACCTGGTGGTCGTGAATCTGCATCCCGCGAATACGGGCACGGACACCGGACGGGAGCATCTCGACCTCCTGCCCGGTAATGAAGCGCCCGCTGCTCATGGTTCCTGTCACCACCGTCCCGAACCCGGTCGCCGTGAACACTCGATCGACCGACAGCCGGCCGGGGCCATCCATTCCGGGCTCTACGGCTGCGGCTATCTCGTCGAGCCGCAGACATAGCTCTTCCAGGCCCTGGCCGGTCACGGCACTCACCTCCACCACGGGATAGCCGGCCAGCGATGTTCCGCTGACCAGCTCGGCCACCTCCTCCCGTACCACCGATAGCAGGTCCGGCTCAATCAGGTCAGCCTTGGTCAGCGCGACGATGCCGGTGTCCATGCCGAGCAAGTCGAGGATCGCCGCGTGCTCCCGAGTCTGAGCCATCACGCCCTCGTCACCGGCCACCACCAGCAGCGCGGCGCGGACCCCGGTGGTGCCCGCCAGCATGTTGGGGACAAAGCGATTGTGGCCCGGCACGTCGACGAACGCCACCACGCGCCCCGAGGGCAGGACCAGGGACGCGAACCCCAGGTCGATGGTCATGCCTCGCGCCTTCTCCTCCGCCAGGCGGTCCGGGTCAACCCCCGTCAGAGCCTGAACAAGGCGCGACTTGCCATGGTCGATGTGCCCTGCGGTCCCGATGACCAGGTCGTCTCGCGTGACTCCGGTGCTCACCACCAATCCTATGAAGCAGAAGGTTCAGTGTATGAAAAGACTTTCATGGCTGACGCTCCGCCCGTTCAATCTCATCGGCACCCGGAGCCAGGTCGAAGCTTGACGCCTCAAGTCTCCACCCCTCCAAACTCGAAACTCGAAACTCGAAACTTCCTCCATTGTGTTCTCAAATCGTCCAGACAATGAAGGTTTGATCCAAGGTGGGTGAACTGGTGGCAGAAAAGTGTCCGATAACCATACAATGTTCTTAGAATACTGCCAGGAGGTGTACGGTTAATGACGGGAACAACCGATTCCTCAGCTCCCGACGCGTCGGTTCTTGTCGCCGACGACGATGCGTCGATCCGAAGCCTGCTCCGCACCGTCTTCGAGGAAGAGGGCTATGACGTACACGATGTGGCGGCAGGTCGTGAGGTGCTGCCGGCGATCAACAAGGTGCGTCCCGACCTGGTGATGATGGACGTCCGCATGCCCGGCCTCTCGGGAATCGAGGTGCTTGAGCAGATGAAGCGCAGCAACATCGACGTGCCCGTATTGCTCATGACGGCCTTCGGAACGAGCAACGTGGCCATCAGAGCGATCCAGCTCGGAGCGTATGACTACGTCACCAAACCATTCGATCTCGACGATCTCATCATCACCGTAAAGCGCACGCTCGATCACCGAGATTTGGCCAAGCGAGTCAAGGCCCTGGACGAGACGCCTCGCGATCCGCTCGACAACATCATCGGAAACAGCGCCGCCATGCAGGATGTGTACAAGACCATCGGCCGGGTCGCGCGCACCGACGCCACCATCCTCATCCATGGCGAGAGTGGCACGGGAAAGGAGCTGGTGGCCACCGCGCTGCATGCCAATTCCCACCGAAGAAGCATGGCCTTCGTAAAGGTGGCCTGCGCTTCGTTGACCGAGACGCTGCTGGAGAGCGAGCTGTTCGGGCACGAACAGGGCGCATTTACCAGCGCCAGCAGGACCCGCAAGGGCCGCTTTGAGATGGCCGATAAGGGGACAATTTTCCTCGACGAGATCGGCGAGATGTCCCTAAACACTCAGAAGAAGCTGTTGCGCGTGCTCCAGGAACGTGAGTTCGAGCGGGTGGGCAGCTCGACGCCCATCAAAGTCGATACTCGCGTCATCGCAGCCACCAACAGAGACCTCCAGCGGGAGGTGGCAGACGAGCGTTTCCGCGAGGACCTCTACTACCGGCTGAACGTCATCTCGATGCGCATCCCGCCGCTACGAGAGCGCATGGATGACATCCCTCTGCTGGTCGAGCACTTCCTCCAGAAGTACCGATCCGATGCGCCCTCGGGAGCACCTCGGATTTCGGAGGAGGCGCAGGCCAAGCTCCTCGATTACACCTGGCCGGGAAACGTACGCGAGCTGGAAAACGTCGTGCATCGGTCCATCATCCTGGCTCGGGATGAGGTCGTAACGCCACACCACATCGTCTTCACGGGAGCCTTCGGACGTATGGATTCGCATGTGGATGGCGGGATACCGGAGATGGTCGCCAAGGCAGTGCCCCTCCGACGGATAGTCGCCGATACCGAGAAGCAGGCGATTGAGTCGGCTCTGGCGCTCTGTAATGGAAACCGCAGCCAGGCGGCCAAGACCCTTGGAATCTATCGGCGGCTGCTCTACGCCAAGATGCGCGAATACGGTCTAGAGCCGGCTGAGCGATCTCCCCGCGAGGCCGAGGTGGCCTAGGTAAGCGAGCCGGCCGTCGGGTCGCCATCGGGCCGGCTCCAGTCTCCGCTCCGTCCTCCCGACTTCTGCTTAAGGGCCACTTCCCGTATCGACATGCCCCGGTCGATCGACTTGCACATGTCATAGATGGTGAGGCCGGCCACCGAAGCGGCGGTCAAGGCCTCCATCTCAACACCTGTCTGGCCTAGGCACTGCACCGTGGCCTGGATCTCGACGCCGCGGTCAACCAGCCGCAGCTCGATCTCGATCGATGATATCGGGATGGGGTGACAGAGCGGGATCAGCTCATGCGTTCGTTTCGCCGCCATGATGCCGGCCACCCGTGCGACGGCCAGCACATCCCCCTTCTTGGTCACGTTATCCCTGATTGCCGCGACAGTCTCCGGTCGAGCGCTGACGAAGGCCTCGGCCACCGCCGTTCTCCTGGTAACCTGCTTGTCGCCTACGTCGACCATGTGGACTTCGCCCCCGGTGGTCACGTGAGTCAGTTGCACGCCTTCACCTCTGCCCAAGTCTACGGCTGTAGGTGGGACCGCAAGACCTCGACCGATACATCAGCCACGGCTGAGGCGCCAGCCGGCGAGCGGCCGGGCTGCGGGGCACCGAACTCCCGCGAACGTCTCAGCTAGAATCTGGCGATTGCGGGACCGCGGGTCTCAGCCCCAGAAGACGCACGGAGCTGGCAATGTTTTCGGTCCTGGGCGCCGTCGTACGAGCACTGAAGCAGGCGGCGACGCTGCAACGCCTGAAGCTTCCCTTCAGCGGATATGAGCGTCGCCGGTGCGGATTCGTGGTTCTGCAGATCGACGCCCTCTCCCAAGCCGACCTCGAGGCCGCGCTCAAGGGCGGCTTTATGCCTCATCTGCGGGAGCTTATCGAGGGGGGCCGGTACCGGGTTGAAGGCTGGCGCTGCGGCATGCCGAGCGACACCGCGGCCATCCAGTGCGCCATGTGGTACGGCGACAAGTCCTTCGTACCTGGCTTCTACTGGTATGACAAGAAGCAGCGAAAGCCCATCATTTGTTCCTGGCCCCTGGACATGGCCCGGGTCGAAGCCGCCTGCGCCGGTCCTCGTGAGGGCCTGCTGCGTCATGGAAGTGTCTACACCGGGATGGCGGCGGGCGGAGCATCACGGGCCGTCTTGACCACCAGCGCCCTGGGCAACGCTCGCTTTCCTCCCAAGCTTACGGGCATCGATATCTTCCTCCTTCTGCTGCTCAACCCCTGGCGGCTGGGCCGCGCCTCCGCGCTGACCGTGCGCGAGATCTTCACCGAGATCGTCGAGCAGAGCCGAGCCCGTCTGCACGGACGCTACGTGGCCCCCGAGGGCATTTTCCCGATCACCCGGGCCTTCACCCACGTGCTCTTCAGAGAGCTTTCGACTCTGGGCGTTCGTCTCGACATCTTCCGCGGCGTGCCCGCCATCTATGCCAACTTCATCGGCTACGACGAGATCGCCCACCATCTCGGGCCGAACAGTCGCTACGCCTACCGCTGCCTGCGGGCCATCGATCGCCAGATCCATGATGTCTACAAAGCCGTCCAGGCGAGCAGCCTGCGCGACTACGATCTCTACATCATGAGCGACCATGGCATGACGCCGTCGCTTCCGTTCCAGCACCTCTATGGTCAGACACTCGGTCAGTTCATGTCGTCTCACAACGCCCGCCGGCTGGAGACGGTCGAGCTGGAACCGGGCATTCAGAGAGATCTGTCGGTGATTCAGCAGGTGGAGGAGCTATCCGATGAGGTAGGGCCCCGCACTTCCTCGCTCACTCGACTGGCGCTCGACCGTCTGGCCCGGCTGGCCATGCGCATCGGCACAGGTCCGCTTCAGGCGGGCCTGTCAGAGAATGCCGACAGCCCCATCCTGGCCGTGTATTCCAGCTCGCTTGCCAACGTGTATTTCACCGCGGAACCGGAACGGCTCGACATCTCGGATATCGAGCGCATCGCCCCCGACCTTCTCAGATCGGTCGTGCAGCATGAGGGAATCGGCTTGGTACTGGGCCGAGAGAGCGGCAAGACGGTGGTGCTATGCAGGGAGGGGGCGGTGTACCTTGAGGACGCGGAGCCTGAAAGGCTGGAGTTCCTGAGGCAGTACGACGAGCCGGCGCTCATCGCCGAGCAGCTCATCTCGCTGGCCGCGATTCCCAATTCCGGCGATCTGCTGGTCTTTGGGGCAGCTAGGGACGGCATGGTGATCAACTTCGAAGATCATGCCGGCGCCCATGGCGGTCTCGGAGGAGTGCAAGCCTTTCCCTTTATGGCCATCCCGGCGGGGGCGCCGATGGTCGTCAGCGGGGTCACGGACGCCACTGAGCTGTACTCCAAGTTCGAGGAGCATTACTGGGGAAGAGGCGCAGCGAGCAGGCAGGTGGAGCGCCGGAAGGTGCTCGAGCCGACGGAGATGCTAACCGAGGATGGAGGATAGAGTGCAGGAGATCGAGACATACGCGGATCGGATCCGCTTCCCGGTAACAAAGGAGGAGCTGATCAATGGAGCTCTGGCAGAAAATCTGCCGGGGGACCGTATCGCGCTGATAGAACGGCTGCCGCGGCCCGAGTATCAGAACCGCGAGCAGCTGAACGCCGACCTGGAAGAGATCGCGAAAGTCACGGCTGCCGAGGTTGATCCGGCGGACACCTACGCCGACTACCTGGAGCTGGTCATCCGGAATGTCGGTGACGTCTCACACGCCACCAAGGACACCTTCAATCGAGTGGTTGAGGCCGTCCTTGAGGAGGCGCGGCGTGAGGGCAGGCTCTCGGACCAAGAGGCGGCCTCGATGCGCCTCCACCTGGACGCGGCCTTCGCCAATCTGCGGGGCTCGATGTCCGAGGTGACGGACGACACTGCTTCGATCGATCCCGAGGACGACCTACCAACCTACACCTCGTAATCTTCAAGCATCGAGCGGCCCTGGACCCCCATGCCAAGCCTCTATTCGAGAGGCAAAGCGCGTTCTCGGAATTGGGAAAGGTGGATCTTGACCTCGGATTCGAACACAAGGTAACCTATAAAGGATTGTTTATTAAACGATCGCTTATCTCTGATGCCTATGACTGAAGAGGACGTCGCCACGCTTGGGCCGCGAGAGCTGAGTGCTCACTATCGCGCTCTTGCCGACACCACTCGCCTGCGGATCATGCGGGCGCTCTGGCAGCAGCAGAACGGCACCGTTACCGATCTCTGCAAAGAGCTTCGGGTGAGCCAGCCCCTCATGTCATGGCACCTACGGATTCTCCGACGCGCGGGGCTGGTGACCACCCACCGCACGGGGAGACAGGTCCATTGTCGGGTCGAGCCGAGCATCATTCGTGAGAACGGCGATCTGCTGGGCAGGTTCCTCTCGTCGGGAACTACCAATGAGCCCTCGTACGAGCCCGCTCGCAGGACAGGGTAGGCTGACCGTAAAGCATCAACATCTCAATCACAGCAGGCTGTCAAAACAGGATCAAGATCGGGAGGACCATCATGAGCAGCAATAAAGTTCGCGTCGCCATCATCGGAGTCGGCAACTGTGCCTCGTCCCTTGTTCAGGGAGTGGAGTACTATCGCAACGCCAAGGATGAGGATTTCGTTCCAGGACTTATGCACGTCAATCTGGGCGGCTACCGCATCTCCGACATCGAGTTTTCCGCGGCCTTCGACGTGGACAAGACCAAGGTTGGTTCCGACCTCTCCGAGGCCATCTTCGCCGGCCAAAACAACACCTATCGCTTCTCGGACGTGCCCTACAAGAACGTTCAGGTGGCCCGAGGAATGACGCACGACGGCCTGGGCAAGTACCTATCTGAGGTGATCGAGAAGGCACCGGGACCCACCGACGACATCGTCGGGATCCTCAAGGACACCGGTACGGATGTCGTCGTCAGCTACCTGCCTGTCGGAAGTGAGACGGCCACAAAGTGGTATGTCGAGCAGATTCTCGAGGCCGGATGCGCCTTCGTCAACTGCATCCCGGTCTTCATCGCTCGCGAACAGTATTGGCGCAATCGCTTCGAGCAGAAGGGCCTGCCCGTCATCGGCGACGACATCAAGTCACAGGTCGGGGCCACCATCGTGCACCGAGTCCTCACCCGCCTGTTCCGAGAGCGAGGTGTGCGCATGGAGAGGACCAGCCAGCTCAATGTCGGCGGTAACACCGACTTCCTCAACATGCTTGAGCGGGAGCGCCTGGAGTCGAAGAAGATCTCTAAGACCAACGCCGTCACCTCGCAGCTCGACTACCAACTCGACCCCAGCGCTGTCCACATCGGGCCTAGCGACTACGTTGCCTGGTTGACCGACAGGAAGTGGGCGTACATCCGGATGGAGGGCCGGAGCTTCGGCGACGTGCCCCTCAATATCGAGATGAAGCTCGAGGTCTGGGATTCCCCCAACTCCGCAGGAGTGGTCATCGACGCCGTCAGGTGTGCGAAGCTTGCGCTTGACAACAACATCGCCGGCGCTCTCGAGGGTCCGTCGGCATACTTCATGAAGTCGCCGCCCGTCCAGTACAGTGACGATCGCGCGCGCGAGATGACCGACGCCTTCATCAAGGCCACCACCCCTGTCGACCAGCCCGCCGTCGCCTCTCTGACCTAACGCTTATGTGGCTCTACCTCGCCATCATTTCGGGTGCGCTGGGGTCACGGATCATTCCGCTGGCTTGGCGCTACCGTCTGGCCACCGTCATCGCCGATCTCCTGTGGCTAATCTGGACATCGAAACGGCGCACCTGCATCGACAACATGGCCGTCGTTCTCGGGGGTTCGCCCGGAGATCCCGAAGTCCGCAAGACGGCTCGCAGAGCCTTCCATCAATTCGGGAAGGGTGTCGTCGACTTCCTCGGCTTTGCCAATATCGATCCGAATGATCCACTGCTCCGGAACATGCCCATGGAGGGCTGGGAGCATGTTGAGGCCGGCCTCGCTCGTGGACGTGGGGTCCTGCTGGCGACCGGCCACTACGGGAGCACCGATATGGGAGGGCTGGCGCTCGTATCGAAGACGAAGGGATTCGCGGCCGTCGCCGACACCTTCAAGCCGAGCTACGTCGATCGGCTGATCCGAAAAACCCGGGAGTCCAAGGGTTTCCGCCTCATACCTGCGACGAACGTACGGGAGATCCTTCGAGCTCTCCATGCCAACGAGCTGGTGGTGGTTCTGTTCGACCGACCACTTCCCCTGGACCAGGGAGTGCCCGTCAGTTTCTTCGGACGGGAAACGGCATTCCCGGCAGGCACCGCCGTCATGGCGGTGAAGACGGGCGCCACAGTGGTTCCGGGATACATAGTCCGTAACGCTGACAACTCCTTCACGGGCAGAACCTTTCCTCCGGCCACGTCCAATCTGACCGGCGACAAGTCGTGGGATGTCCGCGCCATCACCCAAAACATGGCCGACTCGCTGGAGGCGATGATCCGTGCCCGTCCGGACCAGTGGTACATGTTCCGACACATGTGGCCAGATGCGGTGCCGGCGGGCAATCGGTCGAGCATGCGCGAGGCTTCCATAGAAGCGCGATAGGCGGTGGCCCTGTACCTGGCCCTCGTCGTCGGCTCCTGGGTGGTCCCGCGGATCCCAAGGCAGCTTGCCTACTTCGTGGCGACGTGCGCCGGCGTCGTCGCCTTCTTGCTCGCCCAGCGGTCGCGCCGCAACTCCGAGGCCAACCTGTCGGTCGTCCTGGGCCAGCAGCCGATCTCACCGCCTGTGCGGATCAGCGCAATGCTGGCCTTTTGCTACAACGCCCGCAACTGGGTCGACACGTTGTTGCTGGGCCGGCTCTCGCCGGCTGACCTCGAGAGCTCGATCCACCTCGAGGGCTGGGAGCATTTGGAGTCGGCCCTCTCGGAGGGGAAAGGCGTGATCCTCGTAGGCCTGCATCTCGGCAATATCGACGTTGTCGGCCAGATCGTCGCTGCGCGTGGCATCGCCATGACCATCCCGGTAGAGTCTATGCGTCCCCCTGCGCTCTTCCGCCGCCTCCAACGTCTGCGCCAATCGATGGGTATCAAGACGGTGCCCGTCACCGAGTCTCCGCGTACGTTGCTGGAGGCACTCCAGCGAAACGAGATCGTGGCCCTCACCTGCGACCGGAACCTGGGCGACGGCGGCGTGGAGGTGCGCTTCTTTGGACGTCCCACGCAGGTGAGTAAAGGGCCGGCATGGCTCGCAACACGTTCAGAGGCTCCCGTCGTGATGGGCTACGGGCTACGACGACCGGACAACGGCTTCGACGCCCGGGTCCTGGCGCCGCTGCAGATGCGGCGAACGGGAAGACGTCAGGCGGACCTGCAGGCCAATGCCCAGACCATCATGGCCCAGGCGGAGTCACTCATTCGGGCTCACCCTGCCCAATGGATGATGTTTGCCCGCCTGTGGCCCGAAGTGGTTCGGCAGCAGCGGAACGCTCAATCCACTCACGTCGTGCCTGAGAGCAAACGATCAACGTCGGGCAAAGGTTGGGTCAGGCTGATCCGGTGATTAGACCGTGCGCGCGAACGGCAATGCAGGGGTGGTGTCGTGCTCTGAGCTTGAGAATCCGAGTCTCGCTGGTAGAATTAGCCACTCAATTTCCAGCCGCAGCCTGTGGGACTGCCGGTGTGTTGCCCGTGACCTCCCAGTGAGGACGGACGGGGCTTGGAGGCGGCACTGAAGATTGCGCTTGTCTCTCCTTACGACTTCCCCTATCCCGGAGGAGTAACCCAGCACGTAACCCACCTGCAGCGCGAGTTCGAGCGCATGGGCCATCAGGTCCGCATAATCGCTCCCTCGTCCGACCGTCAGCTCGAGAAGCACATGGACGGCGTCTACCGGGTGGGTCGGGTCACACGGGTGCCGGCGAATGGGTCCATCGCCCGCATCACCCTGTCCTTTCGGCTATCGCGACGAGTGCGGGATATCCTGCGCAACGAGCGCTTCGACGTGGTTCACGCCCACGAGCCACTGATGCCTGCGCTACCACCCACAATGCTCAGGTATTCCGACGCGCTCAACGTGGGTACCTTCCACGCCCACAGAGGCTCATACTACGGGTACTTCTATGGCCGGCCAGTCCTCAAACGGGTGTTTCACAATCTGGACGGCCGCATCGCCGTCTCGCGCGCGGCGAAGAAATTCGTGCAGCAGTACTTTCAAGCGCGCTACACGATCATTCCCAACGGCGTCGATTACCCGCGCTTTGCGCACGCCGAACCCTTGGCCGAGCTGAGTGACGGCAGACCGAACATTCTCTTTGTGGGCCGCCCCGAAAAACGCAAAGGGTTGGGCTATCTCATCAGGGCCTATCCACGAATCAAGAACGCGTTTCCCGATGCGCGGGTGGTGGTGGCCGGAGCCGGAGATTGGGAACGGGACCGCTACCACAGCTACGCTGAGAATCACGGCCTGCGAGACATACTCTTCCTGGGAGAGCAACCTGCCGCGACCCTGCCCTCCCTGTACCACAGCGCGGACGTCTTCTGCGCTCCGGCAATCGGCGGCGAGAGCTTCGGGGTCGTGCTTCTCGAGGCCATGGCCGCGGGAGTTCCCATCGTCGCCTCCGACATCGAAGGCTATCGCGATGTCGTGAGTCACGGTAAACAGGGGTTGCTGGTGCCGCCGAAGGACGAGGTGGCACTCGCCGACGCGGTGTGTCAGCTGCTTCAGGACCGTGGGACCCGGGTCGAGATGGCGACGGCCGGCCAGGCTTGGGCACTTCATTTCGCCTGGCCGCAGGTTGCTGAACGGATCTTGCACTTCTACGGTGACCGGGCGCGGCTCACGGAAGCCGAGGCGCCGACATGGGTCAACATCCTTAACCCCAACCGGAGTGCCGTCAAGCCAGCCGCCACCAGCTAGACGCCGTTGTTCACCTCTCGGATCCAAGCCTGGGGCCGCCACGCCGCGGAAATCATCGTCCGTCCCCTGGCAGCCTGGCACATCAGCCCCAACGTGCTGACCGTCCTCGGCCTGCTCCTCAACGGCGTGGTCGCTGCCGTCCTTGCCACCGGGTCACTCCTGATCGCTGGACTCTTGCTGCTATTCGCCGGCGGCTTCGACATGCTCGACGGCGCGCTGGCCCGCGTCACCAAGCAGTTCTCGACATTCGGCGCCTTTCTCGACTCGGTGCTGGACCGATACAGTGAGGCCGTGGTTGGCATCGGCCTGGCATACTACGAAACTGTCCACCACCGCGTCCTGCTGGTCATGCTGATCTACGGCTACCTGGTGGGGTCGTTCATGATCAGCTATGCCCGTGCCAGAGCCGAGGGGCTGGGCTTGGAATGCAAGGTCGGCCTGCTGCCCCGGCCGGAGCGCATCATCATCCTGGCCGTCGGATTGCTGTTCAACGCCATCCTGCTTCCGGTGCTGGTGGCGCTGGTCGTGCTCACCAACCTGACCGCCATCCACCGGGTTGTGCACATTTGGCGGCTCTCCGGTCAAGCACGTCCCGGCGATTCGGAGGCCGGATGACGTCATCGGGGCTCAGCTCTGTCGTGAGCCTGAAGGGCCGGAGGCTCGTCATCCTCGCGGATGGCCAGCTCGACTTCCACTTCGGCAAGACGGCTATCGGGATCCTCCGCTACCGCAACGAGGACGTGGTGGCCGTGATCGATGCCTCGAATACCGGCCGCACGGCTCAGCAGGCTCTCGGTCTGGGAGGTGACGTGCCGATCGTTGCGTCGATGCCCGAGGCCTTGCGGTACCAACCCAACGCACTGCTGATCGGGTTGGCGACCCGGGGCGGATACCTCCCCAATCCATGGCGCCCGATCCTCTTGGAGGCCATCGAACACGGGCTCGACATCATCTCCGGACTCCACTTCTTTCTCAGCGAAGATCCGGAGCTCCGGGCGGCGGCGGAGCGGGCACATGTCCAGCTCGTCGACGTACGCCGGCCTCCCGACATGCTTCAGGTAGCCTCTGGTGAGCCACACCGGGCCACTTCGACCGTCGTCACGACGGTGGGCAGCGACTGCGCCGTAGGCAAGATGTCGGTGGTCTTTGATCTCGAGCAGGCTGCCCTGACACGAGGGGTGGATGCCGCGGTAGTGGCCACCGGACAGACCGGAATGCTCATCGCCGGCTCGGGCGTCCCGCTGGACCGAGTCATCGGCGATTTCATGGCCGGCGCAGTGGAGCGACTTGTTCTGGAGGGAGCCGCTCGACATGATGTGGTCCTGGTGGAGGGTCAGGGCTCGCTTCTGCACCCGGCCTATTCCGGCGACACGCTGGCACTGCTTCACGGGTCCCAGCCCGATGCGATGATCCTGGTCATCATGCCGACGCGACACACCATCGAGGACTACCCGATCGCAATTCCTCCCCTCCAGGAGTTGATTGCCATGCACGAGGCCGCTGCCGGCTGGGTCAAGCCCGCCCCGGTCATAGGCATCGCCGTCAATGGTCTCGGCCTCTCCGCGGAGGAAGCCGAGCGAGAGGTGAGACTGGCCGAAGATGAGTCCGGCCTTCCCGCCGCCGACACCTTCCGCCAAGGCGCCGGTCGCCTCCTCGACGCCATCTTGACATTTCGCAACAACCAAACGCTAACCCAAAACCTTTAACTCCCCACCTCAACCCCAAACGCAAAGCCGAACTGCCAACCCCAAACTCCAAACCCCGAGACCCGAAACTCGAAACCCGAAACTCGAAACTCCCGTAAAGAGGTATCCATGGTCGACGAGATCCGTCTGACGACGCTCGTCTCCTGCGCCGGTTGAGCGGGTAAAGTCGGCATCGCCGACCTCGCGCACGTGCTGCGTGGCCTACCCCTCATCGACAATCCGCACGTTCTCACGGGAACGGATATCGCGGACGACGCCGGCGTCTACCGGTTGACGGATGACCTTGCGCTCGTCCACACCATCGATTTCTTCACTCCGGTGGTGGACGATCCCTACACCTACGGAGCGATCGCCGCGGCCAATGCGCTAAGCGATGCCTATGCCATGGGAGCAACTCCGATCTCTGCTCTCAACGTCGTCCTCTATCCGACCAAGACTCTCCCTATGGAGATTCTGGAGCGCATACTCCGAGGGGGCGCCGACAAGGCACGGCAGGCGCAAACGCCCATCATTGGGGGCCACACGGTTGAGAATCCCGAGCCGGTGTATGGCTTGGCGGTCACGGCGACCGTCGATCCGAAGCAGATGAGAACCACCTCCGGCGGCCGCCCGGACGATGTGCTCGTTTTGACCAAGCCCTTGGGAACCGGAGTCATCGCCACCGCTCTCAAGGCCGCGGCCGCTCTCGAATCCGATGTCGAGGGCTCAATCCGTTCGATGCTCCGCCTGAACCGATCTGCGGCCGGCGCAATGACTGGGCTGAACATCTCGGCAGCGACCGACATCACGGGCTTTGGCCTAACCGGTCACGTCGTCGAGCTTGCCAGAGCGAGCGGTGTAGGCGCAGAGATCAACAGCGGCGCGGTGCCGCTGCTCGCCGGCGCGCTCCGCTACGCCGAGCAGGGCCACATTTCGGCCGGAGGTATCGCCAACGCCGAACACGCCGATGCCAACGTGCGCTGGGACGGCTCTGTATCTATGCCGCTACGCCGGGTCCTGACGGATCCTCAGACCTCCGGAGGGCTCCTGATCGCCGTCTCGCCTGCCGATGTGGATACTCTTGCCGGACGGCTGGAGGCTGAGGGCGACATGGCCGCGATCGTGGGGCGTCTCTGCCGGGGAACTGCCGGCGCGGTTCACGTGGCTTGATCGCCATGAAACAGCGCGCGTGAGGAGTGTGAGGATACGGCGCAGCCTACGCTCGGCCGGACACGGCGCTCGTTACGCGTCTCCGTAGTACAGATACTCATGCACCCTCCACGGCACAACGAGCAATGAAAACTGAGGAACAATCGCTTGATCCATTTTTCAGGGCAGGGCTTCAGCCCGTCGATGTCCCGATTGTGCACATTGCTCCGTGTGCACAGCGACCGCGGTCTATGGTCCTATTGAGTCCGGGTGGGCCGGGGAGCAACCTATGGATGACCGCCCGAGCACGTGCTCGGCACAACCTTTATAGATTGGCACTAAACGAGCATGCTACTGCTATACTAAGGCATCGGGATTAGCCGACCGGATCACATCAAAGGGGTCCGGTCAAAAGCCGTAAGCCGGAGATACCACGCAAGAGGATTTCATGGAAGAGAAGGAAGAGCCGCAGCGCACTCGATCGTCCAAGCCGGAACCGCAGCGGCTCCCGGTCGTTCCGCTGTTTGATCTCATCGTGTTCCCGCGGATGATGGCACCGCTTCAGGTGAGCCGCAAAACATCCCTGATGGCCGTCGAAGCCGCGGTGAAGCACAAGCCCCAACGCATCATCCTTGTGACCCAGACGGATTCAGAGAAGCACGACGTCTCGCCGGCCGATCTGATGCCTATGGGCGTCATCGCCACCATCGGTCCCATGGTGCGCATGCCTGACGGTGGAGTACATCTGCTGGCTCAGGGCGAGCAGCGCGTTCGCCTCCTCAACTACACACAGACCGAGCCCTACCTGGAGGCGGAGTTTACTCCCATCCAGGAAGAGACGCCGGCGACGATGGAGCTGAGCGCGCTCATGGACTCGCTCAAGGAGATGATCGTCAAGTACGTTCAGCTCCGCGGCAATGTCCCCGCTGATCCGCTCGCTCCCGGAGCCATCAAGGACGTCGACGAGCCGGGCTATCTGGCCGACCTGGTGGCCGTCGTGCCGGAACTGGAATCAACCGAGCGCAAAGAGCTTTTCATCACGCTTGACGTTGCTGAGCGGCTGCGACTCGCCAGCCAGTACCTGAGCAAGCAGGTCGAGATGCTGGACCTCAAGACGCGGATCAGCTCCGAGGTTCAGAAGAACATCGACAAGACGCAGCGCGAGTACCTACTCCGTGAGCAGATGAAGGAGATCCAGCGAGAGCTGGGCGAGCTGGATGCCGAGGCCGCTGAGGCTGAGGAATGGCGGGAGAAGATCAAGGCGGCAGAGATGCCGGACAACGCTCGGGAGAAGGCGGAGAAGGAAGTCGCGCGCCTCGAGAAGATGCCCCAAGCCTCGCCTGAGGTCGGCATGATCCGCACCTATCTCGATTGGTTGGTGGGAATGCCGTGGTCCGTGAGCACCGACGACCAGCTCGACATCAAGGCCGCGGCCGAACAGCTGGATCGCGACCATTACGGGCTCGACAAGGTCAAGGAGCGCATCCTCGAGCATCTGGCCGTGCGCCAGCTCTCGAAAGAGCTGCGCAGCCCGATCATCTGCCTGGTTGGTCCGCCGGGCGTCGGCAAGACGTCGCTGGGGCGATCGATCTCGACCGCGCTGGGACGCAAGTTCGCCCGCATGAGCCTCGGCGGCGTGCACGACGAGGCAGAGATTCGTGGCCATCGCAGAACCTATATCGGTTCACTGCCCGGCCGCATCGTCCAGGCCATTCGCCAGGCCGGCTCGAACAATCCGGTGATCATGCTCGACGAGATCGACAAGGTCGGATCAGACTTCCGCGGTGACCCCTCGGCAGCGCTTCTCGAGGTCCTCGATCCGGAGCAGAATGTTGACTTCGCCGATCACTATCTCGAGGTTCCCTTCGACCTTTCGAGGGTCCTCTTCATCACCACCGCCAACGTCCTGCACACGATTCCACCGGCCCTCAGAGACCGCATGGAAATCATCGAGCTGCCCGGGTACACCGAGGAGGAGAAACTGCACATCGGCCTCGACTTCCTGGTCCCCAAACAGCGCAAGTTCCACGGAATCGAGGAAGACCAGCTCACCGTAACCGAAGACGCGATGCGTCTGATGGTCAGAGAGTACACGCGTGAGGCCGGAGTCCGACAGCTCGAGCGCGAGATTGCGACCATCTGCCGCAAGCTCGCCCGAAGCTTCGTCGAGAACGGCGCCGAGCAGATCGTGGTCGACAAGGACAACATCTCTACCTATCTCAAGGCCCCGCGCTTCGACTGGGGAATGGCGGAAGAGCGAGATGAGGTCGGCGTCGCGACCGGTCTGAGCGTCAGCGAGTACGGCGGCGACATCATGTCCGTCGAGGTCACGCTGATGGACGGCAAGGCCAACTTCATCCTCAGCGGTCAGCTCGGTGACGTGATGCAGGAATCTGCGCGAGCCGCCATGAGCTACGTGCACTCGCGAGCCCGTGAGCTGGGCATCAACCCCACGGCGTTCGAGAATCACGCCATCCACGTTCACGTCCCGGCCGGCGCCATCCCCAAGGAGGGACCGTCTGCAGGCATTGCCCTGGCCACCGCCCTGGTGAGTGCCTTCACGGGCCGCCCGGTCCGGCGCGATGTAGCCATGACGGGCGAGGTAACGCTGCGCGGAAATGTTCTGCCCATCGGCGGCCTCAAGGACAAGACTCTCGCCGCGCATAGGGCGGGAATCCGAACGGTCCTGCTTCCGAAGAAGAACCTCAAGGACGTCGAGGAGATCCCCGAGGACGTGCGCAACGAGCTGACGCTGATCCCCGTCGAGCACATGGATGAGGTACTGGAGAAGGCGCTCCTCGAGCGACCGAGTCCCAGCGATCTCATCAAGTACGCCCACTTTGACGCCGTCCTCATGCCCGGCCTCGAAGGCACATGGCCGACACCGCCGGCGACGTCGGCTTCCGGCTAGATCGACAGTACCGCAACACCACCAGGCCGCCTCGAGGGTCTCGAGGCGGCCTTTGCCGTCTTCCCGAAGAGAGCCGTGCCCGTAAGACGGCCGTATGCAACGCGTAGACTTCCTTCGAGAACCCGCCCCCGAACAGACCTCACTTTTAGAATGATGCGCTCGATGCGAGGTGCTCAGATATGGGTGTGACAGCCGTGGTCGGCGCTCAGTGGGGCGACGAGGGCAAAGGGAAGGTCGTCGACGTGCTGGCGGACGGATGCCGGATCGTTGCCCGTTTCGGAGGCGGCAGCAACGCCGGCCATACCGTGGTCAATGAGTATGGAGCCTTCAGACTCCACTCACTGCCGTCGGGCGCCTTCCACGCCGGTGTGACCAACGTCCTGGGGACCGGAACAGTGGTCGACTTTGACTCCCTGGGGAGTGAGCTGGATGCTCTGCATGCCGCCGGCGTTCCGAAGCCTCTCCTTCTCATCTCGGCTCGGGCGCACGTGATCATGCCCTACCACCGAGCGCTCGACGGAGTGAAGGATGAGGCACGCGGAGCGATGCGTATCGGCACCACGGGGCGCGGGGTCGGTCCGGCGTACGTGGACAAGGCAGACCGCGTCGGAATCCAGGCCGGAGAGCTGCTCGATCCAGTGCCGCTGGCACAGAAGCTGAGCGTCATCCTCGAGGACAAGAACCGGCTCCTAGGCGAGCGATACCACCATCCCGGCTTCACGCTCGAAGCCGTGCTCGAGCTGACCAACAGCTGGCGGAAGCGCTTCGGGAGCGTCATTGCCGACACGGATTCGGTGCTCAGCTCTGCCCTAGCCCGAGATGATGGAATTCTGGCCGAAGGCCAGCTCGGAGTGATGCGCGATCTTGACTGGGGCACCTACCCCTACGTCACGTCCTCGACCACCTTTGCCGCCGGCGCCGGCCCAGGCCTTGGCATCCCTCCACGGTACATCTCGGACGTGGTGGGCGTGGTGAAGGCCTACACTACCGCCGTCGGTGAGGGCCCGCTTCCCGCCGAGATGGCAGAGGGCGAGTCCACGTGGCTCCGCGAAAGGGGTCAGGAGTACGGCGCCACGACGGGAAGGCCGCGCCGGGTTGGCTGGTTGGATGCCGTGGCACTGCGCTACGCGGCCCGCCTGACCCGCTTCACGCGTCTTGCGGTGACCAAGCTCGACGTCCTTGACGGGCTGCGGACGGTGAGAATCGTCGTCGGCTACGAGATCGACGGGGAGACTAGCGATCGTATGCCGTTGGCACATCGCCTTTCCCGGGCCAGACCCGTCTTTGACGAGGTCGACGGCTGGACGGAGGACACCTCCTCGGCCCGATGCTGGACCGATCTCCCCCATGCCTGCCGGCGGTACCTTGACCGCATTTCGACCATTGCCGAGGCGCCCGTTTCGCTCGTTGGTGTCGGCAGCTCGCGCGCAGCCACGATACGGCTCGAGTCCCCTGAGCCGGCGGTTGCCCACTGAAGCCTCACTCCACGCCGGCCCGCAATTCGTCAGCTCGATGAAATCTGAGACGGTCAATCTCGCCGAAGCGCTGGCGCTCGCGCTCGACTGGCAGCAGGACGAAGGCGTGGCGATCGTGCATGTCCTGCGATCCCCCGAGAGCCTTGGCCTCGACCGCTCGAAGAGAGCCGTCTTTGCAGATTCAGCCCGTAGAGCGGGGGATCTCCCGGATGGGCTGGACCGTGCGGTCACACATGCCGCCGTCGACGCCCTGACCAAGCGAAGATCCCGAGTGTACAGTCTGGCGTCTTCTCCGGAAGGTGGTTCGGTTGTTGGGATTGAGGGAGGCGAGGTCGACATCTTCGTCGAGGTACTGCCCGCGATTCCACAGCTCATCATCGTAGGAGCCGGCCACATCGCCCAGCCACTGGCGGCGATCGGCAATGTCCTCGGCTTCACCGTCTCGGTGCTCGACGACAGGCCCCGGTTTGCCAACCGTGAACGCTTTCCACATGCAGATCGCATCATCGTCGACGACTTCGTGGAAGGACTCCGCAGAATCAAGGTGACCCGGGACTCCTACGTCGTTCTGGTCACTCGCGGCCACACCCACGATCGGGCCTGTCTCGAGGAAGTTCTGAATTCTGAGGCGGCATACATCGGCATGATCGGGAGCAAGATGCGTATCCGAACGGTCATGCGGGCGTTGCGAGCAGCGGGCTACGATGCATCCGTCCTCCAACAGGTGTATGCGCCCATTGGACTCGACATCGCCGCCCAGACGCCGGCGGAGATTGCGGTCGCCATCGCCGCTGAGATCGTCGACGTCCGTCGCGGCGGCGCCGCGCCTCATCTTGCTCTGGCTGAGCGGCTCGGTGCCTGAGATGCCGCTGGCAGTCGTTCGGGGCGGCGGCGATATCGGGACCGCCTGCGCGGCCAGACTCTCTCGGTCGGGTCTTCGGGTGGTGGTGGCCGAAGTCGCCGAACCCACGGCCGTGCGACGCACGGTTGCTCTGTCGGAGGCAGTCCAGGACGGCGAGATTAGGGTAGAGGAGATCGTTGGCCGGCTGGCTGATGGACTCGAGGCTATTGAAGAGCGCGCCTCACACCCCGGCCTGATCTGGGTACTCGTCGATCCGGAGCTGACGCGCGTCTCCACTCTGAATCCCCAAGTCGTCGTCGATGCCCGAATCAGGAAGCGGCGCGGTGAGGGCAGTCGCCTGCCGGGAAGCGGCCTCATAGGGCTCGGTCCCGGCTTCACCGCCCCGGACGATGCCGACGCAGTTGTGGAGACCAATCGGGGACCGGATCTGGGTCGAGTAATCTGGCACGGAAGCGCCGAGGCTGATACTGGTACACCAGGCCTGATTGGAGGCCGCGGAGCGGAGCGGGTCCTGCGAGCGCCGGCATCGGGCAGATTGACGGCCATTCTCGGCATCGGAGCGCTCGTGGCCGAAGGAGATATCATCGCCAGTGTGGAAGGCCGCGACGTGCGTGCCCCCTTTGATGGCTTGGTACGAGGGCTCTTGAGAAGCGGGTGGGCTGTACAAGAAGGAATGAAGATTGGTGATGTCGACCCGCGAATGGACGTGGAGCTCTGCTACCGCATGTCTGACAAGGCGCTGGCGGTTGCGGGCGGAGTCCTGGAAGCTTCTCTTATGATCCTCCGGCGGCAGGGTATTGTGCTCTCTGCCCCAGCATCGGTGCCGGCATGAAGCAAATTCACGAGGAGATTTTGGAGCGCCTACAGGGCGGACAGCGCTTCGTGATCGCGACCGTCATCCGCACCCGTGGGTCAACACCCCGGGAGGTCGGAGCCAAGATGCTCATCGACCCCGACGGCAACCAATCCGGCACGATAGGCGGCGGCTGCGGCGAGGCGGATGTCTGGGCTCGCGCACAGGACGTCCTGCAAACCGGCGAACCCGAGATCGTCGAAGTCGACCTCCTGTCCGACACTGACTTTGAAGGCGGTCGCGCCTGCGGGGGCATCATGTACGTGCACGTCGAGCGCGCCGGATGAGCGAGGCACCATGAGGTCACGATGGCCTGCCAAGGGCTCCCGACGCAGGAGGCACCGGCTTGTTCCTCCGGATTGCCGCGCAACTACCCCGGGCGGCGCCTGAATCCCGATCTTATGAACCGAGAGCTCGACAGAGGGTTTCCGCGAAGTGGCAACTGAGCCGCTGTATCTCGACGATTCCTATGAGACGCGGTTTCAGGGCCGGGTCATGGAGGTCAGCGAGACCGGCGTAGTCCTCGATCGCACCCTCTTCTACCCCCGGGGCGGAGGTCAGATGAGTGATGTGGGCCGCATGCGAAACGGCGACGAATGGGTGAACGTCGTGGCCTGCGAGAAGCGCGACGGTACGGTCTGGCACGTGCTGGACCAGCAGCGCTTCTCCGTCGGCGATTCGGTCACCGGCGAGATCGACTGGAGCCACCGCTACCAGCAGATGCGAACTCACACCGCTCTGCACGTCCTCTGCGGCGTGATCTACCGTCGCTTCCGCGCCACCGTGACCGGATGTCAGATGTACCCCGACCACGCTCGCATGGACTTCGCGCTACCAGACCTGTCTCTCGAACGGCTGCGAGAGATTGAGGGGGTGAGCAATGACATCATTCGGAGAGGGCACGCGGTTCGGGCACGCTGGATATCGCGCCGTGAAGCGGAGCACATCCCAGACCTGATCCGCACCAAGGTCAGCCTCCTGCCGCCGGAGATGGATCCCATCCGTGTGGTCGAGATCGTCGACGTCGACCTACAGGCCGATGGTGGCACGCACGTCCGCAACACCTTTGAGATCGGCGGCATCAGCATTACCAAGACCGTGAACAAGGGAGCCGAGAACAAGCGGATCGAGATCGAGATCCCCACGGCGCCCGATTGAGCGTCGAAAATGAAGGAGTAGCTTGCTCGCCGCCGAACTGTCTCAGCCGTACTTCGTGTTGGTCGGGACGGGACCTTAGGCATCTCGCTCGCTAGCCTCCCCGACAGCAGATCATCTCCGGTTTCCGGTTGCCGGTATTCTACTCATTCCATCTCAGGAGTCACCTTGTTCAAGCCCGTAGACATCGGTTTCAATGTGCCCGAGCTCGAGCACGAAGTCATTGACTTCTGGCAGCGGAACGAGATCGAAGCCAAGTACCTCAGGAAGAACGACGGCAGCCGCACGCGGTTCAGCTTCATCGACGGACCGATGACGGCCAATGGCCGGATGGGCGTGCACCACGCCTGGGGGCGAACCTACAAGGACCTCTGGCAGCGCTACAACACCATGCTCGGACACAGGCAGCGGTATCAAAACGGCTTCGACTGCCAGGGCCTCTGGGTTGAGGTGACGGTCGAGCGCGAGCTGGGCTTCGCCTCGAAGCGCGACATCGAGAGCTACGGTATCGACCGCTTCATCCGCAAGTGCAAGGAGAGCGTCTTCGCCAACGCTGCCACCATCACCGCCCAGTCCAAGCGTCTGGGCTACTTCATGGACTGGGACAACTCCTACTACACGCTCTCAGATGAGAACAACTACACCATCTGGCACTTTCTCAAGACCTGTCATGAGCACGGCTGGCTGTACAAGGGCACCGACGTCATGCCCTGGTGCGTCCGCTGCGGCACCGGCCTCTCGGAACACGAGATCAACACGTCCGAGTATGCGGAGCTGACCCACACCTCGGTATTCGTAAAGTTCCCGCTTCTCGATAGGCCCGACGAGTCGCTTCTGGTCTGGACCACTACGCCTTGGACCCTAACCTCCAACGTCGCGGCAGCCGTCAACCCAGGTGCTGATCCGCAGACCGGAGAGCCGGTCGTGTACGTTCGCGCGCGCACTCCGGACGGTGACGTGATCTATGCCGCGCGTGAGTCTCTGCCCACCATAGGCGGCGCGTTCACGATTGAGGCCGAGCTGACGGGTGACGAGATGCTCGGCTGGCGCTACCGCGGCCCGTTTGATGAGCTGCCGGTCCAGAACGAAGTCGAGCATCGAGTCATTCCATGGAGTGAGGTCTCCGCGTCCGAGGGCACGGGTATCGTCCATATCGCCCCGGGTGCCGGGAAGGAGGACTTTGCGCTCGGACGGGCTCTTACGCTACCTGCCATTGCGCCGCTGGATGAGAACGGGGTATATGTCTCCGGGTTCGACTGGCTGACCGGCAGGAACGTGCTCGAGGTATCCGACGACATCGTCGAGGACCTCCGCGGGAAGAGCCTTCTGTTCCGTGCCCACGAGTTCACTCATCGCTACCCGACGTGCTGGCGCTGTCAAACGCCGTTGGTGTTCCGGCTGGTGGACGAGTGGTTCATCAGCATGGCGGAGCTGCGAGAGCGGATGATGCGGGCTGCCGAGCAGATTCGCTGGATTCCCTCCTGGGGGCTCGAGCGAGAGCTGGACTGGCTTCGCAACATGGATGACTGGATGATCTCCAAGAAGCGGTATTGGGGCCTGGCACTGCCGATCTTCGAGTGCGGCTGCGGACGGTACGAGGTGCTCGGCGGGAAAGAGGAGCTGATGGCTCGAGCCGTCGAGGGAATCGAAGACCTCGAAAGCCCCCACCGGCCGTGGCTGGACAACGTTCGCATCCGCTGCTCGGCCTGCGGCGATCTGGTGCCCCGCATCAAGGACGTGGGCAACCCCTGGGTGGATGCCGGCATCGTTCCCTTCTCGACCCTCAACTACACGCACGACCGTGACTACTGGCGTGAGTGGTTTCCCGCCGACTTCATCACCGAGAGCTTCCCCGGACAGTTTCGGAACTGGTTTTACTCCCTCATCGCCCAATCCGCGGCTCTCGAGGACACCAACCCCTTCAAGACGGTGCTCGGCTATGCCTCACTGCGGGATCTCAATGGACGGGAGATGCACAAGAGCTGGGGAAACGACATCCCCTTTGACGAGGCTGCCGATGGAGTCGGAGCCGACATCATGCGCTGGCTCTTCTGCCGCCACCCACCGGAATCGAATCTCAACTTCGGCTACTCGGTTCTGGACGGTGTGAAAGCGAAGCTGTTGGTGCTGTGGAACACCTACAGCTTCCTGGTAACGTACGCCAACCTCGATCACTTCGATCCGGGTTCCGGGACCGTGCCGGTACGCGACCGGCCGCTGCTCGATCGCTGGATCGTCGCTCGATTCAACGAGCTGGTGCTCCAGGTGCGGAGCTGTCTTGACGCGTACGACGCCGAGCATGCTAGCGGCGCGATCGAGGCCTTCGTCGACGACCTGTCCTCCTGGTACGTGCGCCGAAGCCGTCGTCGCTTCTGGAAGACCGGACTGGCAGGGCAGGACAGCGACAAACGCTCGGCGTACGTGACGCTCTACGAGACGCTGACCAGCTTGGCGCTGGTCCTGGCGCCCTTCATCCCCTTCATCAGCGAGAGCCTCTACCAGAATCTCGTGGCAGGGGTGAGGTCGGACGTACCCGAGAGCATTCACCTGTGCGACTACCCAACCGTGGACGAGGAGGATCTGGACCGGGAGCTGCTCTTGTCAATGGCGGCCGCGAGGCAGATCGTCAGCCTCGGTCGGGCGGCGAGGGAGCAGGCCCAAATTCGGGTGCGTCAGCCGCTGGCGGCGATGTATGTGGACCATCCTCAGGGCGTGGAGGAGCAGTTGACCGCTGAACACCGCGACATTGTGCTAGATGAGCTAAATGTCAAGGAGTTGCGCCGGGTTCCTTCTGATGCCCAGTTCGTCGACTACCGAGTGCGGCCGAATCTCCCGCTGTTGGGGCGACGCTATGGAAAGGAAGTTCAGCTCATCCGATCGGGGTTGGCCAGACTCGTTCCGTCCGGAGTGGCTGCTGAGGTCGAGGCGGGCAGGTCCGTGACTGTGGAGGAGGACGGCCGAGCGTGGACGCTGTCGCCGGAGGAGATCCTCGTCGAAGCCGTTCGCAAAGAGGGATTCGTTGCGGCGGCGGACGGCGGCTATCTGGTGGCGCTGGACACCACCTTGACGCCCGAGCTCAGGGCGGAGGGCCTGGCGCGCGAGCTGATCCGAGCTGTGAACGACCAGCGCAAGAACACTGGCCTTCGCCTCGACGACCGCATCGGTCTCACCTACACGGACGCGAGCGAAGGGTTCGTCGACGCCATTGCAGCCTTCCGGGAGTGGATCACTCAGGAAACACTGGCCACGGCGGTGTACCACCGACCCGAGTTACGGGTTCCGGGATCGGAGTTAAACGTCGACGGTGAGCACGTGGCGTTCGGTATTGTGCCCTCTCCGTCGGCCGATCCAGCCATCGCGAGTCCGGACGCGCACGGGTAAGCTGCCCTTCCCGTGGGCGCTGACTCTACGCCGGTGAGGGCCGATAGATGATGACCTCTGAAGGTGCATGCTCGTGGACGTACTCGACAGAGCGCGCGAACTCGGTACCTCCGCGAGCACGGCGTGGCACGTCACCCATCAGCACCACGTCGTAGCCTCCACCTCGAATCGTCTGGACGATTCCGGGGCCGGCCTGACGTGTCTTGAACAGAGCCGTGATCATTTTCACGCCGTACCGGTCGGCGATGCCGGTCGCTCGCTTGAAAGCCTCGGCAGCCTGGCGCTCATCGTCGGGCATGGAGGCGTTGCCGGGCAGGGTGAGCGGGACCTCCACGACATAGAGCAGCGTGATCTGGGCGTGCCGGTATTTTGCCATCTGACAAGCGAGGGCGACCATCCGGTCCGAAAGCGCTCCACCCTGGACCGGTACCAGAATGCGGGCATACGAGGTGGCCTCCCGAACCACTCGCGCCACCTTCTGCTCGGGGCCACCGGCGGCCGGGATGCGCAGCATCCACCAGAGGATCGAGCCGATCGTTAGGACATAGGCGCATCCAAGGACGATCCCGACGGGCGACAGGCTTACCGGAACCGCGCCCAGCGTCAACGCGGCTGATTGGCCCGGTACTGAAGATACTGCCGCAGGCGATATACGCCCAGAGCCACGAAGAGAACGCCCAAGATCACCATCGTCAGCGCCCCGGAGGCGACGGCCCGCACGATGATTACGAGGCCGAGAACAGGCATGATGCCTGCCATGGCGACGCGCGCCCAGTCGGTCCGCCTCATGCGACATTCTAAGCGGCACCGCAGCCCGAATCTGACCGTCCAAGCCTCGAGGCGGACGTTCAATCGGAGCCCGGCTTTCCGCGCTCCACTCACGTGGTCGACAATTGACTATGCAAGAGACTGCAGAGGCGCCGGTTGCTACCCGGCGGGACGGCCCGGCGACTCCCTCTTTCGGCCCCGTTCACGTGCTGCTTGGCGCTCTGACGGGCTTTCTCATCGGCGTGATCGTGACGGTAGCCTTTGCTCCCGCGCTCGGCATCGGGCACACCAATGCCTCCACT
Organism: Chloroflexota bacterium; assembly: GCA_035653255.1. Lineage (GTDB taxonomy): Bacteria > Chloroflexota > UBA5177 > UBA5177 > JAJPKF01 > DASRCF01. The sequence goes on from DASRCF010000026.1 coordinate 24,861, forward strand.
CACGGCACGCCGACCCCGATACCCCAGGCAACCACGGCGCCAGTCACTGAAACGGAGCTTGCGGCGCGGATAAGGAGCTACGCCAATCAGGCGCTCGTGTACAGCAGCGTCTCCGGACTCTCCCGGCTGCAATCAGTCAACGTAAGACCCGCCGGGTTTCCGACCCGTGTCGCCACCCAGCCCGTCTTGTTCAACGCCATCATCACCTTCAGCCTGAACCCGAACCCATTCAGGAACTATCAGGTACGTTCAGCCAGGGCTGACGTGTTCCTGGTGCTGCAGAAGCTGTACAGCCACAATCTGCCCCTGAATGTGGTCGCACTGCACGGCACATTTCACCTGCCGGGCCAGAAGTCGGCGACGATCATGTTACGGGCAGTGAGCAATCCGATAATCCAGACACAATTCAATTGGTCCAAGCTGGCGCGGGGCAGCGAGAAGAAGGTGTGGCGGGCACTGCCCGTCCATTTCATAGACAGTCGCTTTGCCCATGTGAAGCCCAAGGCTTAACGGGAGTCGGTTAAGGGCGACTCCGAGGCGCCGCTTGCTCTGAGCAATTCACACCTCTGCCTCTGAAACAGCCTGAGCGGGCGCTCAGCGGGGCGGCGACTCGTAGAGCTGAGTCCGGATGGCCACGACGTCGTTCCGGAGGGTGTGATCTTCCTGAAGCGCGGTGGCAATCTTGTCGCAACCATGCATGACGGTGGTGTGGTCGCGCTTGCCGAGGAGCTGGCCGATGTGCTCGAGTGAGGCGTTTGTCTCTTCACGAACGAGGTACATGGCCACCTGTCTGGGGACCACGATTGCCTTGTCTCGTCCCTTGCCGGTCATAGCCTCCATGGGGACTTTGAAGTACTGGGCCACGGCGTCGATGATCCCGGATGGAGTGAGCTGCAGGCGCCTGCCACCGTCGAGGCCTTCCAGTGCCGCGGTGGCCAGCTCGACGCTTAGCCTGGTGTCGTTGACGGTTGCGAAGGCGAGGACACGGTGCAGGCTTCCTTCAAGCTCGCGAATGTTGCTCGGTGCCCTCCGGGCGATGAACTGGATGACATCCGGAGGCACGGGCATGGGCTGCTGCTCGGCCTTCTTGCGCAGGATGGCAATTCGGGTCTCCAGATCGGGCGGCTGGATATCCGCCACCAATCCCCACTCGAAGCGTGAGAGCAGCCGCTCCTCAAGCGACAGGATCATCTTGGGCGGACGGTCCGAAGTTATAACAACCTGTTTGTTGGCCACATGCAGAGCGTTGAAGGTATGGAAGAACTCCTCCTGGGTCGCCTCCTTGCCGGAGATAAATTGAATGTCGTCGACGAGGAGGACGTCGACTGAGCGGTAGCGCTCGTGTAGCTCCTGCTGCGTTCCGTCGCCCACCGCCTTGATGACGTCGTTCACGAATCGCTCGCAGGTCGCATACATAACCTTCGCTTTGGGAAAGTAGGCCTGCGCCCGCGCGCCGATGGCGTAGAGAAGGTGGGTTTTGCCCAAACCCACGCCGCCATAGATAAACAGCGGCATATACAGCTCGCCTGGCCGCTCTGCGACCGCTTCGGCCGCCGCGTGGGCGAAACGGTTGTGGCTGCCGACGACGAAGTTCTCGAACGTGTAGCGCTGGTTGAGCCGCTCATTCATCGTCAACCCGCGGCTCCGCCCGTCTCCGAGACGGCGGGGCCGTCTGGCGGCCGGTGCCAGCGACTCGGTCACTCGAAAGCGGAGCTGGTATGGTGGCGCATTGACATCGGCCAGAGCCTTCTTGATGCTGGGTTGCAGCCTGGTCTCGATCCATTCCTTGACGTACGTATTCGGGCAGCCGATGATAAGGACACCGTCTTCCTCACCCATAACTCGCGTCGGACGAAGCCAGGTCTCGAAGTTCGCCGGCTTCATATCCGCTTCGAGCCGTCCCAGTACCTGGCGCCAGGCTTCTCGGCCGTCCACTAGCCCTCCTTTTCCGGGGCTTCACACTTGCTGTGCTTCCATCAATGAAAGCACATTGCGCCTGATCGAAAAGAGCGCTCAAATGAGAAAGAGCCGCCAGGCCGTGGCCCGGCGGCTCTTCCGCTACGCTGCGGAGGAGTTAGAGGGTATCCTCAGCGTTCTTGGATCGGTCGGGATAGGAGACGACTCCGTTGACCGTCACCTTATCCACAACCGCCTGCTGCTCATGATCAGACTGAGCCTGGCTCCAACCACCGTCGACGACCAGCTGAATCCCGACGACTTCCCACGAACCGAACTGAGTCTCCGTGGCCGTGTAGTTGCTGATCTGAGTCCCACCGACCTGAGAGGTATCGTACCGTCCGGGTGTATCACCAGGTCCACCGGTGCCGATATAGTTGCCGGTGTTCTGTTCGCTGCCGTCGGCCTCCGGGCAGGCGTTGGTACCCGACGTCGGGGCACTGCCGAAGTAGACGAAGATGTTCTTGGCCTTGTTCAGGTTCTTCTTGGTCATCTTTGTCCCGGGCGGCAGAACATTGATCTGCCATCGCGGCGAGCCGCCGGCGCAGGTGCCCCAGGTCATTGCGTAATCGGTCTGAAGCTGTTTGAGGTCGGAGAAGGTAAAGGACTTCCTCGGCGTCGCAAACCGCAGGCCACCGAAGCCGTAGTTCCACGATGTGAGCTGTTCGGCGCCGGCCTCGGGGCTGGCGCTGACCCGAGTCGCCCAACCATCACCTGGTTTGGGACATCGTCTGCCGTTACATTTCCCGGAGCTGTATGGTTTGGCTTTGAACACGTCGCTGTGCGGCTTGTGGGGATGATGGCTCCTGGCCATGGCTCCCCCCAACGGGAGTGCGGCGAAGGCCGCCGCGGATACGATGAGGGCCGCGGTCGCAAGAAGCCGCGGCAGGCGAATGGCTGCCTGCATCTTGTACCTCCTATGTTGTATTCGCCAACATTTGGGGCGGCAATTTCCATGCCTAGCTGAGAGACGAGGTCAGGCAACGCTGGGAGGCGGGCCATAGGAGGAGGTCACGCCACCTGGCATGCCGGTGCAGGCCCGGCCCCTCCAGATAGATGGTCGCCTGCGATGCCGGTCCGAACACCGGTATCAGCAGGGATGACGATGCTCATCTGCGTCGCCCCGCCGAGCCTTCCACGATCTCATAAACGCGGAACGTCGAAACGCTGCCGCAATGACCGACTCCGGCCTTGGCTCACGGGAGCAGAGCAGCATCTCCAACGAACCCGTCTCGGGGATGCCCAGCTCGAGCTGAATACCGGCGGTCCCTCAGTGGGCGGTTTGAATGGGCATGACCACGTGGGTGTATTCGCCTGCATCGGCCGCAGGATCGCTGGGGCGGATGACTGCGGCTGTTCCGGGCCCGGTGAGCTGGAGGTCGACCTGCGGCGTCTGAATGACGCCGAGAACGTCAGCGACGTACCGAGCGTTGAAGGCAATGTGCATCTGCTCGCCCACGACCACGGCATCGAGATCACCGTGGTTCTCACCTACCTCTGCCGCCGCTCCAGTCACCGTCAGGGCTGCCCCGTTGGTGGATTGGGCACCCTCGACCTGTGGATTCAGGTCCAGAAGGATCATGTTGGAATTATCACGGCTGAAGAACGACGCCACCCGGGCGGCCTTGAGGAAATCAGCCGTGTTGACGGTCACGGTGGTCTGGAACTTGTTCGGTACCAGCTGCTTCACGTTGGGAAAGGCACCCTCGATGAGGCGCGAGATAACATGGAGATTCGGCGCCTGAAAGACCACCTGGCTTCGATTCGGAGTCACGGTGATCGCAACCGAGACCTCTTCGTCACCGGCTCGTTCGGGCAGGATCCGGCTCAGCTCGGTCAGTGTCCTTGCCGGAACGATGATACTGAAGTCTCCTCCACTGTCGCCGCCGAGACTGCCGCTCCGGATTGCCAGCCTGAAGCTGTCCGCCGCCGCGAGGGTTAGCTCGTTGTCTCTGAAGGTACATTGGACTCCCGTGAGCACGGGCCGGGTATCGTCCGCGGCAGCGGCGAAGGCCACCTGTTCGATCATGGCCTTCAACAGGCCGGCGCCGATCTCTGCCGTCGGTTGCTCGTCGGCGGTCGGGATGCGGGGGAACTCTTCAGCGTCCATACCCTTGATGTCGGCCTCAAATCTGGCCGCCTTGACGTGACAGGTGTGGCCGGCCGGCTTGACGCTCAGAGTCACGGTTTCGTTGGGCAGCGCATTGACGAACTCGGTCAGCAGCCGGGCGGGAAGCGTGACCTTTCCGGGCTGATCGACGCCGGCTTCGATCCAGGTGGTGATGGCGATCTCGAGGTTCGTGGCCGAAAGCTTGAGGCGGCTTCCTCCGGTCTCACCATCGGTCTCCAGGAGGATGTTGGAGGTGATGGGCAGCGGGCTTCGCTGAGCCACTGCCCTGCCGACCGTCTGCAATCCCTTGCTGAGCTGCTCCTGACCGACGCTGAGCTTCACCCTTTCCTCGTCCCCCATACAGCTTTCGATTCCGTCAGGGTACCCGTCGGACTGCCGACTTGACCCAGATCCGGAACCGAGTCAATAGATAGTACCTTAATAGCTCGGTTGTGGTCTGCTGTTACCCCTGCAATACGAACTTCGTGCGCACGGTGGTCTTGGGAGCTTGTGCGAATACGACGATCACCGCTCGGCGGAATCCAGGGCGGACAGAGATTTGAATCGTCGCCCGACCATCGTGGACGGGGACAGTGCGCTCCTTGGGAAGCGCCGAGCCGAAGGTGATGATCCGAATTCCCCACGCCGCGGGCAGCCGGTTCCTGAGCACGGGAACGAACCCGTCCAGCTTCCACCCTCTGCTACCCACGGCATCCCGATACCGAGCGGCTGAAACGGCGATGTTCCGCACGGCGAAGCTCTGACCGTTGTACTCGTCATCGGTGATGTACTGGAACCGAAGACGAATCCGTTTGCCGGCGTAGCGGGCCAGGCTGGTCCGTACCGAAACCCAGCCGCCATGGTTACCGCGGACTGCGGCGCTGGATCCGGTGATCCCGTTGCCGAAGTTTCCGCCATTGGGATTCTTCGGTGTTCCGACGGGCGTCTTCAGAGATTGCCAGACACGGCCGCCGTTCGTAGAAACTTCCACGTAGGCGTAGTCGTAGTCCTTCTCGATGCGGTACCAGGCATCGAAGCCCAGGACCGGACGCCTCGCATGGCGCAGATCGATGGTGCGCGTCATCGAGGTCTGGCAGAAATCACAACGGTTGCTCCACCAGAATGGTCCTGGGCCCGCGCTGATCACCGGTATGTAGCGACTGCCGGCGAAATGGATGGTCCGACGGCCTTTGAGGCCACGAACCTCAACATAGGTGGGTAGAAAGGGCGGGACAGACCTCCGATAGGTGAACCGGTGCGGCCCCACACGGTGATTGAGGCCCACATGGATGGAGCTGTTCCGGTACGAGAACCGGGCGCCGAGCCGGCGGTCGTTGACGTAATTGGCGACGGCCCAATCTCCAAAGACGTTCCCGAGCGTGAGCCGTCTGTGCAGTCTGGCCAACACATTGGCCGTTAGTGCCAGCCCCGAGTAACGCCTATCGGCGAGCACGGCGTGGGTGAAGCTGTTTCCAAAACGCAGGTTGAGGTAATCCATCCACAGGAACCCGGCGCCATAGTTGGGGATGTTGTTGCCGTCGCTCCAGGAGTCCAGCTGGACCGGATGTGAGGCATAGATGAGGTCGTCCCCGTCAGCCGCGTAGCCATTGAGGACCTGGGCCAGCATCGAGGCGCCCTCATTGGACCAGCCCTCGTCTTGGGGGTGCATGTGCCAGTGGATCATGTGCTGAAACTCGTGAGCCGCCGTACTGTAGAAATCGGGCGTGGCAAGGCCGATGGTGGAGGCATCGATGAACATGATCTCCCGCTGGTCGCTGAACCTGTTGACCACCACCGGATACTCGTTCTCTCCTGAGAAGTATCCGGCCAGACCTTGAAGATTTCCGTAGTAAAGACTGATGTGCGGATCATCGTCGATACCCGGTGTCCATTCCGTGCCGAAGATGCGCCGGTCGAGCGGATAGATCACTGTCTCGAACCGATGAGCGGAGCGGCAGGCCTTCGGGCGGCTGTACGTTAAGCCGTCTTGGATGTAGAGGTAGAGGTGCGGCGTCTCGCAGATGATCGTCGCCCGGTAACGGTGGTAGGTGTCGTCGGCCGAGTCGAACACCCAGAACCTATCCGAGTGGCCCGGCGAATAGTGGGGCGGGCGAGCGTTGACTACGCGGGGAACTCGGCGGCCCCCAAGCTTCAGCTGGCTGGTTTCAGCCCAGAGATTGTTGACCGGGACGGGACGCTGAAGGAGATCGCTGAGGCTTTCACCCGACTTTGGCCGTCGTCCGGCGCCGGCGTGTGGGTGCTTCGTCGCAGACGACGTTCCCCGTGAGTCGACGACCGCCAGACAAACGGCGACCACGGCGATAATCGCCAGAAGGCCGGCGACGTAGCGGCTCCAGCGAAGGCTACTCGCCACTCAGCTGGGCGTGAGGGTGCGCCCGGTCGTATACGGCGCGGAGACGCTCGCGGCTGATATGGGTATAGATCTGTGTGGTCGAGATGTTGGAATGACCGAGAAGCTCTTGGACCACGCGCAGATCGGCGTTGTTGTTCAGGAGGTGGGTCGCGAACGAGTGCCGCAGAGTGTGCGGGCTGATCTTGTCGATCCCGGCCGCACGGGAGTACGCTTTGAGAATGAGCCAAAAGCCCTGGCGGGTAAGCCGCTCGCCATGGTGGTTCAGGTATAGAGCGGGTTCATCAGCCCGACGCCTCAGATAGGGACGGCCCTCGTCCAGATAGCGGACCAGGGCGTCTCGCGCATGCATGCCGAATGGGATTTGCCGCTCCTTGCCTCCTTTCCCGAGGCAGCGGACGGTGTCGGTCTGGAGATCGACGCTCGACAGGTTGAGTGCGGCCAGCTCGCTGACGCGCATTCCCGTGGCCCACAGCATCCGCAGCATCGAGAGGTCGCGCACACCAGTGGGGCTGTCACCCTTTGGCATGGCCAGCAGGTCTTCGACCTGACGCTCAGAGATGGCGTGTGGCAGATACTTGCCCACGGCGGGCGAGTCGAGGTGGGATGCGAGATCGCGCTCGATTACTCCGTCCTGACGGAGGAAGTTCAGGAATGACCGAACCGCGGCAATCTTACGGGCCAGGGTGGTGTCGGCATACCGCCGCTCGAGCAGCCAGACCTGATAGGCATGGAGTGTCTCGGGATCCAGCATCCAGATGGTCGCATCACGGTCTGCCAAGAAAGCGGCGAATTGCTTGAGATCGTTGCGGTAGGCGCCGGCGGTGTTGGCCGAGAATCCACGCTCGGCCGCGAGGTGATCGAGAAAACTGTCAATCTGCTGCCAGATCGGGCTGTCGGCCTCGACGGCGGCCTGCGCACCGTTGGACATCGCTTTCACGCGTGGCCCGCCACCGGCCCCATCGGATACCGGTCGAGAGCTTCAGACAGGAGGGTCACCGCCCGTGCCAGGTCATCTTCGTTCAGGACGAAGGCCAGGCGAGCCTGATCGAGACCGGCGTCCGGCGCGAGATAGAACCCGGAGCCCGGCGCGACCATCAGAGTCTCCCCTTCAGACTCGAAGTCGGTCAAGAGCCAGGCGGCAAAGCGGTCGCAATCGTCGATGGGAAGCGTCACCATGATGTAAAAGGATCCGCTCGGCATCCGGCAGCGGATGCGTGCATCCTCGGAGATGCATTGGAACACCACGTTCCGACGCTTCTCGTATTCGCCCCGCAACCAGTCGGTGTAGGGGATGGGGTTGGAGAGGACGGGCACGGCGGCGAGCTGGTCGAGCGTCGGCGCGGACAGGCGCGCCTGGGCAAAGCGTCCTACCGCGTCCATCACCTCCTCGTTGGTGGTGGCCAGACAGCCGATCCGCGCTCCGGTCGCCGAGAAGCGCTTCGAGATGCTGTCGGCGATGATGATGTGGTCCTCCCGGCCGGCCTCGCGAGCCATATGAAAAATGCTCTCAAACCGGGCTCCGTCAAAGACCAGCTCACGGTAGGTTTCGTCGGTGATGATGAACAGGTTGTGGCGCTCGGCCAGCTCCAGCAGCATGCCCAGCTCGGCCGCGGAGTAGACGGTTCCAGTCGGGTTGTTGGGGTTGGCGATGCAGATGGCACGGGTCGCCGGCCCAATGTGCTCCTCGACGGTGGCGAGGTCCGGGAGGTGGAAACCGCCTGCCGGATCCAGCGGCACGCCGACGGGCCGGATCCCGGCCGAGGAGGCAAAGCCGAAGTAGTTGGCGTATGTGGGTTCGAAGACAACAATCTCGTCGCCGTGGTCCGCCACCGCCATGAAGGCGAACCACAACGCCTCGCTGCCCCCCGTGGTAACGATGATCTGCTCCGGCGAGAATCCATAGCCATGGATGCTGTAGTAGTCAGTCCAGGCCGCGATCGTCTCCGGCATCCCTCTCGAGGGCGCGTAGGGAAGGAGGGATGAGCTGTAGCCGCGGATGGCTTCGAGCATCTCGATTGGAGCGGGAATATCCGGCTGGCCGATGTTGACGTGGTGCACCTTGATCCCGCGGGCGCCGGCCGCGACTGCCAGCGGCATGAGCTTGCGGACTGGAGAAGGTGGCGCCAGGAAGCCGCGCCGAGATACCGTCAGGGCCTGACCAATCGCCATCTCACGCTCGCCTAGCGGGCGCCCCGCCCCTCGTTATGTTTACTGGCGGATTCTAGCATGAGGATCGCCACCACCGACTTGGCATCGACGATCTCACCTCGGCGCGCCATGCTGATAGCCGCGCCGGTTTCCAACCACTCGACCTCGAGCTGGTCGGAAGCCTCGGTCGGCCGGCCGTCCCCCTGAAGGTCCCAGGCGCGATAGAGGTGCATGACCTCATCCGAGACGCCAGGTGTGGGATAGATGGTGAGGAGGCGTTCCACGCGGCGAGGCTCGTATCCGGTCTCCTCACGCATCTCGCGTTTGACCGCTTCGAGCTCGGACTCGCCGGGCTCGATCCCGCCGGCCGGAATCTCGAGCAGCGTCTGCTCGACCGGCTTCCGGTACTGGCGCACCATGAGTAGCCGTCCATCGGAGCCCGTCACCAGCATGGCCACCACCGGTGGATGCTCGACGATCTCCCGTGTTGCCGTCCCGCCGTTTGGCAGCCTCACCTGATCTCTGCGGACGGCGATCAGGGAACCGTCGTAGATGCGCTCTGAGGACTCGGTCTCTTCAGGCCTAATCGTGTCCATATCTACCTCTCTCGGAACGTGATCGGAGCCCACGTGCCTCTCCTCCCTCGGCTCCGTTATGTCTAGCTCTTCCGCCACGCATACCCGCCGTGCGATTTCACGATTCGTCCCCACGGCGGAAAGGGATGATGGGAGAACACCACTGTGGCGGAAGACTCCGCTGCCTCCTCGAGGATGCGCCGGCGTGATTGGATCATGCGGGTGCGGTCGGCCCAAGGCGGCATCCAGTCCGGATGCTCGACTTCGAAGTCGAAGTGAAAGAGATCTCCCACTGCGAAGAAGGTCTCCGACTTTGAGCGAAGGCGGATTACGGTGTGCCCGGGCGATTCGCCGCCGGTGACGATCATGCTGACCCCCGGTAGCAGCTCCCGCTCGCCGTCAACCAGTCTGAGATGGCCGGATGCCTCGATGACGGCAAGCCGCTCGTGGATATCAGCCGCCGCGTCGTCCTCTTCTTGCGGGTTCTCCCAGTCGCCGCGTCCTACGTACACCAGAGTGCTTGGGAAGCGCGGAGCGAAGCCACCGGCACGGTCGACGGTCAGGCCCGCCATGTGGTCGAAGTGGACGTGAGTGAGAGCAATCAGTCCGGGTTCGAGGGAGTTCTCGCCCAGAACAGCCAGTGCAGGCGCCAACCCCGGTGTCCTCGTCAGGCCGCTCCACTCCTCGGCAAAGGCTCTTCCCCATCGAGAATCCGGGTCGTCGAAGCCGGCGTCGACCAGCAATCGGCCGGCGGGAGTGCGGATGTGCACCACGTTGAAGGCGATCGGAATTTCAACGTCCTCGGCCCCATCTGGATTGATCTCCTGGCCGCTGCCGTCGACCAGCTCCGGACGGTAGCGCCCACTCGCCTCGTTGATGACCGTGACCACGGTATCGCCGATGGCTCGGCTCTCTGCGTAGCTCTGCTCAGGCTGTGACGTGCTCACGTCTCAGACTAGACGGCGGATTCCGGCGGTAGCCGATGGGGCGAGCGGTCCCCCCGGGAAGGCTCCGATTCTCAGTCGTCCGGCTTGCTTTCCGGTCCGGAATCCGTCGCTCTTCCCAATACACTGATGTATCGCTCGCCGGAGGACCCGTCGTGCTTGCCTGGTACATCTTCAAGAAACTGCAGGAGCGCTTGCAGCAACCGTCGGCCGGGACCAACGCCACCTTGGACGGAGGCCTCGACCAGACCGTCGAGGCGGGGTCACGGACCGAGGGCTACGTCGCCGGACCTCCGCCCGGCGGCCGTATCGTGATCGAGGCCTACGGACTGATGAAGCGATATGGCGCTCTTTCCGCGGTCGACGGCGTGTCCTTCGAGGTAGCCGCCGGGGAGATCTTCGGACTTCTGGGGCCGAATGGTGCCGGCAAGACCACCACACTCGAGATGCTCGAGGGGCTGCGAACCCCTGATGCCGGCGACGCGACCGTTCTGGGACAGTCGGTCGTCCACCAAGCGCGCAGCATCAAGCAGCGGATCGGAGTGCAGCTTCAGGCAACTGCATTACCGCCGAAGACGACGGCGGCCGAGGCTATTCGGCTGTTTCGGGCGTTCTATCGCCAAGGCCGGCAGGTTGACGACCTGCTGGCAGAGTTCGGGCTCACCGAACGCGCGCACGCCTACACTGAAAAGCTGTCGGGAGGGCAGCTGCAGCGTCTGTCGATTGCCCTGGCGCTCGTCAACGACCCCGACCTGGTCTTTCTTGACGAGCCGACGACGGGCCTCGATCCCCAGGCGCGGCTGAATCTGTGGGATGTCATCACCGGGATCCGGGAGTCGGGAAAGACCGTGATGCTGACGACGCATTACATGGAGGAGGCCGAGCGGCTCTGCGACCGCGTGGCGATGATCGATCGCGGAAAGATCGTTGCCCTTGACACTCCTGCACGGCTCGTGGCACGGTATGCACCTGGTACCGCGGTCGAGTTCGAGACCTCGGAGCTGGATGAGTCGGCACTGACGTCGGTCCCGGGGGTGGAACGCCTCGAGGTCGAGGGCACGCGAGTGATTCTGCACACGGAAGCCCCCGAGAAGGTCCTCACGGAGCTCTTCGAACCCCGGGGAGCGTGGGCGCCGGCGGTTCGGTCAATGAGCGACCTGCGAGTGCGAACCGGAACGCTCGAGGATGTCTTCATCGCCCTGAGCGGGAGGACCTTGCGGGTGTGAGGGGGCTTCTCGCCATCATCGGAAATGTGCTGCGGACGTCCCTGCGGGAGCGGACGGCGTTGGTGTTCACACTGCTTCTGCCGGTATTCATCATGGGCCTCTTCGGCACCATCTTCAGCGCCGGGAACCGGAGCCTGGCCATCGGTATCGTCAATCAGGATGGTGGAGCAGTCTCGAAGAGCCTGGTGCGAGCCCTCAAGTCGCAAAAGGGCCTCAGCGTCGAGACAGGGTCACTGAGACACGAGCAGCAGCGGCTCAAGAGCGACAGCGTTGTGCTCGTGGCGGTCATCCCGCGCGGTGTCGAGACTGCGATCGCCAGTCGCGGGGGATCACCGGCGAGAATCCTGACCTACCTCGACCGCAACCAGCTGCAGCTGGCATCGCTGGCTGAGAGCGCCGTGGCGCTCATCGTCAACGATTTCGCCCAATCTGTCAGCGGCCACCCGCCCTCGATGGTCGTTCAGCCAAGCAAGGTAAACACCACCAACGTGACCACTCTGGACTTCTACCTGCCGTCAATGCTTGCGTACACCGTCCTGGTGGCCGGAATTCAGTCGGTGGCCATGGCACTCGTGGATCTGCGCGAGCGCCGGGTGCTCCGTCGCTTCCTGGTCACGCCCCTGACACCGTTGCAGATTCTCGGAGGCCAGATAATCGGCCGGGCTGTAATGGTCGTCCTTCAAGTGGCGGTCCTGATCCTCGTAGGCCTCTTCGTGTTCCACGCCCACACCCATGGCAGCTGGGCGCTGGCGTGGCTCTGCATCCTGCTGGGCACGGCCTGCTTTGTTGCGCTCGGCTTCCTCGTAACCGGGCTCACGCGCACCAGTGAGGCGGCACGCGGGGTGGCCTCCGCCCTGACATTTCCCATGATGTTTCTCTCAGGCGTCTTCCTGCCCCTGAGTGAGCTGCCGACCGGCCTGCAGGGCGCCGTTCACGTGCTGCCGCTCACCTACCTCAGCGACGCGCTCCATCGGGTGCTCAATGACGGCAACGGCTTGTCGGCCATCTGGGTCGATCTCTCGGTTCTGTCAGGCTGGACGGCGGCTGCTTTCGCCCTGGCCGTGCTCCGTTTCCGTTGGGAGTAAGAATGACCGCCCTTGCCCATGAGTCCGGCCTCGGATGCGAAGCTCCAACTCGAAACTCGAAACCCGGAACTCGAAACACGAATCTCGACCGCCCATGCTGTATGATTCGGGTCAGAGCTTCCGAGCCGAGGCTCGCCACAATGCGGACATATGTACTAAACTGTGGAGATAAGGAAAGGGAGTGGGTAAGCCATGGTAACCGCGACTAGGCCGGAAGAGACGGGTGTATCCGAGCGCGACCGTGCCGTGGACCTGGCGATGTCTCAGATCGAGCGACAGTTCGGCAAGGGCGCCATCATGCGCCTCGGCGACAACCATGCCATGCAAGTCGAGGTCATTCCAAGCGGCTCCATAGCCCTCGACATTGCCCTGGGCGTCGGTGGACTTCCGCGCGGCCGCGTCACCGAGATCTTCGGACCCGAGTCGTCGGGCAAGACAACCCTCGCGCTTCACGTCATTGCCGAGGCCCAGCGGACCGGAGGCCTCGCGGCCTACATCGACGCCGAGCACGCCCTCGATCCCATCTATGCGGCGAGGATCGGCGTCAACGTTAACGACGTGCTCATCGCTCAGCCTGACACCGGTGAGCAGGCTCTCGAGATCGCGGAAACGCTGGTGCGGAGCGGCGCCATCGACGTCATAGTGGTCGACTCCGTGGCTGCCCTGGTCCCTCGCGCCGAGATAGAGGGCGAGATGGGAGATTCTCATGTCGGGCTGCAGGCCCGTTTGATGTCGCAGGCCCTGCGCAAAGTAACCGCGGCCATCAATCACTCGAAGACTACGGTCATCTTTATCAACCAGCTCCGAGAGCGGATCGGAGTCGTCTACGGGAACCCGGAGACGACCACCGGAGGCCGCGCGCTGCGGTTCTACTCCTCCCTGAGACTCGAGGTTCGTCGCGTCGAAACCATCAAGCAGGGTTCCGACAGCATCGGGATTCGGGTCAAGTGCAAGGTGGTGAAGAACAAGGTGGCGCCTCCGTTTCGACAGTGCGAGTTCGACATGATGCACGACACCGGCATATCACGCGAAGGCGGGATCCTCGACGTCGGCCTGGAGATGGGAATCGTGGAGAAGAGCGGCGCCTGGTACACGTACGGGCCGCACCGGCTCGGGCAGGGCCGCGAGAACGCCAAGGAGTTCCTGCGACAGAATCCCGACGTGTCGGCCGAGATCGACAAGGGCATCCGCGACAACGTGCTCCAGTTCGCCGCCGACTAGGCTGCGGCAGCGGCCGGCGGGCCGAAACCATCTACGCCGGCTCCAGAAGCCTCCCGTTCTTTGACAGTTCAGGGTCGGTGCATGCGGCCAGGTTGAAACAGCAGGGCCGTCGCTTGCCGTTGCTCATCTTCGAGATGGTCACCTCCACCCGCCGCCGGCGCGTGTCGGGGTTCCTGGTGGCATTGACCCAGCGAACCCACTCCCAGCGTGCCATCGGCGTGATCTCGTT